>JAGAFT010000207.1 GCA_017627975.1 Oscillospiraceae bacterium
CGCCGCAGCGCCGCCATGCAGCCGCCGCAGCCCAGCGCGTCCCCGATGTCCTGGCAGAGGGTGCGGATATAGGTCCCCTTGGAACAGCGGATCTCGAGGATCCAGTCCTCGCCCTCCCGTCCCAGGAGTTCCAGACGGTGAATCGTAACGGTACGTACGGCGCGTTCCACCGTCTCGCCGCGGCGGGCCAGCTTGTAGAGCCGCTCCCCGTTCACCTTCACGGCGGAGTACATGGGCGGCACCTGGCGGATCTCGCCGCGAAACCGCGCCAGCACCTGTTCCAGCGCTTCCCGCGTCACACGGGGCTCTTCCCTCCGGAGGACCGTACCGGTGACGTCCTGCGTATCGGTCACGAGGCCGAGGCGCAGCGCGGCGCGGTAGCATTTTGCGTCCGCTTCGGCAAACTCCACCGCTCTCGTGGCGCGGCCGACAAACACCGTGAGCAGGCCGGTCGCCATCGGGTCCAGCGTCCCTGCGTGCCCGATTCTCCGCTCCCGAAGAAGGCCGCGCAGCTTCTGGACCACGTCGTTGCTCGTCCAGTCGGAGGGCTTGTCAACCAGGAGGATTCCGTTCACAGCTGCGCTCCGCAGAGCTCGTCGATCACATCGAGCAAGAGCTTCTCCGCCTTCTCGGGCGAGGCCTGGATGGTGCAGCCGGAGGCCAGCTCATGGCCGCCGCCGCCGAAGGCGGCACAGACCGCGAGGCTGCTCACCCCGGGGGCGGAGCGCACGGAAATCTTGCAGCTTCCGTCCTCGAGTTCCCGGATGGTCACGTTCATCAGCGCGTTCTCCGCCCGTCCGGAGAGGCCCGCGAGATCGTCGCAGTCGTCCTCCGTCGCCTCGGCCCTGCGCATCATCTCCTGGGTGACCGTGGCAATGACGAGTTTCCCGCCGTGATACACATGCAGGCCGGAATAGATCATCCCCTCCAGCTTCAGGCGGGCCAGGGAGGTCTTGCGGAAGAAGTGCAGCATCACCGCGTGCGCATCGGCGCCGGCATGAAGCAGCTCGGCCGCTGAGAGGAAGGTCTGCTCATCCGTGTTGGCATACTGGAACGCGCCGGTGTCCGTGGTCAGCGCAATATACAGGAGCGTGGCCTCGGTCTTGGTGAGCTTTCCGGTCAGAGCGACGATCAGCTTCTGGACGATCTCTCCGCAGGCGGAGCGCTCCGCCTCGATCAGCTCCACCGCCGCGAAGTGGGAGTTGGACGGATGGTGGTCAACGGCGAGGTCCACCTTGCCGTCGAAGCCCATCGGGAAGAGGTTCTCCGTCGCGATGTCCACCGAGACGATATACTTCGGCACAAAGCTCTCCGGTGCGAAAAGCTTGTCCACAAAGGGCAGCATCTTTTGGGTGATCTGGGTATTGCGGTACAGATACGCCTTTTTGTTCTTTCTTCTCAGCGCACGGCAAAGGGCGGCGGCACTCATTACGGTGTCGCCGTCCGGGTTTTTATGCGTCAGGAGCAGGATTCCGTCCTTGCTTCCGAGCAGCTTCGCGCATTCCGAAACGGTCATGTCTCTTCCTCCGCCTCTGCTTCTTCCGCCGCGTCTTCTTCATCCTGGCGGATGTCCAGACTGCTGATGAGCTGGTTGATGTGGGCGCCGTATTCGATGCTGTGGTCCAGCTCGAAGACGAGCTCCGGGGTATAGCGCAGGCTCATGGAGCTGCCCAGCTCCTTCCGGAGCCAGCCGGACGCGGACTTCAGCCCGCGCCGGAACTCCTTCTCATCCTTCAGGCCGTAGACCGAGAGCCAGACCTTTGCGTAGCGCAGGTCACCGGTGGTCTCGACACGGGTGACGCTGATCATCCCCTGCTGGACCCGCGGGTCCTTCACATTCCGGAGCAGCTCGGAAAGCACTCGCTGAATGTCGTCGTTGGTTCTGGCAAGTCTGTTGTTTGCCATAGTTTCATTATCTCCTCTGGTTATTGTTTCTGATGATTGGTTCTTAGTTGTTGATCACAAAGATCTCCGGCGCCGGCCAGTCGCCGTAGTGCGTATAAACGATGGGTTCAGTCGCATCGGTCGTCCCGCCCGTCTGCGTTTCTGTTGTACCAGCGAGTCTTGAGATGCCTTTCAGGTTGTACTTATTCTGATAGTATGTTCCCAACGCTTCATCATTTGGCTCCGCCTTGGTCCATGCACCCGGCTCACCGACAAACGATTCGTAGCTTTGTGCATTGAGGTCGATCTCGGTAATATTATCATTGTCGGCATCTCCCACCGCACCAAGATAGTGATCGAACATCTTCTTGTCTGTATCGATTCTATTCACTTCGTTGATAATACTGTAGTAAAGGCAACCCGAAGGAGTTGCTGACAGTTTCCCTGCAAAAGCACCTATCGTATTGTTTGTCGCATGATCGTCTTTCGCTGCAGCAAGCTCGGTTTCCACCAAGCCGACCGCGTAGCAGTTCGTTATACTTCCTCCGTCAGCATTCCCAACAAAGCCACCGGCAAAACCTGTTCCGGATACAGAGCATGTGGAATAGCTGTCTCTGATCGCTGCAGACGAGCTTCCAATCAAACCACCGGCCGTAGCGCCGGTTACGTCATATCCATGAGGATTGTTACTGCTGTCTTTCTCTTCGATCCATTTTTCATAGGACCCATCTTTGGTATGACCGGCTGAATAGCAGAATGTAACCTTTCCACTGCTCGCAGTGCCAATCAGGCCTCCGGCCACACCGCTTGAACTAACGATTCCGTTCGCAGCGCATTTCTCTACCGTGGTCCCACTCATGCTGCCGATCAGGCCACCGGCTGACGCGGATGAACTGATCGTAGAATCCAAAATCATCAGATCTGACACTCTGCCGCCATTCAATTCTCCAAAGACACCAACAGCATTACGTTGAGAATCTCCCGTCAATTTGCCATTTGCTTTAACGTCACTAATGCTATGGTTACGGCCGAAATAGTCAAACCCGTTTTCAAGATAGACCGGCAAATAGTTCTTTGAATCTGTTTGTCCTTTTTCTAAAGTAATAATACTCTCATGTGTTTTTTCTACAAATGATGTCCACGAAAACTCATCAGAAGCACTATCGGACAGATTTGTCAGCTGGATTGCTGCAGTAAATTTGATTTCTTTTGGATTCTTTTCTTTCAGATCTTTCCCCCAATGGGAAACGATTCTATCCAGGTTCTCCAGATGCCTGAAGTTTGCAACCGCAGCAGTACCGGATGTTTCATCGACAATCGTCCCGTTTATTTTAAGATCATCTGTTTTTGTAACTTGACTGCCTGATGAGGTATCGGTCTGCTTAGGGACATAAGAACTCGGATCTGCAAAAATGCTGTTTGTTCTGCCTTTTCCACTATAGGCAACATTTGTAAGCTCAGAATTATTATATGCGACCGCTTCTATCGTAATGTTCTCTCCGGGAATAAACGGCGGCGTTGATGATTCTGCTTCAATCTCACCGAAATGAAATCCTGACTGCGTAATATCATCCAGAACAACATTTAATTCCGAAATCCTATTCCCGTTTGAAACTGTGGTTCCGTTGCGCAGATAAAACGCCTTTTTCGCTCCGCTGGTCTCTCCGGTGATAATTAACACAAGGGATGTATCTGCCCTGTTTGTATCATTCACCTCAACGTATAAAGTTTCTTCATTATGAATAAGCACCTGCGGTGCTTCTAATCTGGTTCCTACCGGAAGCGCATCACCGTCTCCGTACCAGCCAACAACAGCGCTATTATATGCCTTATCCCCAGTTTTACGGCAGTTGGTCATTAAATCGCCAAATGCACCAATCGACAACTCCGTTCCTTTGGTCGTCAGCCATGCCGTATGTCCTTTGTTGCTGTAGAACACATCCAAAACTCTGGCGGAAGATGGCTGATAACGGATCAGATAACTTCCCCCCGCTCGAATTGTCTCGTCGATCGCTCCGAAAGGAAGCATAAGCTCCAGCATATCCACAGCTGCACCAGGATTGGGGTAAACAAGATAATAAACCTCGTCAGCAGCCAGGCTGAATGTGCTATCCGGAGTTCCGTATTTCTGCCCCTGTTTGCGATCATCAATTTTCGGGGACAGGCCAGGATACCCCTGGCTTTCTGCGGCAGTAAGATGGTTCTGGGCTGCGACAAAGATCTCTTTCGCGATAGTATCATACTCCAACTGCGTCATGGAACGTTGATGGCTCTGCACGGCAACAAACGCGACTGCAGAAAGAACAACTATGATCGCTGCAACGATCAGCAACTCTGCCAGTGAAAAACCTCTGTTGTTTCTTTTTTTCTGCATCTCTTCTCACCCACCTGTCGAGCTTTGTGGCACCCAATATTCCGGTCCGCTGAATTCCGGATTCAGAATCCGCACAACCAGTTTCATTTTTTTTGAAGTGATCGGTGTTTTTTCCTTATATACTTCAAGATTGTTAAATTCAATATACGCAGCAGGCTCGCCTGAGTCAGAACTTGGAACTGCCAACTCACAGCTCACATGTAATATATCTTTCTTTTCTCCCCCGGTCTTTGTCACCAAGCCGTAGGGCTTATTCTCACTCGGTTTCAAGAGCGCGTCGTTATCGCTTGTGTCAAATTGCAGGTAGTCCTTGACCATAATGATGCCGTCTTCTATATAAAGTTTTGTTTTTGCTCCTGTCCTGGCGCTGTAATAGACAACAGTATTCTTATCGAGGACATCTACTCCCCACGCCGTAGAAAACTCACTGCGCAATGCGTTCACGGTTGTTGACAGGAGTGAATATGCATTGGCAGCATCTACAGCATTCTGATACGCTCTTACCGCCACAGGTACCCCGCCCGCAACAACGGAGCTTACCATAAGCAGAATCAATATCGTTATGAGCATTTCTGCCAAGGACACGCCTGATTTGTTTTTAAGTTTTCGCATCAATGTTTTCATCATTGTTCCTATCATGTCCTGAACTCACTATCCTCATGGATTTCCATAAGCATAGACTTTCTTCCCCATGACGGCATTCTCAAAGCAAGGAACATCCTTCATTGTAATAGTCTCCGTGCCATTCTTTCCACTAATCGTTATTATAATAGAATCTTCGCTTCCTTGCAGTTTCTCAAGATTTTCATTCGCTTCATAATATGCTTTCATCGTGTTCTTGCTTTTGGTCACCATACTGTTGGTCGAGGATATCATGGATGCCAGCATGATCAAAGCTACCGAGGAAATCAAGAGTGCGACCAATACTTCCGCAATCGTCTCGCCCGCCTGTTCTTTCAGTTTTCTCAACGCTTTCTTTCGCATCATGCCCACCTCTGAGATCCTACCACCTGGGTCTCTTGAAGATTCCAGGTATATTTACAGGTTGCTGTTTTTCTCTCTAATAAAACCCCGTTTTTACTGATCGTACCGAGGTCCCTGACCTCGCTTTTTGTCAGATTAAACTGAAGTTTAAGTGCATACTGAAGTGTATCAGAGTCCTGGCTTGTGATCGTCAGCGTCATTTGTTCATTGTCCGCCGTTCCCGAAATCTTCACGTCAAGAGGTGGTTTGCTGGTGGAAGATTCTGCGGTTTTGGTAGTCTTCAGATCTAAGTCAATATCAAGCGGGGATGACCCGCTTGCATCGGTCAGTTGATAAGCCAAGAGCAGCGCTACGGTATTGATACTCGACGGATCATATGGTTTTAGGCTTCCGCTCGCATCAAGATAGTAATAATCAGGATCAGAGCCCCCATCTGTCTGTTCCACAATAGTCATTGTATTATCTGTGCCATCAATCTGATCTATCAGCAACCTTGCTGCGGAGTTGACGGCATAGTACCGCTGATCCATTTCCGCGACCTTGCTCATGCGGCCGGCGGCCGCCGTGCCCGCAACGAGCACGGCAGAGCCCACCACCGCGCAGACCAGAAACAGCAGCAGCGCAAAGGTGATCGACGCTCCGGTCTGGCTCTTCAGTTTTTGTTTCAGCTTTTGCAAAGCGTCTACCTCCTGATTCTCTCCAAAACACTGTTATCTGCCGTTACTTCACAACAATACAAAACAGATTGATACCGGGTTCTTTGTCTCACAATGTCTCCAGCAGTTCGCCGTAGCGACGGAGAATGCTGTCCTCCAATTTCTGAAACGCGGGAATATAATCCCGGATGATGGTCTCCATCAGCCTTCTTGCCGCCTGCGCGTCATAGATATGGGTAAGACTGTTCCTCTGGGCAAGCATCGAGAGCCACACGTCTTCCTCTATGCAGGGGTAAAAACGATACGCCTGCTTAATGATCTCCCGCGGAGAACCGCTGCCCGCCGACGCAACCCCCTCATAGGTCAGAAGCTCTTTCAGGACTTTCCAGCCCAGCTCAAACTGCACAAAGAACTTGTCAATAATCCCGCTGACAATGAATTCGTTGGCAAGATCCTGCCCCTTTGCCGTCTCCAGCACTCTCAGATTGCTTTGGTAGTTGTCAAACTTTTTCAAAGAGCACCTTTCCTTCCCTCTCGATCGCCTCGCGCAGCGCCGGTCGCAGAGGATGATCCAGATTTACCACATCATACTTCAGCAACGTCGAGGTCGTCTCCTCCGCATTCAGAAGAAACATCTCCGCATTCCCACCGGAAACAGCCAGATCAATGTCGCTCTCTCTCCGGAAATCACCGCGGGCACGAGAGCCGAAGAGCACCACTTTCAGGAGTCCGTGCTCTTC
The DNA here is from genome assembly GCA_017627975.1 of Oscillospiraceae bacterium. The sequence continues at coordinate 6,639 of JAGAFT010000207.1, forward strand.
CGCCAGATGCCGGAGCTCTTCCACCACTCTCGTCCGAATTCCGGTGTTCTCCCAGATTATATCCGGGGCTGCATACGCTCCGGGGCTGTCATACACACCTACACGGACGGTGTTTTCCATATTCTGTTTCCCGTCTGTGTCCATACTTCTCCGTCTCTTTTTAGTTTGCTCTTGTGCGGCGGTGCCCTTTGTGTTCGGAACCGCCGCTTCCGCATCGAAAAACGCGCCATAACTGGGGTAATAACTGGGGTAATTTGAATACTTTTCTGCCTGTATACCGCGATCTGTCCTCTTCGGATCAGCGTGCTATGTCGCTGTTGCTCTGGTTTCGGAATGTTAAGCGCTTCCGTCGCCTGCGATGCTGTCCGTTCTTCCAGAAGACTTCAGGCCGCAGTCAGGCTGTACTGTTTATGGTGTCGTCTGGGCTGCAGCTCTCTCCTCTTTCCGTCTCGCATATTCTTCATCGCCTGCCTGCTGTGCCGCTTCCATCGAATCATATTCGTTATCCGAAATCTCCGCGCCATCTTCATCTACAACCAGGAAGTAATATGGGGTACGGCTGTATCCGGCCGGCGCGGTTGTCTCATCGAGCACGTAAACGCCATAGTTCAGTTCATCGATATAGAACACACCGCTCGTACCGGATGGGAAGCTCGTTGTCGTGTCGCCGTTTATATCCGTGCCTTCTATAGGAGTACTTCTCCTGTAGATTGTGAACTGTGCGCCCGGAAGCGTTTCATATTTGTCGCTCACCTTCCGCAGAATAACCTTGCGGGAGCCTTTTACGCCATTCCAGTAGACATAGACGGGGGTATCGCCTTCGGAGGTTCCGTAAAGGTAACTGCCTGTATCATTGTCAGTGTCGCTGTCCGGCCGTGCATTGCGGAAAACCTTTAAAGTATCTTCCGATACCGACAGGCCATCCTGGATCCTTGCGAACTGCTCCAAGGTCTTGTAATGCGGTAACTCTGCAGCCCAAACCCAAATGGATTCGTCCTCCGTTCCGTTCGTTTTGCAGATGATATCTCCTGCCACCACGAGGGAGGATGCCGTTGTTTCCGTATATCCGGCGATGAAGATATCCTGCGGCCGGGTCTCCTGTGATCCTCCATTACAATAGTTTCCTGTACCGCCTTCACTCGGGCTCAAGACCGTTCCGTTTGCATCAGTCTTTCTACCGAAGTCAAGGTTGCCGGAAATCTTCAGCTTGCTTCCTTCTGCAAGATAGAAGCCCGCGCCGTCACCGGTCGCAGTATTGCCAACAACTGTACCGTCGCTCAAGAAAGCATTACTGCCGTTGGATACATATACCGCGCCGCCATTCGCTGCCGCATTCCCGATAAAGCCGGAATTACTCAAGGTCAGGCTTCCGGAATTCTGGTAAATTGCGCCGCCATTACCCGTTGCGTTGAGATTCTTCAGGGTGACGTTGCGGAACAGAGAAGAGGAGACTCCCATGATGTTAAATCCGCCGCCGTGGATTCCCTCGGTCGTCATCATTGTATTGATACCACCGTCAATGATGAGGTCGGTAACGTTAAAGCTGTTTCCGGGGGTGTTCACCGTGAACATAGAACTGCTTGTCTGCCCACGCGTGAGGGTCGCTTTCGTACGTTTATCACCTTCCGCACCATCCGCCGGGGTAAAGACATAGCTGTCTCCGTTGTTCTTCATCGCTTCCGTGATTTCTGTCTCGGCTGTCGTCAAAGTAACGGTTCGCGCCGTGGTGTAGTTGATGATTTCAGCGTCATCCAGTGTGTAATCCTTCAGCATCTTCACCTTTACATCGCCGGTTCCCACAACAACATAGCGAGAACCTGACTTGCGATAAAGGGTTCCGTTCACAGCGTCAAAACCACCTTTAAGGCTGGTATACACTGCCGGGGCATAGACGTTGATGCCACTGTTATCGACATTGACACGCTCATACAGCATCACATCATTGGCGTCTGTGACCTTGCAGACCACATCCTGCCAGTAAATGATATCCCCGTCTTTTTCCACACCGTGAAGGGAAAGACTGCGGTCGTTCACCAGATGTTTCGCATTTATACGATTCACATCCGTATTACCGAAGGTACCAAATGGTTTACCGTTGACGCCATGTTCTGCATATATGCCATTATCATCAATAACGTAAATTCCAACCATGCCGCCGGGACCCTTGGTCATTTTATCCTTCAGTCCGCTCTCTTCCGTGTTTATGATATTGTTCTGACCAACACTGAGAACCAGGTTCTTCTGTGCAGTGGTCGCAGCGTTGCCGGGGTTGTTGAAAATCGTGGGACTGCCGGAAAGATAGATTCTTGCATTGCCTCCTTCTACATTGATCGCGCCGCCGTTTTCAGCCTTTGCGGCGTTTTCACTGATGGTACCGCCGGAGACGTGCAGCCGCCCATAGTCCTCCAGATAAACCGCACCACCGAGGCGGTCTGCCATGTTTCCGTTGATACTGCCGACTTTCACGCTCAGAGTGCCATAGGCTTCCCCACTGCTGCCTTCGACATAGACCGCCGCGCCGTTACCGCTAGTCATATTCTTATTAGCAGTCCCGCCGGAAAGGGTCATATCGCTGCCGGTGCTCACATACGCAGCGCCGCCGTTGGTCGCCTGGTTGGCACTCATTGTGCCGCCGATCATGGTAAGCTTCACACCCGATGCCAGGTACACACCGCCGCCGTTGACGGATGCGCTGTTCTCCGAGATCGTTCCCTTGGAGAGCATCAAGATGAAATTCTCTTCCGCATCGCCGGGTTTGACCGCGTAGACCGCGCCGCCGGTGGCCGCCCTGTTATGGGACAGTTCTGTACCGTTAAGCGTGATTTCCGCTTTGGTATTGAGATAGATACCGCCGCCGTCACCACTGCTTTCTGCACCGTTATACGAGATCTTTCCGCCGGTCAGCGTGGCCTTGCCGGCGAGGTAAACGCCGCTGCCGCTGGCCGCCGTGTTGGGGCTGTCGCTCGCGCCGATGGATCCCGCAGTGAGACTGAGGCTGCCGCTTTCACTCACATAAACACCGCCGCCGTTGACGGATGCGGTATTGCCGCTGACGACCGCTTTGTCATTGCTGAGTACCACGCCGCCTTCGGAATAGATGCCGCCGCCGTTGGCCGCACCGTTGCCGGTGAGGCTGCCGCCGGTCATAGTGAACGATGCGTCGTTCGACAGATAGAGTCCGCCGCCATTCGCTGCGGAACTGTTGTCCTTGACAACGCCGCCGGACATGTTTACCGTACCCTCTGCATAGATCGCGCCGCCGTTTCCGTTTTCAGCCTGGCAGCCGGTGATACTGCCATCGCTGACCGTGACAACGGTATTGCCAGCGGCATAGATCGCGCCGCCGTTTCCGTTTACCGCTGCATTGCGCAGCGCTGCCCCTGTTGCCAGAGTAAGATGGGAGGCGTTGCCGGTTACGGCGATGATGCCGCCGACATTCTCGCTGTCTTCGGCGCCCTTGATGGGCACTGCGCTGCCGGAGCTGTCCTCCAGGCTTCCGTCCAGAGTAATGTTTCTGAGCACGAGATTATAGTTGTCGATGACCATGCTACCGGTGTCAAAGGTCGAAGCGCGGGTAATGACACAAGTATTCTCCGGACCTTTGTAGCCATCGTCATCCATGGCAGAAGCCGTCATAAACTCCGCGGTTTTGCCGCGCGCCAGTTCGACGGTCTCCGTCATCTCATACTCGGACACCAGCATCTTGATCTTTCTGGGGGTAGCTTTTGTGCCGTCCCTGGTCGTGAAAGCCGCCTCATTAAAAGAGTCAAAGCCATCTTTCAGGGACATGTAAACTGCAGGACTGCCGTTTACGTAGAGAAGATTGTCGTTCCTGTCGGTGATTTTGCAGACGACTCCGGACCACAGGGCGTAGAGTGTCACATCGTCGTCATCCGTTTCGCGATAGAAAAGGATTTCGTCACCCTGCTTATACTCTTTATGCCCGTCGCCTTCGACCGGCGTCTTCACCGTTGACCAAGCCCGGAAAACCGCGCTTTCCTTTGTCGGGTTAGGCTCCCCGACTTTATAGGTATGGTTAAATTCATCAGTTGTGAAATCGACCAAATCCGTGCGGGTGCTTGTATCCTCCTTACCGAACAGGATGCCGCCGGTGGGATCAAAGGTGATTGTTGGCTTTACATCGTTATACAGTATAAAGGTTGCTCCAAGCTCTTCCCCTGATTCGGGTTCCAGGTTCAGGGTGCGGTTCACTTTCGAGCTCTCGCCCTCTTCGGGTGTTCCCTGCCCTTCGCCTCCATCGGGATCATTCTGTCCTCCGTCAAGCTCAGGCGGGTTCACTGTCCAGGTCACAGTATTATCCGTTTCGATGGTCAGCGTCCAGGTGCGCGCCGGACGAACCGTATCCGGACCGGACTCCAGTTCAGAAAGGACATAGGTCACAGCGCTTACGTTACCATCGCTCTGCTTGGTGAAGGTCGCTTGACTGCCGTTTTCCGTCTCGACGGTTCCCCAGGGGATTGTGATAAGACCGGGGAACAGACCGGTTGAAGCATTGCTTACGCCGGACCAGATCGTCACACCATCCTCGTTAGCAAGGCTGAACCTTGCTCCTCCGACGGGCGTGGTTTTCTGCCCCTGCTCATTTACTTTGTTCTGATAGAGCTGGATCTGGAGATCCTTGCCCGGCCACATGATCAGTCCGTCTGTACCCTGGATGCCGGTCAGGCTGGTGTCTCTGTCGTTGATGAAGGTGCTGAGGTTTTCTCCGTTGCCGGTACCGAAGGGTCGGTTAGCGATGCCGTGGTTGTTGTAAATAAGCTCATCTTCGCCGTCCGTTACATACACGCCGATCTTGGAAGTTCCGGTCAAATCGGAGGCGTTGATGATGGTATTGCTGTGGTAACCGAGGAACACATTCATGGCGGTTTCGCCGTCAGAACCAGTGTTGCCGAACACTTCAGCGTTTCGTGAGAAATCTAGCACCGCGTTTACGCCGGTGGAAACTGCGCCCTCGGGAGAACTGTTGTCGCTGATACTGCCGCCGGTCATGGTGAAACGGTTACCGTCTGTCACATAGACCGCGCCACCCTTATCTGTTGCGGTGTTGCCGGTCATGGTGCCCGCGGACATGGTGGTGCTGCCCTGATCATAGACCGCTCCGCCCAGCTTTGCCAAGTTGCCGGTGAAGGCCGTGTTTTCTCCGTCGATGGTCAAAACGGCCTCCGGAACGGTATAGATCGCGCCGCCGTTGCTGTTGGCAGAATTCTCAGCAAAGATACCGTCGGTAATGCTGATCTTCTTCGCATAGATACCGCCACCGTTCTCTTTTGCGGTATTGCTGCTGACGGTGCCGCCTGTCATGGTAAAGGCTGCATCGGAATCGAGATAGATCCCGCCGCCGTCCTTTGCGCTGTTGCCGGTAATCACGGCACCATCAGCCGCCACTGCCGCTGCGCTGAAGATTGCACCGCCGCATCCGGTGTTGTCACCGTCCTCGGCGCTGACAGCCTCGTTGCCGTTCAGCTTGGCCGTATCGGTCAGGATCAGCGGAACTGCACCGGGAATGCTCTCAGAAATTGTGGTGTGTCCTGCATAAATTGCGCCGCCGTTGCCTTCTGTCGCTTGACAGTCAGAAATGGTGCCTCCTATGGTCACACCAATATAGCCGGCATCTGCTGTCAAGCCGCCGAAGCTGTCAGCTGCGTACACGCCGCCGCCGTTCACGGCCTCACAGTTCGTGACGCTGCCGTTCATGATGAGGCCGGCGTTCTGACCGATCCAGATGGCGCCACCGTTGCCGGTCGACTTGGAATTGCGCAGAGTGGCGTTATTTGTCACCGTCAGAGTCTGGCCGTTGTTGACCTGAACGATGCCGCCGTTTTCAATGGCGGTGTAGGTATCGCTGCCGCCGTCAAGGGTGATGTTGTCAAGGGTCAGGTTGCCCTCATCCGCGATCATGCTGCCGCCATCAAATCCGCGGGTCACCACGGCCGTGGGATCAGCATCGGTGGGATAGGGGTAGAGACGATCTGTCTTCTGCGCAGTTCCGAGAGAGACATAATAAGTTACGTCTTCTGCCAGAGTCACCTGCCTGTTCATTTCATAACGCGGCTTTACCATCTCCAGGCGCAGCTTTTGGTTCGCGGTCGAGCCGTCAACGGTAAAGAATTTGATGCCGCTGCTGATCGTCTCGAAGGCCTTTTCCAGCTCGTCAAAGATGGCCGGGACAGGATCGGTGTCGGGATTGTTGTTCTCGCGGAAGTAGAGCTGCTCGCGACCTTCCGTATCGTTTACAAATTTGCAGACGATGCCATAGCGGTTGTTACGGAAAGCCACATTCTTCAGCTCACCGATATTGCCGCTTGCGCTGTAGGAGAGGACTTCGTCCGCGCTGCCCGCAGTCACATAGGCGCGGAAATTTGCGTACTGATCCTCCGTCAGTTTTTCCTCCACCTTAAAGCCGAGCTCCTTCGGCAGACCAAGGATTTCGAGCGTCTGGCCATGACGAAGTGTAAACTCCGCTATACCCTTTGTAAAGGTAATTGGGGTCCCCGTTATGCCCTCGGTATCCTCCTGATTCAAATAAAGCTTTGTTTCATAGGTCTTTGTAATGGTTTTGTCATCCAAAGTGACAGTGAAAGCAAAGTCCATGACTTCATCGCCCGTTATTTGATCTGTTACCGTCTTGGAGACCTTCAGAGAATCCTTCTGTCGCGTGTTGATGAATTCGACGCTGGAAACACTCGACGAGGTAAGAGGATCTTCGCTCATGTTCTCACCAAAGCGGCCGGTGACAGAGTTGCCAGGGGCAGAAACGCCGCCATTGTGCCTGTATTGCGTGTCATAGACCGTCTGGCCTTCTGCCAGGGTTTCTAAAACAGTATAATTCACCTCACTGTGAATGAAATCGAACGGGAGGCCGGAGGCTGTTTTTACCTGCCCTGCCTTCAGTTTGAAGACAGCAACGCCGTTGGTGAAGCTCATGTCCTCATAGGTACCTGAGAAGCTATCCTGCCCCTCAATTATTACTTTGAAGTCGAACTCCTCATCCTTGTCCATCGCCCAGTCGCTATCCACGATTTTCCCTACGGTGAGGAATGGGTTGGTACGCCAGTAGATGAGCACATCACCGCTTGCTTTCATACCACGCAGATTGACGTTTAAGTCGTTGATGAAGCAATGCAGATTAGCGTTGTCCGTCCATGTGCCGAAGGGTTTCCCGTCTACACCGTGTTTCGTTTTAACGGTATCGGAGGTATAAACCCGAATCTCTGCAAAGGGGCCCAGACCTTCGGCATAAATGGAGGTGTTGTTGTCGTTTATTAGATGTAGGTTACAGGGATTTCCGTTCAGCGTATTGTCATTGATGACGGGATTGCCGGAAATGTGGATTTCACCTCTCAGGTCAATACCGCCCGCTTCCGCGGTGGCGCTGTTCCCCGTGATGCTGCCGCCGGACATGGTCAACGACGCATTGGTATCGAGGTAGATGCCGCCGCCGCTCTTGGCCGAGCATTCCGTGATCGCTCCGTCACTCATGGTGATGGTGCCTCTTACGACGCAGATACCGCCGCCAGACATGGTGCTTGCACAATTGCTGATCCCAGCACCATTTATGTACAAGTGGCCGTTGTCGTCATCCATATAGACAGCACCGCCGTTTTTCCCTCCGACATTGCTGTTGCACAGAATCGCATTTTCGTTGAGATATACCTGTGTGCTGCCTTGGATGCGCACAATGCCGCCGTTTTCAGAGGACGGGAAACTGCGATCAGAGGCGGCATCTATGGTGATGTTCTCAATCACCAGCCTGCTCATTTTGTCGGTGTTGATCATGCTCCCGTAATTTGCATTACGGTGGAGCTCAGCCTGATCAGCCGCGCCCGTGTAGTAGAAGCCGCACTCGTCCGGGGTTCTGGATGCAGTGGTTAGGGTGATGTCCTTTGAACCGTTTTTTATCTTCATCTGGCTGGTGCAGTTATAGTCCCCCACCAGCATCTGGATCTGATAAGGCCCGGAATACTGACCATCGGCATTATACAGGCTCGGCGTGGTATACGAAAGCATGCCGAATGCGCTTGTGGTGTTTTCTCCACCATTGTTCTCCAGCATCGTATACACCGCCGGAGCTTCGCACGTGGAATCAGTGTAGAGCAAATTGCCGTTCCCATCTGTGATTTTGCAGATGAATTCACCCCAAACGATCTGATTATTGCTGCTGCCCTGTTTGCCGCCGGCATAGATGCGGTCGTTGAAGAAGCTGGAGAGAAGGTCGGTCTTGCTGTAGGTGCCGAAAGGCATGCTATAGTTGCCGTGCTTGGCAAACTGCTCGTCGGAGACGTACACGCCGATATAAGCCCCTGTGCTCAGCGCAGTACCGGAAGTGCGGATAATGCCATTGGTGTCGTAGTCCAGATAGACATTGCACTTCTCCCCGGAGGCGTTGGTGTTGTTCTTGATGACAGGCGCGCCCTGGAACTGCAACTGCGTGTTGGTGTTGCTGCCGCCCACAGCGACCGCACCGCCAATCTCGGCCACGTTGTGGGTGATTCTGCCGCCGCCGATAGTAATTTTCTGGCCGTCAGCCACGAAAATCGCTGCGCCATACTGGGCGTGGTTGGCGTTCTCCGTCGAGCCGCCGATGACAGGACTGCCGGACATGTTGATGGTGCCCGCGTTCTTGTAGATCGCGCCGCCGTTGTTCGCAGCCGTGTTTCCGTAGAAATTACCCGCGCTGAACGTCAATGTGCCACTGGTGTTGTAATAAACGCCGCCGCCATTATAGGCAGAGCAGCCTTTTACCGTAGCCATGGCAGACTTCATGTCGAAAAGATCGCTTTTCTTGTAAATGCCGCCGCCCAGGTTGTCAGCGGAAAAGCTCTCCGCCACTGTCACAGTGCCATCTTCATTGAGTGTGACATTCTTCGCCTGGCAGTTTTCGATGGTCATGGCATTTGCGGTATCTGTAAAGTACAGCTTGGAATCAGAATACATACCGCCGCCTTGCCCGGCAGCACAATCCTTGATACTGCCATAAGCGTACAGGTTGTTTTTGCTGTAGATACCACCGCCGGAGGTAACCGCATAGCACTCGGAAATCTGCGAATGATTAAACTTGAATGTACCATTGCCGTGATAGATACCGCCGCCGGAAATTGTGGCAAAGCACTCGGAAATCTGCGCATCGTTCAGGTTGAACGCACCACCGTTGTGATAGATACCGCCGCCATAGGCAGCACGGTTTTTCTCAAACTCGCCGCCATTGAAGGTCAGGCCATTGGAATTGTGGTAGAGCGCACCGCCCCTGCCCTCGGAGGCTGTCACACGGTTATTGGTAAACGTGCAGTCGGTAAAGACTGCACCGGTTCCACCGGTTCCGGTATAAATGCCGCCGCCGTTATTGACCGCTTCACAGTTTTGGACCGTTGTGCCGCTCACCGTAAGCGATTTTGCGGCAAGGTAAGCGCCGCCGCCGTTCGTACCGGCGGTGCAGCCGTCGAAAACGCAGTTTGTCAGAACCTGCGAACCGCTGCTGTCATTATTGTACAATGCGCCGCCAGCCGAAGAAGCCGTACAGTTGATGAACATTGTATCCTCTATCTTCAGCTTTTTTGTCTTCGTGTACAATGCCCCTGCGCTTTCATTGGTCGTCGTGCAGCGCGTGAACGTTGTGCCGGTGATGGTCGCGTCGCCGGTTTGGTCGTGATTGATGCCGCCGAATTTTTTTGAGGTGCAGTCTGTAAAGCTTGTATGGCGTGTTCCGCTGACGACTTCATACCCGGTTTCAGCATTGTAATCCATATAAGATTCACTGTCACCGATGGTCAGCGTGGTCGCCTTTGCGTACACCGCGCCGCTGTTCTCGTTCGACCTGCAATTCTCGAAGGTGCAGCCGTAGATCTCCAGCTTGATGCCCGTGTTCGTCATGGACAGCGCGCCGCCGGTGTTGTTGGAGAAGGCGTTTTTAAACGTCGTGCCGCTCAGCTTCACATTCCTGCAGAGGGTCCTGATCGCGCCGCCGTTAGTGTTTCCGTTGGAAGCAGAGCAATCCTCGAACCAGCAGTTGTCGACATTGAGATAGGTAGAATCGGTAATGTTCTTGTTGTCATTTGTCCAGATATTGATTGCGCCGCCGTTGCCGCCGCTCTTGGTAGTCTGGCTGCCATGGAAGAAGCAGCCTTTGATATCGACAAACCAGGCGTCCGACTCCACCGTGCCGCCGGAGCCGATAGCGATGCAGTCCATAAAGGTGCAGTTCTCGATCCAGGTGGTTGAGTCTTTTGAAAACCCGGTGGGGAATTTCTGGCTGTCGCTCGGATGCACCGGGGCCCCATCATAACGGATATTGTGGAATACCGCGCCGCCCTGAGGGCCTGTGCCGCTGCAATCGCAGTTGATGAAGTTGCAGTTTTTGACGGTCAGATCGTGGGTGGTGGTCCAGATGCCGCCGCCGCCGGTCTTATCCTGGCTGGACAGGATCTTGCAGTTCGTGAAATCACAATTCTCGACCGTGAGCCTGCCCCACTTGACATAGATCGCGCCGCCGCGCGTGGCCGTGTAGCCCTTGAAGTCGCAGTGATTGATATTGACGATGGTGTTGGCGGCCCTGATCGCGCCGCCTTCACCGCCCTGACCCAGCGCCTTGCCATCAAAGATGATGCCGTCCACTGTCAGAGACGTGGTGCACTGATCGTTGGTAAGCACCGCAGTTGTTGCCTGGATTTCCGAGGTCACGGCAGCGCCCATATCGCCGGAGCTGCGGCTGATGGTGGCGCGGGTGGGATCATCGCCCACATAGGTATAGGTCTTCCCCGCCGCGGCTTCAGAACCCTCCGCCGCCGCGGTGGTCAGGGTGATGTTGTAGCCCTCGGGGATCGCCAGAATATCGTTTTTCGGCTGCTGGTAGTCCAGGAGCATTTCGATGGTGGCGGTGGTGAGGCCGTTGCTGACGATATAGTCCTTCGCCAGGTTCAGGCTCGTGAAGGGAAACTCCACACCGTTGTTTTCCACCTTGCAGATAGGTGTTGGATCGCCGAACAGAATCTCGTAAATGCCTCCCGCAGAGGACAGCATATTCCCATTGAGGCTGAAAGTCAGACCGTCCTCCGTGGTTGTAGTCGGAAGCGGCTGTTCCGTTCCGCCGCCTGCTCTGTCGAGGGTATACGTGATCTCGCTGCCTTCCACCGCATCGGTAAAGGTACCGCTGAGCGACCAGGTGCTCCCCTTTGCGCCCGGGAACAGCAGTCTCACAGAGCAATCCTTCGGGATGGTAAGGTGTGTACCGGTGATGGGCAGCAGTGTCTTCTGCGTCACATTGTTGATGACGGCGGTATAGCCGTAGCCGTCGCTGACAGCCGTTTTGCCCATGACCGTCAGTGGGTCAATGGTCAGGTCGTAGCCGCTGTTGTTGATGATGGAGATATAGGCAGCATCGGCATAGTAGATGACGATCTGCGCGTTGTTGTTATTCGTATACGTGGTCCTGTCATGCAGCTGATACACCCACTGGCGTGCCTCCGCATCCCAGTCGATCGAGGTTATGTATTTGTCGAACGCAGTCTCACCGTTGCGGAAAGTGTAGGCATACACATAGCCCGTTTTGATCTTCTCGCTGTAGTAATTGTCGTAAAGCAGGTTAACCAGACTGTAGATCTGGTTTTCCGTCGTTTTGGGATAATAGCTCGTCTCAGCATACAGCTGCGTCCCGCTCGCGGTGTTCGGCGGGAAGCCGTTTCCGTTGGGCAGATACCGCACGCTGAATTTAACAGGCTTCCCCCAGTAGAGCTTGTTGTTGTAATTATACTCAGTATAAATGCCGCGGTCGTCCGTGATCTTGGAAAGATTCGTCGTACTCACATAGCCGCCGAAACTGCAGCAAGCCTCGCCGCGTGTGGAGCGCACGTTATCCGCCACATAGATGCCAATGTTGTTGCTCCCCAGAGGATCGGGGACATTGATGATCTCATCGGAATCCACATTCAGGTAGACGTTGCGCTTTTCACCGTCGGTGTTCTTGTTATCCGAGACCGTGGTATTGCCGGAGAAGTTCAGCTTTGTTCCAAGCGCCATTCCCACCGCGCCGCCTTCGGAGGCGATATTGCCGGTGATGCTCACGCCCTTGAAGTTTGTGATGCCGCCGGCCGTATAGATTGCCGCACCGTTTTGGGCGTTGTTGTTGCCGTTGATATTACCGGCAGAGAGTGTACTCTCACCGCTGGACTGGTAGATCGCGCCGCCAAGACCGTTTTCAGCGCTGTTGCCGCTGAGCGTGCCGCCGGAGACGGTCACCGTTCCGGGGCCGGTATAGCAGATCGCGCCGCCGTTGCCGTTTTCGGCAGCATTATCGCTGATTGTGCCTCCGGAGATATTCACATTGCCGCCCGTAGCATACAGCATGCCGCCGCTGTTCGCTGCGCGGTTGCCGCTCACAGTGCCACCGGAGATGTTCAGCGTGCCGCCCTCCATATAGAATGCGCCGCCGTTTTCAGCCGTGCTGCCGCTGACGGTACCGCCGATAACATCGACTGTGCCGCCAGTCATGAATACTGCGCCGCCGGATGTTGCCGTGCCGCTGACGGTACCGCCTATTGTCAATACACCGCCGCTGATATACACTTCGCCGCCGTTTGTGGCGGAGTTGCCTGTGATGCTCTTGGCTATTTCAAGCGTGCCGCTCGCCATATACACTGCGCCGCCGTTTGTGGCAGTGTTGCCGGTGATGTTCTCGGTGGAAATGCTGAGACTGCCGTTATTGTAATAGATCGCACCGCCGTTTGTGGCAGTGTTGCCGGTAAAGGATGCGCCCTCTTCGACAGCCGCACTGCCGCCCGCCACATAGAGCGCGCCGCCGTTGTTGCCGCTGGCATTCTGGAGGATCGCATTGCCGGTCACGGTCAAGGTACTGTTGTTACGCACCATGGCTTCATTCGCAGCTACCCCATTGCCGTCGATGATGATGTGGTCAAGAGTCAGCGTGCCTTTGTCGTTGTTGAACATGTGGCCGGAGCTGAAGCTCGTTTTGCGTAGTATGACCGCCATGGTTCCAAGCCCATCCGCCGTGGTCAGCGTAATATTGCAATCTGTGGGAATTACAAGCGCATCGGCAGACGGCATAGTGTATCTGTCAATAAGCATTTCAATGGCACCCGTGCCAGCATGATTGTCACGGATGTGGTGAAGCGCGTCATTCAGAGTATAGAAGGATTCGCCATCCGCCTGCACGCGGCAGATATACTTCGGCATATAGAAGAGGACAAGCTGCTCTCCCGCCTGGAAGGAAGTAAAGTCTGAACCGTCCAGCCTGTACTGCCAAGCCTTGCTCTCCGCGTCATAGCGGATGGCCTGAACGTTTGTTGCAACGGCAGTATCGCCGCGATATACGGAGGCATGCTCGGGCACATAGTACATATCCTCGGGCAGATTATAGACGCCTTGGGCGTCCAGCCCCGCGATAAAGTCTTCTGCAGTCTGAGCAATGGGATTCTTCTCCTCGTCTCTGGGGATGCCGAGATATGCAATGGGCGTGACGATGGCAGCGCCATTCTCGTCCGCCTTCCCATCAGACGTCTGGCGATGGGAAGCACGGGCCTCAACGGACAGCGTAATACGCTCGTGGGTGACGACGATGGAGGCCGCCTTATTCACGGGGTTAATCTCGATCGTCGTCCCCGTTATTGGATTCGTATCAAGGGTGATGGCTGTGGTATAATCCGGGTTTTCCGTGTCCTGGGTGACAGTCAGCTTTGCACCGGAGGGTATGGCAAGCGTCTGGCTGCTGCTCCCATCCGCAGGCAGGGTGAAGCTCATGCGGTTATCCTTAAAGTCCCCGGCATTGTAGTTTTCAATACCGATACTGCTCAGATCCAGTACCGCGGTATAGGTATATTCCGGATTTTGGGTATAGTCGACCAGATCCCGCGTCTGCTGATTCACCACCACGTTGTAGGTGGTCAGGATCGTAAAGATGCCGGTCTTATAAGTAATATTATAGTTCTTAGGCTGCTCACCGTAGGCTGCAGCCACAATGATATAGGGGCCGGCTGTCTCACCGGGAGTGCGGGTAAGCGTAAAGGCAAACTCCGGGACAGTCTCTCCCTCGCGGGTGTAGGTATAGATCCATTTGTTTCCCTCATGGGTAACAGTCGGTTCAATCTCGTTATCGTGATTGACCAGCTTATCAAAGGTTACGGTGAGCTGGGGGTCCTCTGTAATGGGATCCGTAAGCGCTTTGACAGTGTTGACCGGCGTTACGGTAAGGTCCGCGCGGTCGATGGTCAGGAGGCCGGTCTCGAAGGTCACTTCATAGTTTCCCTGCGCAGTATCTCCCTCAGGTGTGATGACATAGGTCCCCACATCCTCGCCCTCTTCGCGAGTGACCTCATATTCAACTGACTCCCCTTCCGAGAGCCCCGTGATCTCTACCTCCAAGGCAGGATCAGATTCACCGTAGGTTTTTCTGAGGTTCTTTGCTCTTACGGTAACCTTCTGCCCGTTTACTGTAAATGTACCCGGTACAAAGATAACGGTATAGTTGCCCTGTGCTTCTTCACCTGTAACCGTGATGGGGTACTCGTTCACCGATTCACCCTCAGCGCGGGAGATCTCATAGTGGATGACGCTCGCCGCATCCTGGTTCTTCAGTCCGTCTATTGTGACGGTGAGCGTGGGATCCTCCTGGCCGTAGGTTTTACTGAGATTATCCGCCGTCACGGTTACGGGCGCCGGCTCAATGGTCAGATAATCGTTAATATAAGTAATTTCATAGTTGCCCTGCCTAGTGAGTCCTGTGACGGTGATGCGGTAGCTGCCTTTCTGCTCACCGATATCACGGTAGGCATAGTAGGAGATCGTCTCCCCTTCTTTCAGGCCTGTGATTTCAACCAGCGCCGGGTCCGGGTCGCCGTAGAGCTTTGTTGCCGTGCCCTTTACGGTCACCTGGGCGCGCGTGATGGTCAGGGTACTGTTGTCCAGGCGGACGCGATACCCCTCCTGACTGGCCTCACCGGTAAGCTCAATGGTATAGCTGCCCACATCCTCCCCTTCTTCGCGGGAGCATGTAAAGGTGATGGTTTTTGTTTCATCCCCCTTGGTCACCGTGACAGTGTATGTTCCGTCCTCACCCTGAACAGGATCGGTGACCGTGCACTCGTCATCCTGAACTTCCGTTGTAAAAGTGAATTCCGGATCGTTCTGGCCGTAGGCCTTGGTGAGATCCTGCGCCTTGATGATGACTGTGACCGGGGTTTGAGTGTTATTGATTGTCAGGGTACGCAGAGTCCCTTCGCCGGCGGGGACAACGGCATAGCTGTCCTCATTGTTCCGGGGCATGGAATCCTCGCACTCCAGGGCAAAGTAGTAATAGTCATCTCCATCGGCATTCTCTTTCTGAAGAGAGGTGACAGTGTTTGTCCAGCCGTTGTCCACCGAGAGCGTCAGACCGGTTCGGACAGGGGTTTCGCCGCGCAGAATGTTTTCCAAGTCTGCACGTGTAGTGATTTCCGGGTGATCCGCGGTTGTACGATAGAGATCAAAGGCTACCGCCTGCTTATCGCCGGCATTCTCTACTGAATTCCCGCTCAGATCATACCATTCCTTACTCACCGTCACACTGACAGCCAACTCGTTTCGCACGACATACCAGCCGGTGCCGCTGACCTTATAGGAGGTATAATAGCCGGAAAGCTCCTGCTGCATGACGGAATAGGCAATGTCGTTTCCATTCATGTCACGTGCGGGAAGATCAACAAAGGTGGTATTATCAAAGGTTTTTCCGCTGTTCAGGGTAACGGTCATGGGGCTGCCATCGCGCATAACCTGCTCGGGCTCTCCTCCGTTCACCGATTGATACAGGGAAACAACTATGGAGTCGACCTCCGCGGGCCAGGTTTTTACGCCGTCCACATCCCAGGTCACAGTGACCGGTACCTTCACGGTCTCGGTCCGGTTGTCTATTGTGACCGTGTCGTAAGAGGTGGTAAGATCCACGGCTGTCGTACCGGTGGGTATTCCTTCCGGTACACCTGCACTGTTCTCAGAGAAGTAGAAATAAACCTTCTCAGGATCTTTTGGCATAAGGTAATCATCCGGCGCCTTCGTCTCTGTCACATAGTAAGCTGTATCGGGGGCATAGTCGGCCCCTTCATCACTGCGGCGGATCTCCAGCGTTCCGTCCCGATCCGTGGTATAGGTTTTCACCGCGTGGCTATCTTCGGCTTGATAGACGCTGAATTCCGCGCCGGCCAGCAGCTCCCCGGTCAATTCGTTCATCTTGACAAGAGTCAGCCTGTGGTCAACATAGGAGTTGTCATAGACAAGACTGAAGCTATAAGTGCTGTGATCCGGGTTTACTTCAAACTCATTGGTGTTTTCCTGGACCATCTCGTTGTCCCTCTGGTAGGAGAGGGTGACAGAACTGCTGTGATCGACGCCTTCGATCGTGTCGTTTTCCTCAATCAGGCGATACAGAACCGCCTGTTCAAGCGGGGCACCACCCTCGCGTCCCGCGTCAAAGTTCATAGAGTCGTAGGAGAACTCCGCATAGGTATGGGACTCCACATCAACCCAATTGCCGCTTGCCAGGTCTTCCTTCTGCAGGACAAAGCGAATCTGATTCTTCTGTTCCTCCGTCAGGCTATAGTTGCCGGAGAAGCGCTTTGTAACATTCACACCGGCAGACTCAGGATAGCAGCGCACCTTCAGCACGTCGCCGTTAAAGTAGTTATACTCTCCCGTGTAGCTCGGATCGTCGGTGATGAGGAAGCGGTAAAGGGTATTGTCCTTCTGATAATAGGTATAGCTTCCATCCGTGTTTTTCGCTGCGGGCGCGGTGATCATTTCCAGATAATAAACCGTGTTTTTGCGGATGGATACGATGCCGTCATCAAGCGCGACATCCACATAGCCATCGTTGCCGGTCACGAACGTAACCGGATTGCCGGCCTGCTCACCGGCCTGATAGGAAATGGGCCGCTGGTTTGCATCCAGCAGGCGGAATACAGCCCCTCCGAGTCCCTGCTCCATATGGTTCTGGGCATAGGCATAGAGCCGGATGGTATAGACGCCGTCCGTGCCTTCAATATCCGTGCCTGTTGGCGTAATGGTTTCTTCGGCGGTCCGCGTCGTGCTGAACCAAGCGTCAAAGCTTCCGTTCTGAGTGACGCCGAGCTCCGCCGTATTGCCAAAGGTCGCGGTTGTTCCAGCCGCGCCGGCAACGCGGGTTTTGTAGGTGATGGTAATGGGTGTTTGATCCGGGATGGTGAACGTACCCGTGTAGCCGCTGAAGTCATAGGGAACATCGCTGCTGACGGAAACACTGCTGTAATCGATCGACTGATTCTCGGTGAAGGTGTCCTTGAGGGTGAGGTTGTTTCCCCCGTTCAATTTAAACCCTTCTGGATTCACGGTGACCGTGTACTCGGCAATGTTGCCGCTGAACGTAAGGGTTTTTTCGAGCGGCGCACTTGCTGTGATAAGCAATGTGCCGTTCTCCGTCTCGTTGACGACATAGTTGCCGGTGGTGTCCGTCGTCTCGTTCGGCGTCACACCTGTAAAGATAACCGGATAGCTTCCCTTTTCCATACCGGAGCCGGAAGCGGAAACGGAATCAAATGTAATACCATCCAGGCGTCGACCGTCTGCGCTGACCGTGAAGCCCTGAATCGTCTTTTCATTCCCGTTATAGATCTCTACCCCGCTGTTGGCGGTCAGCTTGACACTCTTCTTCGTTACTTCAAGCGTTCCATTTTTATAGGTAATGCTATAGCAGCTGCTTACATCAACCCCGTTGCTGTTTACAACCGTGGCCGCCGTGGGAACGTTGGCACTCTCTCCGGCGCCAGTCTGACTGCCGGTCACGGTGACGTTCTGAATGCTGTCGCCCTCTGCAAGACCCTCGACCGTATAAGTCTCTTTCGTAAGCGCCGTACCGTCGTAGACCTTCTCAGCACTGTCGGCGGTGATGGCCAGTTCGCTCTTCGTTACCGTCAAAGTACCGTTGGCATACGTGATGTCATAGTTATCATTCACATCGACAACGGCATCGCTCTCCGTCGGACGGACGATTCTCGCCTCTGACGGGATGTTACTGCTCTCCCCCACCTGGGTCTGGGAACCGGTAACGGTCACGCTGTCGAACACATCGCCGTCGGCAAGGCCGGTGCTTGTATAGCCATCCGTTGTCAGTTCAGTGCCGTCGTAGGCCTTTTCAGCGTTATCCGCAGTGATGGTGATTGGTTTTTTTGTTACCTTCAAAGTGCCGGGTAGATAGGTAATCGTGTAGTTTTCTGTCACGTCTTCACCAGCTGAGTTCACGATCCGTGCATCCCGAACCATATTATTAGGAGTCGTATCCACGTCAGGATCGTCACTTACATTTACGTCTGTCTGCGCGCCTGAAACAACGATTTCCTTAACACTGTCCCCCTCAGCCAGTCCGTCCGCGCTGTATCCGTCGTTGGACAGCTCGTAGCCGTCGTAGATTTTGGTTTCACTGGCGGCCGTAATTGTCAGGGCTCTCTTCGTAATGGTAAACGTACCATCTGTATAGTTTACTGTGTAATTGCCCTGCTCAGCCTCGCCGGAGGCTGTAATGACATACTCGCCTGGATTCTCGCCCTCTTCACGTGAGAGCGTATACTCGACAGCATCTTCGCCGATCAGCCCATCGACAGTCGCTGTCAGCTCTGGATCTGCGTCTCCATAAAACTTCGTACTGCTGTTCGCAGTGATAGTCACCGTCGCAATAGCGTCATCCTGATTGCCGTCGCCGGCGCCGTTTTCGTCATCCGTTCCGTTCGCGGCCATCAGGTTATTGTCCTTGTTCTTCTGCAGAACGGTAAACACCGAGAAGCCGCTGGTCTCGAACTCGATGGTCTCGCCGTTCAGGGCGACATCCATCGCCTGCACCTCGCCGGCTTCGTCGTCAAAGTGCAGTACCGTTATTTCTTCTTCCGTATTCACCGGTGTGCTGATCAGCAGGATCGACACCCGGACATCCTGGGTGGGCTGATACTGTACGCCCGTCGCCGGGTCCACAAAACTGATATCGAAGGCCCTGGCAAGGCTGAGTTCCGCCGGAGAGACGCCGAGCTCCGCGGCGCTCTGGTTGATGTACGCCCAGTAGGCGTCCGATCCGAGGACCAGCTCTTCCACCGAAAGCTGCACCCCTGCCGGGATGCCGCAGTTGGCGGGGTAGCTTACGCTGACTTCATAGGTATATCCGTCCGAAGCAACCACCGTTCCGGAGAGCATGACATCCTTGATCACATTCTCCTGTTCGGCCGGCTGCACATCGGAGTTGCTTTCTTCCTGATTCTGTGCTTCCTGAGCCTGTACGTCCGGCTGCTCTTCCGCCGCAACGGGTTCCTGCTGTGCCGAGAGCACAAAGCGGAACGGGAAGCGGTTCTCGTCGAAGTCGACGGTCCTGTTCTCGGTGGTGGAGAGCCTTCCGCCCGCTTCCCAGAAGCGAAGCGCCTCGGCCTGTTCGGGGACGTAGACCAGGCGGCTTCCGTCAATATACTCGTCGAGGCGGACTTTGATGTCCCCGGCTTCGCCGACACCGTCATAGCTGTCGTCGAAATAGGCAACAAGCGGCTCGCCGTTCTCCGCTGCGCCGTACACCGGGCCGGCACTCACCGAGACATGCAGCTTCTCCGCGGGTACATAGACCGCGCCGGTCTCATCGAGCAGCGCCATATCCAGCAGCATGAGCGCGCGCTCGGCGTTCTGTGCCGCGCCGGGATCCGCGAACTCGATGAACATGGCTCTCGCCGTCACGGTCTCGGGGAGATGGCCGCGGATTTCAACCGTCACATGGTCGTCGGTATAGGCCGGTTCGATGGCCGTGCCATAGAGCCAGTTCCAGACCGATCCGCTCCAGAGCACGGGTTCTTTCGGATTCAGGAACTGGTCACGGAAGGCCATCTGGTCCGCGCTGGCCGTGAGGGTCCGAAGGGGGAGCTCCTCCGCCGGGGCCGCGGTCTCTTCGGTGGTCTTTTCCGGATTCTCTTCTGTTTTCTTTTCGGTGTCTTCTTTCGGCTCCTGGGCCTCTTCGCCGTCCCGGGTTTCAGCATCCTGATTCTCAGTGTTCCCGGCGTTTTCGGCTTCTTCGGCCTCCTTCCCCGCAATCGTCGGAGCAGGCTCCGTCTCCTCCGCCGGGTCAGCAGGGGTGACAGGGTCCGCAGCTTCTGTGGGTTCCTCCACTATCGTCGGCTCCGTGGGAACGACCGGTTCCGCGGGCAGAACCTCTTCGGGTTCGGCCACGGGCTCCGGGATGAACGGCTCCGGTTCAACGGCCGGAGCGGGCTCCTCTGCGGGAGCAACATTGGTGCTTCCGTCCGGGTACACCGTCGTTCCGTCGGGATAGACGGTGGTTCCGTCGGCATAGACCGTCGTACCGTCAGCATAGACGGTGGTCCCATCGGTATAGACCGTGGTCCCGTCGGCATAGACAACCGTGCCGTCGGCATAGAGTGTCGACCCGTCCGTGTAGACGGTCCTGCCGTCGGGGTATGCAATTCTGCCGTCGGGATACGCCGTGGTTCCGTCCGCGTAGACCGTGGTCCCGTCGGCATAGACGGTGGTCCCGTCCGGATATACGGTGCTACCGTCCGGGTTTAGGGTTGTTCCGTCTGCGTAGACCGTGGTGCCGTCGGCATAGAGTGTCGACCCGTCCGTGTAGACGGTCCTGCCGTCGGGGTATACCGTGGTCCCGTCGGCATAGACGATGGTTCCGTCCGGGTACACGGTACTGCCGTCCGGGTTCAGGATTGTTCCGTCGATGTATAAAGTTGTCCCATCGGGATAGACGACCGTGCCATCGGGATACAGCTTCGTCCTGTCCGCGTAAACGATCGTACCGTCCGGGTATACGGTGGTTCCGTCCGGGTACACCGTGGTCCCGTCCGCATTCACCGTGACGCCGTCCGCGCGTACCGTGGTGCCGTCGGCGTACATAATCGTACCGTCCGGATACACGGCCGTGCCGTCGGCGTAGACCGTGGTCCCGTCGGGATAGACGGCGGTGCCGTCGGCATACACCATCTTGCCGTCCGGGTACAGCGTGGTGCCATCCGGATACAGCGTGCTGCCGTCGTCATTCACCTTGACGCCGTCGGCGCCCACCGCCGTTCCGCTCGCGTACACGATCGTCCCGTCGGCATACACGACGGTTCCGTCCGCGTAGACGGTGCTTCCGTCGGGATAGACCGCTTGCTCCGAAGGCAGTGACAGAGGCGCTTCTCCGACCGCGGGCGCAGACAGTGACAGGAACATGCATATCACCAGCACCATGCTCGTCAGTTTTTTCAAAACAATTTTCATAGACATTTGTTATCTCCTCTGTCGCTTGTCGACTTGTTACGGTCTTCGATCCGTTCGGTCCGCCGGGACCTTCGGGGCTATGACGCCGCCCTTCCGCTCTCGGGAAGTCCGGCATCCGCCGTGCCGCCCACCATGGTCTCATAGAAGGTCGCCGTCGCGTTGACGTTCACCCGCTCATAATAGTCTCTGCCGTAGCGCAGGCGGTCCGTCGAATTGTAGTAAGTTCTGCTTCGGGAATAGTTGATGTCGTTCAGCAGGCAGCGCATGTCACAGCTGTAGATTTTCTTGAGCAGCCGCTCGGCGGTGGCGAAATCCTGCACCGTGAACTTGAGGTTGAAGTTTCGCCGCACCTGGTCGCCGTCCCGTGTGACCCCGGTAAAGGTCACGGTATATTCGTCGGTCTCATCCAGAAGCTCGTTCATGAAGTCGAGCTCGGCCTTGCTGTTGTTGTAGCTTCCCATCTTGCTGACCTCGGGATTGGCCTGAAGGGCATCCAGCTCGGCCTGCATCTTTTCCATCCGGGCAATCCGCGCCTGGAGGGTGGTAAGCTCGGTCACCAGGGCCTCCTTCTCGGCTTTGGCGCTCTCCAGCGCCGAACGGACCGGCCGGTCCACGATGAAGTAGTACGCAAGCCCCACCAGGACCAGGGCCAGGAGGAGAAGGAGCACCTTCTCGCCCCGTGTAAAATCTCTGCTCAGGCGTTTCATCCTCTGTCCACCCCCTCGTCGGGATTGAGATAGGCCACAACCTGGGCCGTGACGCTTGTCTCGATGATGGTTTCTTCCCGGTCGCCCCGGGTGAGGGTCCGCCGGTTCTCGTTCGTTTTGGCGTTGTTGACCGTGCAGAAGTCGACAAGCTCATCGCTGTTGATCTTCTGGACGTTGCGGTTAATGTCCTCCAGGGTGTCGGCGGTCATGGTGATGTTCAGCACGTTCCCCTTCACGTTCCAGGAGTCGACCGCGACATCGGGCAGAACCACCTTCCGCAGCAGGTTCAGGATCTCCGCGCGGTCGGTCCGGTGGACCTCCTCGTCGGTCATGCCCGAATAGGTGTAGTGGGCGTAGAGCTCGGTCAGTTCGCCGAAGCTGTCCAGCCGGCGATAGGCGTCGTCCAGCTCTCTCTGGACCGCGGCCACCTCGCCCTCGGCCCGGCTGACGGCGATGAGACGGTCCGCCACGGCAAACTTGCTGAAGGCGAAGGCCGCCGCCAGGATCAGAAGAATCGCCGGGATCGCAATGCGCAGGTCAATGGTCTTCTTGTCTACTTCCGCAAGATTGATGACCCGTTTCACCGGGAGCGCGCCCCTGCGGCGTCTGCCGCCGGCGGTTCTGACGCTCACGTCATTTTTTGCTGCAGCCAATCTTCTCACCTCCGCTCAGTTCATCGTCACGCCGATGGCCTGGATCAGGCCATGAACGGCGGTGACCGTCTTGCCCCCGGGCACAAGCTCGGTAGGCGGATGGATCTTCATCCCCACCGTGTCGGTGATCGCCTTGCGCAGCGGCTTGATCATCGAGCCGCCCCCTGTCAGATACAGGTCCCCGAGCCGGCTCTCCGGATTGGAGAAGCGGTAGAAGTTCAGCGCGCGCATCAGCTCGACCGCGATGGTTTCATAGGCGTTCACGCAGACCGGGTTGTTCTGCCAGTCTTCAAAGTTATCCAGAAGGTAGGTATGGGCAAGGTGCTCGTCCACGTTCGCCGCTTCGGCGATGGCGGTGATCAGCGAGCGCAGGCCGATTTCAAGCTCTCTCGTGACGATGTGCCGCTCGCCGCGGAACATGTACATCCGGATCGCCTGGTAGCCGAGATCCAGGACGCAGTATTCCTCGGCGGGGCTTCCGGCCCGCATCCTTGCGCGGATCAGCGCCTGATAACAGGACACGGAGGGGGCCGCCTTGACCAGCTTCAGCCCGGCCTTGCGGAAATACTCCCTGGCGTCCTCGATCAGGCTTACCGGCGCGGCCACCGCCATGAGCTCCATGGAGCGGCCGACCCGGTCCTCGCCCCCGGCCTTTGCCGAGGCCCGAAGCTGGCCCGGCGTCGTGACCATCGCGTAGTCGAAGACGTAGTTTTTCAGCTCGTCGGTGATATAGTCACGGAATTCAAAGGGGAGGTTGTACTTGAGCTGGTCCTCGGTCATGATCGGCATCGTCACGTTGCGGATGAAAACCGTCTCGTTCGGCAGCACCAGCGCGCCCCGGCCGCAGCGGATCCCGCTCTGCTTCATGGCCTTGCGGATCAGCTCTCCCATGCTCTCGGGCGACACCACGCGGCCTTCCCGCAGAAGGTTTTTCGGCATGGCAACGGTGACGGCCTTTTTGACCTTCCCGTCCTTTACCAGCGCCAGCTTCATGCTGTCGTATCCGATATCCACTCCCAGAATTGTTTTTCCCATAGCATTCATCCTTTATCCAGTCTTAAAACAGGCTTGTGTACCAGTTGATCAGCGGCTCGCCGAAGAGCAGCATCGCCGCCCCGGCCGCCGCAATCGCCGGGCCGAAGGGAAAGGGCTCGCTCCCCGCCGTCCGTCCGCGGCGCAGCGCCGCAAACAGCAGGCCGAGAATACAGGCCAGGACCGTCATGAAAAGCGTTCCGACCACGCCAAGGTAAAGGCCGAGAACCGCGAAAAGCTTGATGTCGCCGCCGCCCAGGCTGTCCCGCTTCAGGATCCGGTCCATCAGAAGCGAGAGGCCGAGAAGGCCGCCGCCTCGGCGCTCGCCGAGATCAGGGCTCGCGGCGACGCGGCGGTGATGGAGCTCGTCGCGAAGTTCGAGGGCTTCAAGGCGAAGAACGCAAAGTCGCTGAAGGTCGATCTTTCGAAAGTCTCGGAGAAGGGCATCGACTCGAAGATCGTACGCGCCGTGAAGGACGCGCACCGCCGCGTGCTCAAGTTTTCCAAGGCGTCATTGCGCAGCCCCTGGTCGATGAAGTCGCCGCGCGGCGGCTCTTTGGGCGAGTTCTACTCCCCGATGGACCGTGTTGGCGTGTATATCCCCGGCGGCACGGCTCCTCTCGCCTCGACTTCTGTAATGACGGTGACGCTCGCCAAGGCTGCGGGTGTAAAGGAAATCGTCGCGTGCACTCCTGCGGGCAAGACCGGCGAGGTGAACCCAGTCCTCCTTTACGCGCTCAAGCTCGCTGGTGCGACTGAGATTTACCGCGTCGGCGGCATACAGGCCATCGGCATGATGGCGTTCGGCACGAAGACCTGCAAAAAGGTCCAGAAGATCGCAGGCCCAGGAAATGCGTTCGTGACGGCGGCGAAGCGCCAGGTCTACGGATATGTCGCGATAGACCAGGTCGCGGGACCGAGCGAGATCGCCGTTCTAACCGACGGTTCCGTAGATGTCCGCTGGATCGCGGCAGACCTTCTTTCGCAGGCCGAGCACGGCAGC
Source organism: Oscillospiraceae bacterium (assembly GCA_017627975.1). The sequence continues at coordinate 31,313 of JAGAFT010000207.1, forward strand.
GGCTGGGAAAAGTCGCTTTGCGTGTGTACCTCCGAGAAGTTTGCGGAGAAAATTCGAGCCGAGGTCCTTCGCCAGGCCGAAACGCTTTCGAGGAAGGCGCTCGTCGAGCGCGTAATTGACAGAGACGGAATCCTCATCGTCGTCGCGAAGAGCGTCGCCGAGGGGCTGGAGGTCGTGAACGGCTTTGCGCCCGAGCACTTCGAGATAATGACGAAGGACGCGACCAAGGTGATGAAGGGCGTGAGGAGCGCGGGCGCGGTGTTCGCAGGACCGTGGACCCCGGAGTCCGCGGGAGATTTCGTCGCTGGGCCGAGCCATGTGCTTCCAACGGGCGGCGCCGCGAACATGTTCAACGGGCTCACGCCCGACGATTTCCGCCGCCGCCACAGTTTCGTCGCGTTTACGAAGGGCGATCTTGCCGAGACGAAGGCGACGATCGAATCGTTTGCCGCCGTTGAGGGGCTTGACGGCCACGGCCGTGCGGCGACGATCCGTTTCGAATGAACTTCATCCAGAGACATGCATACGATGTTGGGGCCGCTCTTGCTGCCTGTCTCTGGCCGTTTATGCCGAAGCGCCGCAGAATTGCCGTAGAGAATGTCATGAAGTGCGGCGTCGCGTCTGACGAGAAGGAGGCACGGCGAATCGCGAAGAAGTCGTTCTGCCATCTCGCCGGGCATATTGCAGAGGCGCTTTTCGTTCCAGGCGTGGTGACGAAGGAAAACTTCCGCGAGCACCTCGACTTCTCTGCTGCCGATCCGGAAACCGTCAAGCTTCTTCTCGACACTCCTGACACGCCGATCATACTCGTAAGCTCCCACCATGGCGTATGGGAAGCGGCGACAAACGTCCTTTCTTTCGCGCGTCCGATGATTGCGATTGCACGCGTCATGAACAACAAGCTCGCCGCTAAGTGGATGGCGAAGCACCATTTCCGCGGGCCTGTCACCGTGATCGACAAGAAGAATGGATTTAAGCCGGAGATCATGCGCCAGTGGAAGGACACGAACGCGGCGATGACGATCCTCATGGACCAGCACACCTCCGGCGGTGCAATGCTCAAGTTCTTCGGGCGGCCCGCAAAGACGTTTACGTCGGCGACGCGGCTTGCGATGAGGACTGGATATCCGATAGTCGTCGGCTCTTTTGTCCGCATCGCGCCGTTCAAGTACCGGCTCGTCGGCGACAAGCCGCTTGTGTTCTCGAAAACGAGCGACATGAACGCGTCGACGCAGCTTC
>JAGAFT010000208.1 GCA_017627975.1 Oscillospiraceae bacterium
ACAAGGGCATCGAGGACGCCTACCGGAAGCTCGGCCTGCGCTCTCAAATCAACACCATCCTGAAGCCCGCGCTGGAGAGGAGCCTGCAGCGGGGCACGCACTGGTAAGACAACACCTGGAAAATACCTGCCGCAGGGACACACGAATACAGCCGCTTTCCAATTCGGAAGGCGGCTTTCATCGTCTCTGGACGGCTTCCAAATCCGCGCCGTGTTTGGCCCACGTTCGCGCCGTTTCGCACGGTCGGGTTCTTCCTCGGCCCTCGCCCCAAAACCCGCGACAGGGGCAAACGTAGCGGCGACGCGGGCAAAAGGAAAAGCGGCCAGCGCTTGGCTGAACCGCTTTCAAATCTGCAGGGGTTTACTTCGCTTTGGTCAGGTGGTCTGCGGCAACCTCCACCGCGTCATTGTTCTCCCGGAACCGGATCACGATCTCACCGTCGGCCACCGTGTACAGCGCCTGGAAAGGTTCCTCCCAGATCTGTGTCAGGCCGGGACATTCCTTCATCGCCGTGATCCGCAGGGCTTTGAAATCTGTGCCCGCCTTCCACTGCTGGAAGATCCGGATCAGGCGCGGCACATGCTCGGCCTTGATGGTCTTCAGCGCTTCTTCGCCGGGCACCGCTTTGAAATCCGCTGTGGCTTCACCCTCTCTGAACTGTGCCCAACACTCCAGCGGGAGCGGGTTCCGCATGAAGTCCAGCATCGCTTCCGCTGTGCCGCAGTCGTCGCACACGTAGATGCCGTCGGCATGTCGGCTCAGCGCGTTGGTGTACAGATCAGGCTTCATAGTGTCCCGTCCGCAACGCGGGCAGGGCATCTTTTCTCCGGCTTCCTGCCGGGCTTTCAAATCCAGCAGGGCTTCCTGAATGTTCTTACTCATTGTCCGTCGCCTCCTCAACCATGACCTCCAGCACCGCCGCTTCCTGCTCGGCCAGCCTGCGCTCCCGCCGGATGGCGGTGTACTTTTCCTTGTGGGCCTGCATCTTGTCGCCGCTTCCGAAGGCACAGTAGCCTTTCAGGTGGCCCAGCAGGATTTTCCGCTCGGCTTTGAAATCCGCGCCGTGGTATCCCAGCCGCTGGAGCCAGACGTGCGCGAGGTACTTCTCGTTCTGGTCGTCCGGTTCCACCCGGTCCGGGAATACCCGTATGGCCTTCATCGCCGCGTCGTAAATCCGATTCAGCAGGTTGGCGTAGGTTGTCCAGCGCTCCGGCTGTGTCTCGTCAAAGGGAAACGTCATGCTGACCTTTCCGTCCCGGAAATCGAATCCGGTCAGTTCGGCCACCGCTCTGGAATCGTCCAGCAGGCTGGTGAGATCCTCCAGGGTTTCCGGTGTGCTTTCCTGCAGCCTGTCGATCAGGATGTCAGGAATGTTCAGGCACTCGCTGTCTGTCATGCGGTTAATCAGGGTCTGGCGGCTGTGAAGCATGAAGATCAGGTTCTTCAGCTGTGTCACCTTCGCATCACGCGCCGGAATCGAAATGTCCATGCTGGTGATGGGCTCCGCTTCTGAATCAGCAGGCGCTTCCTCATCCGGCTGTGCTTTGGTGACGGCTTCCTGATCGGCGGCGGGCTCGTTGTTGACGTATCCGTTCCTCCGCAGGAAATCCTGCAGGGCTCCGAAATCCTCTCCGATGATGTTTCCGTCGTGATCAACGGTGAAGTCGCCGATCTGGTAGCCGTAGGAAGGCAGGC
>JAGAFT010000209.1 GCA_017627975.1 Oscillospiraceae bacterium
AATTAAGTTGAACCGCGCAGTGCCGAACGGCATGCTGTGTGGTGTGAGAGGGGGAAGAAAATTCCCCCTACTCGATTGTACACAGTTCCGGCACGGATTATTTGTGCACATTATGGCGTCGAATTAACTTGATATATCTGCCGTTCAGAGTGATATATACAGTACAAAAACGAACGGAGGATACCACCATGAAGCGCATCGAAAGAAACGAGTTCAACGCCATCCGCAAGAGCCTGAGACAGTTCACCCTTGGCTACGGCACCACCCTGACGATCCGGACGGACGGCAGCCCAGAATACAAGCAGGCCCTTCACGAGCATTACACCAGCCTCGGCTTCCACCCCGCCAGCGTGAGGGTCGACAGCCGGATGTACGACGAGAAAGAACGGATCATTTACATTTACGGTCTGACCTACGACCTGCACGGTGAGGAGCGGCCCTGGACCGACCTTTACACCCGGGAAGAGAAAGAGCGCTTTGCCGCAGCCCTGAGATAAGGGCAGGCACCGCCGCCGGGGACGCAGCCTGAAAGGGCTGTGTTTCTCGTCATAATGTGCCCAATTCCGGCGCGGATTATTTGTACATATTATGGCGCAGAATTATCTTGCTATTATCTCCGTTTAGAGTGATATATACAGTACCCGAAGGGGAAAACACACATACGGAGGACACGACAATGACGGAACTTCAGAACTACATCGACGGATACGGATTTGGGATCAGCGTGAAGGAGCTTGCCAGCCGGGCTTACAGCCACATGGCAGCCAAGGGCCACAAGGTTTGCATCGTCAACGACCGCTACCTTGAGGTCGACGGAACCACCTACCTTTTCAGCAAGAGCCGCAAACACGGCCGCTGGATTGCAAAGGCTTTTTAAGGAGGGCACGACGATGACGATCAACGACGCGATGAGAACCTACCGGCTTCCGAATCCCAGCACCCCGGAAGACCTCGAATGCCGCTGGAGCAAGGTCCTGAGCTTTGGAGACAAGGTGCTCCTCGCCGGACATTACTACACCGGCAAAGGCAAGCCCTGCTACTTCGGCGCGGTTTACGAGCATCTGGACGACGACCTTTCCTGCGAAGGAATCATCGGGCTGAGAACCGCCAGCGAGGTTGCCTTTGAAGACGACGGCCACGCGATCGCATGGGCGATGGCGCACACGGAGGATTGAATATGAACCAGATCGAAGAAACCCTGTACACCCTGACGGACGATGCGGATTCCTTGGCCTCGGAGCTTTTTAGCACGCTCGAGAGCATCCGGTACGACCCGGTCGGCGCGAACGCCGATGATGTTGAGTTCATGAAGGAGATCCGGGGACTGCTCCGGCAGGCGCTGGACCGAGCGAAGAAGGTCGAGGCAGACGTCGGAAAGGGCTGATCCACAATAGAATACCGCGGGAATGCAGCCGGGAGGCTGTGTTCCTCGTTATGACGCAGGCACGGAGCCTGCTTTTTTCATGCCTTGAGGAAGGAGGAATGACACATGGCTACTCGCGGAAGAAAGCCCACGCCTACCGCGATCAAAGAACTGGAAGGCAATCCGGGCAAAAGAAAACTGAATGACAAGGAGCCCAAGCCGGTTAAGAAGGCACCCTCCTGTCCGAAGTGGCTGGAGGCTGAGGCCAAGAAAGAGTGGCGACGGCTCTCCAAGAAAATGGAGATGATGGGCGTACTGACGGAAGTAGATATGGCGGCCTTTGCCGGTTACTGCCAAGCCTATGCCCGCTGGAAAGAGGCAGAGGAATTTATCACGCAGCACGGCACGATTGTGAAAACGCCTTCCGGCTACTGGCAGCAGGTGCCGCAGGTCTCCATCGCGCAGACGTACCTGAAGGTCATGAACCGCTTTGCAGAGCAGTTTGGTCTGACGCCTGCATCCCGCTCCCGTATTATTGCAGATACCACCGGCAGCGGTTCCGAGGATGAACTCGAGGCGTTGCTGGGAGGTGACGGCTAATGGCCAGAGTGCGGCCTGCGGACTATCCAAAACTGAAGAACTATGAACCGACCCGATTCATGCTTCCGACCTCTCATTACGATAAGGCGAAAGCGGATCGGGCCGTTACTTTTATTGAGAATCTGAAGCACACCAAGGGAAAATGGGATGGGAAACCGTTCTGGCTGCTGCCTTGGCAGGAGCAGATCATCCGGGATATCTTTGGTATCGTGGATAAGGATGGCCACCGTCAGTTCCGCACGGCCTACATTGAGATCGGGAAGAAAAATGGAAAGTCTGAGCTTGCAGCCGCCGTTGCCCTGTATCTGCTCTACGCCGATGGGGAGCCTGCGGCAGAGGTGTACGGTGCGGCGGCGGACCGGCAGCAGGCGTCTATCGTTTTCGATGTGGCCCGACGTATGGTGGAGAAGGCCCCGGCGCTGTATAAGCGCTCCAAGGTGGCCGCCGCCACCAAGCGGATCGTGAACTACAGCAATGCGGGGTTTTATCAGGTGCTGTCCGCAGAGGTTGGAACCAAGCACGGCCTGAACGTCTCCGGGCTGGTGTTTGACGAGGTCCATGCGCAGCCCAACCGGAAGCTGTACGATGTTCTGACCAAGGGCTCCGGCGATGCCCGGGAACAGCCGCTGTATTTCCTGATCACAACCGCAGGCACGGATAAGGAAAGCATCTGTTACGAGCTCCATATGAAAGCGCTGGATATCATGGCAGGCCGGAAGATTGATCACACCTTTTATCCAGTCGTGTACGGCCTCGCCGATGATGAGGACTGGACCGATGAGCGAAACTGGTACAAGGCCAATCCGTCACTCGGACAGACGATCCAGATCGAGCGCGTCCGGGAGATGTTTCAGGAGGCGGTGGATAATCCTGCCGAGGAAAACGTATTCAAGCAGCTCCGGCTTAACATGTGGGTATCGTCCCTGACTCGGTTCATCCCAGAGCAGGTGTACGATCTTGGCAACATCCCGATCGACCTGGAGGCGCTGAAGGGCCGCGACTGTTATGGCGGACTGGACCTCTCCAGCACCGGCGATATCACAGCTTTCGTGCTCATGTTCCCGCCGCGTGATGAGACGGAGAAGTATATCATGCTACCGTTCTTCTGGATTCCAGAGGAGACGATCCCACTCCGCGTGCGTCGGGCATCGGTTCCCTATGATATCTGGTATAAGCAGGGGTACCTGAATGCCACCGAGGGCAACGTGATCCACTACGATTTCATTGAGAAGTTCATCGAGGACCTGGGCAAGCAGTACCACATCCTTGAGATCGCTTTCGACCGCTGGGGCGCGGTACAGATGACGCAGGATCTGGAGGGCATGGGTTTTACCGTTGTGCCTTTCGGTCAGGGGTATAAGGACATGTCCCCACCGACGAAGGAGTTCTATAAGCTGCTGATGGAAGGCCGGATTGTGCATGGCGGCAATCCTGTCATGCGCTGGATGAGCGGGAACGTGGTGGTAGATACTGACCCTGCCGGGAATATCAAATGCACCAAGGCCAAGAGTCCGGAGAAGATCGACGGCATTGTGGCTGCGATCATGGCGCTGGACCGTTGCATCCGTCATGAAAACACCGGCAGCGTCTATGACGAGCGCGGTCTGATGGTTTTCTGATGTCCAAAAGCGGATAAAATCTCCCTTGGAAACTGTGCTATGCTTATATCATGAAAAAGTGCGCGAGAGCTTCCCGGCAGTCCGGGGAGCTTTTCTTTTTGGAGGAATGACTATGGGATTTCTTGACTGGCTCGGTATCAGCGCGAGAGACGCTCCCCAGGTGACGGATAACGTCCGCGATTCCGGGCAGACCTTTGTTTTCGGCAAAGCTGATTCCGGCGAGAAAGTGGATGAGAAGTCCGCCATGCAGATCGCCACGGTCTATGCCTGCGTCCGGCTGCTGGCGGAGACGGTAGCCGGGCTCCCGCTGCATCTGTACCGCTTCTCCGATGAAGCGGAAAAGGATAAAGAGCGGGCTAAGGACCATCCGCTGTATAAGCTGCTCTACCGGCAGCCCAATCCGGAGATGACGAGCTTCTCCTTCCGGGAAACCATGATGACGCACCTGCTCCTCTGGGGCAATGCTTACGCCCAGATCATCCGGGACGGCCGGAACAACATCATGGCGCTGTACCCGCTGCTGCCCGAGAACGTGGAGCCGGATCGTGACGAGAAGGGGCAGATCTATTACATCTACCACGCTTACACCGATGAGGTGCCCGGAGAGCAAAACAAGGATATCTACTTCCGCAGGGACGAGATTTTCCACATCCCCGGTCTGGGTTTCAATGGTCTGGTCGGTTTTTCTCCGATCGCCATGATGAAAAACAGCCTCGGCACCACGCTGGCTGTGGAGAAATACGGCAGCGCTTTCTTTAAGAACGGCGCACAGCCGAGCGGTGTTCTGGAACATCCGGGTGTGCTGAAGAATCCGGAGAAGATCCGTGAAAACTGGTCCGATGTTTATGGCGGTCCCAATAACGCCCATAAGGTCGCAGTGCTGGAAGAGGGCATGTCCTATAAGGCCATCTCCCTGCCGCCGGAGGACAGTCAGTTCCTCTCCACGCGCCAGTTCGGCGTGAACGAGATCTGCCGCATCTTCCGGGTGCCACCGCACATGGTGCAGGATCTGGAGCACGCCACATTCTCGAACATCGAGCACCAGAGCATCGACTTCGTGGTGCACACGCTGACTCCGTGGCTGGTCCGCTTCGAGCAGGCGATCATGAAAGACCTGTTGCTGGAGGCAGAGCAGGATCAGTATTTCCCGAAGTTCAATGTGGACGGCCTGCTCCGCGGCGACTATGCCTCACGCATGCAGGGCTACGCCACAGGTATCAGCAACGGTTTTCTGTCTCCCAACGACATCCGCCGTCTGGAGAACATGAACCTGATCCCTGCCGAGAAAGGCGGAGATGATTACTACCTCAACGGCGGCTACGTCAAGCTGCAGGATGCCGGAAAGC
>JAGAFT010000210.1 GCA_017627975.1 Oscillospiraceae bacterium
AGCGCTGCTTCCTGTTGATGGGCGGATGCAACGACATCTTTTTCTCCGGGAGCAGCACGGGTGCGAGAGAGAATATGGCTGCCATGGCGCATCAGCTTTTCGCAGAGGGAGAGATGCCGCTGATTGCCGTCGGACCCGGGATTGCCAAGGGGGACTTTCCGTCAATGTGGGCCGATCTGGTGGATTTTCCGACAGCAGGGGAAGTGATCCGTGAGTACTACGAGTGGCTGGAGCGCTTCTGCTTAAGCTTCGGTGTCAGGATGATCGATTTTCGGGGTGATTTCCGTGATCGGAACGGGAACATCAGGACAGAGCTTTATCTGGACGGCCTTCATCTCAACCCGGAGGGCCACCGCGTGATGGCCGAACGGGTGGCAAAAGTGCTCGGTGTGATGGATCGTGAGACAATGAATCCGTGATCCGTACAGATTTCGGATTGACAGACGTTTAAGGAGAGAAAAAATGCAGTTTGAAAAGATCCAGAACAACGGACCGAAGGTTCCGGAGCTTGTCATGGACAGCCTGCTGAAAGCAATGGAAGCCGGGACCATCCGGGTGGGAGAAGAGCTTCCGCCGGAAAGAGATCTGGCAGAGGCCCTGGGCATTTCCCGCAATTCCCTGCGAGAGTGCCTTGCGATCATGAGCTTCATGGGGATCGTGGAGAACCGGGGCAACCGCAAGATCCTGGTGAAGAACGCGGACCGCTTCCGGAAGGCCCGCTCGCTGATTGACCTCTCCTATTCTCAGGACACGTTCGAGGACTTCATGGAATTCCGCCGGACCAACGAGAGAGAAATCGCCAGACTGGCCTGCATCCGGGCAACGGAAGCGGACCTGGAGCGGCTTCGCAATTCGGTGGAACGGCTGGAAGCGGACGCGACGGACTTTGAAGCGGATGTGGACTTCCACGTCAATCTGGCTTATGCCAGCCACAACACGATTTTCGCCGCGATGTTGAACTACGTCAACAGCCTGATCCTGGAGCTGCGCATGCGCTTCTTTGAGCGGGAGGAGTATCATGGAAAGACTGCGGAAGCGCACCGGCGCATCTATGAAGCGGTCAAGGCCAGAGATGAAGAACTGGCCGTGTACGAGATGGGCAGACACCTGAAGATTATCGAGAATTACGACGACTCAACACAGACATCAAGAGAATAAAAGAATATATAGAATATAGAACTTAATACGAAACAGCACAGCCCCGCCGGAAGCTTTCCGGCGGGGCTGTGCCTATAAAAAATGGAAATATGATTCAGGACTCGGGCAAGACAGACTGAACAATATCGCGGCACATCCGGTAGATTAGAATGGTGTCGATCCCGTAGGCGAGAAAGTCCAGGCCTTCCCGGAAAAGTTTCTTTACAAACACGGGATCAAGGCCAAGAGCACCGACCGGAACGCCCGCAGCATTCGCCAGCCGGATCATGCTGAGCAGGGCATCTTTCACTTCAGGCGCATCGAGATCCCCGCAGAGGCCCATGGAGACCGAGAGGTCAACAGGACCAAGAAAAACGGCTGAGATGCCCGGCGTACGGACAATCTCTGCAAAATTCCGGACACCCTCTGCGGACTCTACCAGCGGGATGACTGCGGTGTTCTCATTTGCCAGACGGTAATATTCCGACCCGCCCGCACCGTATCGGTTCGCCCGGACACCGGGGCAGGCGCCGCGAATTCCCTCCGGGGTAAAGCGACAGAGCCGAACTGCCTCGGCGGCCTGTTCCGGGGTGTCGATGTTCGGGACAATAATCCCGGAAGCGCCCATGTCCAGAGACTTTTTGATCCAGACGGCGTCCAGAGCGGGAACTCTGGCCAGCATGGACATGCCTGCGGCTTCACCGGCACGGATCATGTGGACCAGTGTTTCCGTACCGTAACTCGCATGCTCCAAATCGATGGCCGCAAAGCGAAACCCTGCATAGCCAGCCGCCTCCAGAAACTCGGGGGAGGCGGTTTGAATAAAGGTACCGAGGAACGGTTTCTTTTCGGATAGAAGAGAAGAAAACAAGATCATATCCTTTTAACCTTCCTGTTTTGCATAATATGCCGCCGCGGGAAACTCTGACAGAAGCAGAAACAGCGCCAGTACGAAAGAGTACCAGGGGAGCGTCCCCAGGACGAAGATAAACACCAGAAGCTGCAGCCCCGCGAGCATCCAGCAGACGCCGGCCAGCCGGTGCGTTTTCCGCCAGGGAGTATCCCAGTGCAGGAGGGACGGGAAGCGGAAGGCAATCTGAGCGTCCCGCGGACAGTCAAAGAAGTGAGCTCCGAGCAGAATAAGCAGCAGCGCGAGCAGGCAGGGCAGAAAAGACGAGAACTCCGTCGCCTCTCCCGCCGCGCGGCGGAGCCAGAAGGAGCAGAGCAGCACAGAGATTACCGGAATGCTCCAGCGGCCCGTGATACGGATCGGGGTGGGCGGAAGACGCTCGGTCTTCTGGTGCAGCCACAGCTGTCCGTGAGAGATCAGCGTCAGCACGCACATGAGCCCGGGAAGGCCGAAGACCAGCACCGCGCGGGGAATGGAGTCATCTTCACCATTTATTGCGGTCAGACCGGTCTCAACGATTTCCGGGATCTGCTTCCACAGGTGCAGTCCCAGCAGCATGGGGGACGCCGCAGTCAGCAGGGCAAAGCACAGCGACACCGCGGCTTTAACCGGCGTGACATGCCTGCCGAAATATCGGCTGGCTTCCCGCTCCTGCTCACGGGAGAGCCTGTTTGAACTTTTTCGGGTCAGATCATTCATGCGGAAGATTATAAGCCGATTGACCCGGAAAGTAAAGAGCTTTAGCAAATTTCCGAAAAAACTAACCGGAGTGACATTCGACTAACCGGGTATTTGGGGGTTTTACACAAAAACATCATGTTTTTTTCGCCCTTTTGCCGAATGGATAAGGCTTGAAGAACAATTCAAAAAGTTGTAGAATAGGCTCAGCAAAAGTTGGTAGGACCAAAATACCAAAAGGAATGCGGCTACCGGCATTCGAAAGGAATGATGGAATGAAGATCTTTAAGAAGATCATGGATATCGTAGCCATGATCGAAAAATTTATCTTGATTGTCACAGGTCTCGGCACGACAATCATCACCTTCTTAGCTGTCGTAGGCCGCAAAACAGCTCTGTATAAATTCACATGGTCGGAAGAGATCGTCATTAACGTCTTCATCATCATGATCATGTGCGGCTGCGCGCTGGCAGCCAGAGAAGGCGGGCTGATCAGCCTGTCGCTGATCTATGACGCGGTGCCGCTGAAAGCGAAAAAGATCATTGCGACGCTTTCCAATCTGGTCTGCTTTGTCTTCTACGGCATCGTCATCAAAACAGGTTTCGACAAGGTTGCAACGCAGATGGCCACAAACAAGCGCACATCCATCCTGCTGTGGCCGGAATGGGTCTTCATGATCTTCCTGCCGATCGGCGCGATTCTGCTGGTGCTGCACACGCTCGAATACCTGATTGGGGTCTACGCGCTGAAAGAAGATCCGGTGAAAAAGGCAGGCGGGGAGGAGGCTGAGCAGGCATGATTAACTTTATTCTTTTCGGGACGTTTTTCATCTTCCTGCTGCTGAACACCCCCATCGCGGTCAGTCTGGGCATGTCCTCGATTCTGGCGATGATCTACGCGGGGGACAAAATGTCGGTGATCCCGACCAACCTGTTTTCCGGCATGGCAAAGTTCCTGCTTCTGGCCATTCCGTTCTTCGTGCTCTCCGGAAACGTCATGGCCGAGTCCGGCATCTCCAAGCGCCTGGTCCATTTTATTGACAACTGCATCGGCCATGTCCGCGGCGGCATTGCCATCGTCTGTGTTGTGGTTGCCATGTTCTTCGGTGCCATCTCCGGCTCCGGCCCGGCGACCGTGGCGGCCCTGGGCATTATCCTGATCCCCGCCATGATTAACCAGGGCGGTTTCTCCGCACCGTTTGCGTCTTCCCTGATGGCAGCGGCATCGTCCATCGCGATCGTCATTCCGCCGTCCATCGCGTTCGTCGTCTATGCCTCCATCACCGGCGTATCGGTCGGCGAGATGTTCATGGCCGGTATCGTGCCGGGCATCATGATGGGCCTTGCGCTGATTGTGATTGTTGTGATCGAGGTCCACAAAAAGGGGATCGTCGCCTCCCGTGAGCGCGCCTCCTGGGGCGAGCGGCTGAAATCCTTCGGCTCTGCGTTCTGGGGGCTCATGGTTCCGGTCATCATCCTCGGCGGCATCTACGGCGGCATCTTCACCCCGACGGAAGCGGCGGCCGTATCCGTGGTGTATGCGCTTCTGGTCGGCCTGTTCATCTACCGGGAAGTCAAGTGGAAGCAGCTGGTCAAGATCCTTGTCGATTCCGGCAAAACCACCGGCGGCATCATGCTCATCATCGGCGCGGCGACGCTGTTTTCTTTCGTCTGCACCAAGCACGGGATTTCCAAGGCCGCGCAGGCGCTGCTGCTGAATGTCGCGGGCAACAAGTATGTCTTCCTGCTGACGGTCAACATCATTTTCCTGATCGCGGGCTGCTTTGTGGACGCCAACTCCGCCATGTACATCTTCATCCCCATCATGTATCCGGTGGCGACGAAGCTCGGCGTCGATCCGATCCACTTCGGCATCATCTCGACGGTGAACCTCGCCATCGGCCAGGTGACTCCGCCTGTCGGCGTCAACCTCTTTGTGGCGATCGGCATCAGCGACAGAATGAAGGGCCTGCGGGACAAGACCAAGGTCACCATCGCATCCATGTCCGCAGCTGTATGGCCGATGATTATTTCCTGCGTTGTCGCGCTGCTGCTCATCACCTATGTCCCCTGGTTCAGCCTGTTTATCCTCGGGCGCTGAGCCTGAATCCGTATCTTAAACGCGCATGCGTTTAAAATAAAAAATAATATGGGTATCGGCTTTAGTCAGCCGACCACAAGAAATAGTATTGTGTCCTGAAAAATGGACAGGAACAGTTGTAGAATAGAAGCATCAAAGAGAACGGAGATGCTTCAAGATGGCAAAAGCGACACCAATTTCCTTCAAAG
>JAGAFT010000026.1 GCA_017627975.1 Oscillospiraceae bacterium
CACAGGAACAGCCATTACTTGGTTGCTTTTTGGCTGTGAATGACGTATAATCTCCATCATGAAAAGGCACCATTGAACCGGCCTTTGAAAGGATTTACGATTCCGACATGGTTTTTTCGAGTCTCATTTTCATTTATGCATTTCTTCCGCTGTCGCTGCTGTGTTACATGCTCTGCGGCAGTCTGAAGGCAAAGAACATCTCACTGCTTGTATTTTCTTTGATATTTTACGCCTGGGGAGAGCCGAAGTATGTTCTGCTCCTGATGCTGATGGCGGCGGTGGACTGGTTCTGCGCGCTGCGCATCGACATCGGCGAAAGTGCCGGGGAGAGAAAGCTGTGGCTGGCGCTGGCCGTGTTTGTCGATCTGCTTCTGATCGGGGTGTTCAAGTACGCCGGCCTGGTCTGCTCCATCTTCGGAGAGGTCCCGGAGCTGGTACAGCGCATCGCGCTTCCGATCGGCATTTCGTTTTACACCTTCCAGCTGCTGACCTATGTGGTGGATGTGTATCGGGGCGATGCCGAGGCGGAGCGTGCCTACTGGCATGTGCTGCTGTATGCGGCTTTGTTTCACCAGTGTGTGGCCGGCCCCATCGTGCGCTACAACAGCATTGCAGAAGAGCTCTTTGTGCAGCGCTCCGGCGCGGAGGAACTCACGGACGGCATCCGCCGTTTTACCTGCGGTCTGGCCAAGAAGGCTTTGCTTGCCAATCCCTGCGGCGCCCTCGTGGACGCAATTCTGCTGACGGATCAGACAGCCTCCAGTTCGCAGCTTTTTGCGGAGAATCTCAGCCACCTGCAGAGTGTTACGGTGCTGGGCACCTGGCTGGGGATGGCGGCTTTCATGCTGCAGATCTATCTGGACTTCAGCGCCTATTCCGACATGGCCATCGGCATGGGAAAGGTCCTCGGCCTCCATTATCCGGAAAACTTCCGGTATCCCTATGCGGCGAAGTCCGTGACGGAGTTCTGGTGCAGATGGCACATGTCCCTGAGCACCTTTTTCCGGGATTATGTCTATATCCCGCTGGGGGGAAACCGCTGCTCGCTGCTTCGGAATGTTCTGAACACCTTCATCGTCTGGGCACTCACCGGGCTCTGGCACGGGGCAAGCTGGAACTTTGTCCTCTGGGGACTCTACTGGTTTGTCTTCCTGATGATTGAGCGCCTCTTCCTGAAAAAACTGCTGCAGCGCGTGCCGGTTCTGCCGCATCTGTATCTGGTGCTGATCGTCTTCCTGGGCTGGATCCTGTTCCGGTTCACGGACATCCGGCTGGGCTGGACCGTGGTGAAGGGCCTCTTCGGCCTGAACGGAAATGCGGCTTCGGACTTCCTTTCCGTCACCATGCTGGAAAACAATGTCTTTCTCCTGCTGGTATCGGCCATCGCCTGCACCCCGCTGCCGAAGGCTGTCTCCGACCGTCTGGCGGTGAACGGCGTCTGGGCGGGCTGCCGGAAGGCCCTGTTTCCGATCGTACTGCTCCTGCTCTCCACCTGCGCACTGGTGGGGGAGAGCTACAACCCGTTTTTGTATTTTCAGTTCTGAGGAGGCGGAGACATGAATCACGGACAACATGAAGCCGCCCCCCAGAGCGTTCAGAAACGGCATGAACTGGAGCTGGCCGGACCGTTTATCGCGGTTTTGACCGTACTGGCGGTGATTTCCTTTATCCTGCCGCTGCGGCCGGAGACCTCGGTGCGAGAGAAGAGAAGACTCCGGGAGTTTCCGACCTTCACGGTGGGAAGCCTGCTGAGCGGTGAGTATTTCGACAGCATCGGCATGTGGTTTTCCGATACCTTCCCCGGACGGGAGGGCATGCTGGAGGTTTCGGACCGGATGAATGCCATGCACGGCCTGAACCGGAACGAGGTGGTCCTGAGCCAGACCGGCAGCGCGCAGAATGACAACGCGAACCTGGACGCCCTGCTGGAACAGGCGGAAAAGGAAGCCTCCGAGCGGGAAGCGGCTGTGACGCCGACACCGAAACCCGTCCAGGAGCCGGAGCCTTCGGCGACTCCCGTTGTCGACCAGAACACGGTGGTCGAGGCCTGGGAGGGCATGAACGGGGAAGAGGAAGCGGCCATCTACGGTGACATGGTGGTAATCGACGGTACGGTGCTGTCCCGTCTGGGCTTTGATCAGAGCACCTCTGACCAGCATGTCGCCCTGATGAACAGGGCGGGTGACGCACTCGCTGCGCAGGGACGGCGATTCTTCAACCTCCCGGTCCCCACCAGTGTCAGCATTCTGCTCTCCTCGGATATGCTTGCAGAGCTGGGGGCGGCCGATCAGGGAAAGACCCTGCGCTACATGTTCGCCCAGGAGAACGAGAATGTCGGGAAGGTCAATGCTTTCAACAACCTTCTTGCGCATAACAGCGAGTATCTTTATTTCAATACCGACCATCACTGGACGGCCCTGGGCGCGTACTACGCATACCAGAGCTTCTGTGAGACGGCAGGCTTTGAAGCGGTGCCGCTGAGTGACTTTACGGAGTGGAACATGGGCACGTTCACCGGGAGCTGGTATTACTCGGTGAACAGCCGGAAATTGAAAACCGACGAAGTGATCGCCCTTGTGCCTCCCGGGAATGACTACATTCACATGGAAATCCTGGGCTATCCGGATTATACCAGCGTGATTGTCGACGAGACGGAGGCAGACTCCAACATGAAGTACAACTGCTTCATCGCCGGAGACAACCCGCTGACCGTAATCACGAATGACGCTCTGCCGGATGCACCGGACTGCCTGGTAATCAAGGACTCCTTCGGAAACCCCTTTACGGTCTACCTGACCCAGCACTATCACAAAATCTATGTTCTGGACTACCGTAAGAACTTTACTCCGGTGAGCACGGTTGCGGAGCAATATGGGGTACAGGATGTCATCCTCGTGCAGAGCATCGGGGTCAGCCAGACCCGCCAGGCGCTTCCGCTGCTGGAGAATCTCATGAAGTAAGCGGCCGGATATGAATCATATACGATCGGGACGCCTTGTAACAGTTGCCTTCCTCCTGTTCATCGGGGTCCTGGCAGCTGTGGCGCTGACGGGCTGCCTCTCGGACAGAGCAGGGACGCTGCCGACTTCGACTCCGGAACCGACGGCCCTGGAGTGGGATCCCCATCATACGGGCACTCCGGAGCCGGGAGTGATCCGGATCAATGAAGTCATGGCCTCCAACAAGGCGACCGTCGCCGATGAAGAAGGCTTCTTCCCGGACTGGCTTGAGCTTTGGAACAGCGGCGGGCAGGCCCGGACGCTTGATGGCTGGCGCATCCGCTGCGGCCATGACAGCTGGCAGCTGCCGTTGATGACGCTGGGGGCGGGAGAGTATCGCGTCGTCTTCTGCGATGGAAAAGACTTTGTCCGTCAGGGACGTATGCACAGCAATTTCTCAATCTCCGCCGCCGGGGAGGAGATCAGCCTCTGGAGCCCGGACGGACAATGCATGGATCTGTTCCCGGCAACAACAGCGCAAGAGGACCGGAGCCTGTGGCGTGATGAGGCAGGGGGGTTCACTGCGGGGCTTTTTGCCACTCCGGGGTACGAAAACTCCGAAGAAGGCTACGCTGCAATGCAGAAGGCGGCCTCCGCGCGCACCGGTGACCTGCTCATCAATGAGGCGATGCCCTCGGAGGAAACAGACTGGGTCGAAGTCCTGAATCCCACGGACCGGACACTGAATCTCGGCGACTACGCCCTGTCGGATAAAGAGAAGGATCGACTGTTTTGTCGACTGCCGGACCGTGAGATCGCCCCGGGAGAAGTCGTGCTCCTGTCCGGGGAACTGTCCTTTGCTTTGAACGCCGGGCAGGACGAGCTTTACCTCAGCCGAAAGGACGGCCTGCTCTGCGATTTCTGTCTGCTTCGCGATATTCCCTCCGGCTGCAGTTTCGGCAGAGACAGAGAAAAGGGCTTTTGTTACTTTGAAGAACCGACCCCCGGTGCCGCAAACGCGTCCGGGGTCCTCTTTGCGGGTGTACGTCCGGTGCTTGTCGGAAGAGATGGCCTTTTCGGTAACGACGAGGAGCTTGTTGCCGTACTCTCCGGACCGGGCACCATCCGCTTTACCGTGGATGGAAGTGAACCGACCGAGTCCTCCTTCGAGTACATCGGTCCGATGGCGGTGACGTCTACCTGCGTCATTCGGGCGGCAAGCTTTCAGGAGGACCATCTGCGCAGTGAGGTTCTTAGCCTGACTTACCTTGTTGGAGAAGAGCACAGCCTGCCGGTTGTGAGTTTGGTCTGCGACGATGACGCCATGTTCGGCAAGTCGGGCGGCGTATATTACAGCCCTGATCTGGATCTGGAGATTCCGGGGACGGTGATGTTTTATGATGGGGACGAGGGCTTCCGGATCGACTGCGGCGTAAAGCTCCACGGAGCGACATCCAAGTATGTGCAGCAGAAAAAATCCTTGAAGCTGACCTTCCGGAACCGATATGAAGGCCCGCTCCGATACGATCTGTTCGGGAACGGCGTGACGGAATTCTCTTCGGTGCTGCTGCGCAATGCACAGGAGGGAAGAAGCTCCAGTTATATGAGAGACGCCCTGATGCACGACTGTGCAATCGAGTGCTTTCCGGAGCTCCCCGCTCAGGACCACCGCTATGCTGCTTTGTACATCAACGGCCGTTACTGGGGCCTGTACAACCTGCGGGAGGCGCACTCGGAGGAGCATTTTGCCGCTCACTACGGCGTCAGCGCCCAAGCCGTGACCCACTGGCACGAAAAATGGCCGCAAGACAGCCCGGCGGAAGAGCTCTTCCAATATGCCCTGAGTCACGACCTCTCCGATCCGGAGGCCTATGACCATGTTGCAGCTCATCTCAACACCGACAGTGTGATTGCATGGCTGATTCTGCAGTACTACAGCGGAAACTTCGATTTCAACTCACCCAATATGCGCTTCTACTGGTCGGAGGACCGTCTGTGGTACGTGCTGGTGGATCTGGATCTGGGCCTGTTCCAGTACGGCAGCCTTCCGGCTCTGACCGACCGCGGATACTACGCCTATAACCGGCTTGCCGGTGCTTTGATGGAAAACGACGGTTTCCGGGAAGAATTTTGTCGGTGCTTCAATGATGCTCTTTGCGGCCCGCTGTCGGACGACAGAATGCTGGAGCGCATTGACCGCTTCGCGGAGGAGATTCGCCCGGAGATCGAACAGGAGAAGACCCGCTGGGGTGGAAGGATTGCAGACTGGGAAAGCCTCGTGCAGGGCATCCGGGACCGCATTACCTACGGGAAAGGGTATGCCGCTACGACGGTCCGGAACCTCGTCAGCACGAAGGCAATCCACAACACGGAGGCAAAAGAGTATTTCCCGAATTTCATAAGCTGAAGCAGGAAGCCCACGCCAGCGGGGCTTCCTGCTTCTTTTGGTGCGCCCGGCGAGCGCACATTCTAACGGGTGAAAGTCCCGAGACCGCCCGGCAGCGGGAAGGTCACAGCCAAAGCCAAGGGTGTCCGTTGTGAAGCGGAATCTGAAGGAAGGCAGCGGCAAAACTCTGGCCCGAC
>JAGAFT010000211.1 GCA_017627975.1 Oscillospiraceae bacterium
CAGGCCAAGTGTGACGAGATCACCGCGGAAGGAACCTACAAAGCGGTCTACATGCCCGCCTCTTCCGGTGAAGAGCAGGTCGACCAGTGCAACACCATCATCGCCAACGGCGACGCGGCCCTGGTTGTCATGATGGCGCTGGACGACTCCGCCCAGGCCGGACAGGAAGCCCTGTACTTTGAAGAGATCCCCTTCATCTCCTTCGACCGTATCATTGAGGCCACCGAGGCCTATGCAGCGCTGAACGCCTCCGGCGATAACTGGCAGTGCGGTGCCGGTATTGCCTACTGGCTGCAGAAGAACGGCATGGAGCCGGGCGATACCGTCGTTGTGCTCTACGGTGACAACGGCACCGTCTGCTCCCGTCGTCAGGAAGGCTTTGAGCAGTTCCTGCGCGGCGAAGTGAAGTACTCCGACGCACAGACCGGCGAGTACGAGACCACCACCGTCTGGACCCAGGATCAGCTGGATGCCATCTTCAACGGCTACACGGTCGTCTGCAACTGGTCCGCTGACGGCGCCTACAGCTACATCGAGCAGAAGTTCGATGAGATCGTCGCCGCTGCGAAAGCCAACACCGGCAAGCTCTTCATCTACTCCATGGACGATGAGATGACCTTCGGTGTGCTCAACTATCTCGAGGCCGGCGCTTCCGCCGAGACGCTGGCAGACCTCAAGGATATGGACGTCTACATCTCCGCCATCGGCGGCATGCAGGAGCTCTATGATGTCATGGCAGGCACGGACGATCAGTCCGAGCTGGCCAAGGAGTACTTCGACGACATGATGTCCATGTACTTCAGCCCGAAGATGATGCAGGACATCATCGAGAAGGGTCTGACCTATCTCTCCGGCGACTGGGACTATGAAGTCGGCTCCGGCGAGTATCAGCCCACCTGGATCGTCGACGCCAACAACGTCAACGACTTCGAAGGCTTCCAGGGCCACTGATTCTCACAGACAATCTGACTTTCGCGGATGCAGGGCAGCCCCCTGCATCCGCCTTTCCACAGCGTACGGCTTAATCTGCACAAGGAGACTGCATTATGACGATCCTTGAAATGAACCATGTGTCCAAGGCCTTTGGCGGATCCCAGGCCCTGACGGGCATCCACTTTTCGGTGGAAGAAGGAGAGATCCATGCCCTTCTCGGCGAAAACGGCGCCGGGAAATCCACCCTGATGAACATACTGACCGGCGTCATCCCTGCGGACTCCGGTTCCATCCGTTTTCTCGGCAGGGATTATCCGACCCCGACCATCACCCAGATGGAGCAGGCCGGAATCGCGTTTGTCCACCAGGAACTGAATGTCATCAACGATCTGACCGTTGCCGACAACATCTTTCTCTGCCGCGAGCTGAAAGGTCCGCTGGGCCTGCTTCGGCAGAAAGAACAGGTCTCCCGCGCCAGGCAGCTCTTTGAAGACCTGGGTGTGGATATGGATCCCACCATCATGGTCTCGGAGCTCAAAACCAGCGAAAAACAGCTCCTGGAAATCTGCCGCGCCCTTTATATGGACGCCAAGCTCCTGATTCTCGATGAGCCGACGACGGCTCTGTCCAACAATGAAATCGACCATCTCTTCGGCATTCTTCGTAAACTGAAAGCTCAGGGGAAATCGTTTATCTTCATCTCGCACAAAATGCCCGAGATTTTTGCCGTCGCGGACCGCTATACCGTGCTGAGAAACGGAGAATACGTTGCCTCCGGATATATAAAAGATACCAACGCCCGTGAAGTCACCTCCTATATGGTAGGCAACAATTATATCGATGAGGATGTTTATCTTCCCCGCGAGCTCGGCGAGCCGATCCTGCGCCTGCAGCACTACAGCGGCCAGGGCTTCCAGGACATCGATCTGACCGTCCGCCGGGGTGAGATCGTCGCCTTTACCGGCCTTGCCGGCTGCGGCGCCAGCGAACTGATGCAGACCATGTTCGGTGCTCTCCCCTCAGAGGGCGGCCACATGCTTGTGGGTGGGAAGAATCTGGACGGCAGCATTGTCCGGTTTATGAAGAACGGTGTCGCCATGCTGCCCGCCAACCGGAAGGAGAACTCTGTCGTGCCCGACATGACCATTATGGAGAACTTCTATCTGGCAGAGCATGAACTCTCCCGCCGAAAAAAGCCCTTCATCCGGATGAGTGAGGAGAAGCGGCGCTATGAGGCGCAGAAGGAGTCCCTCCGCATCAAGGCCACCAGCAGCTCCGACAGCATTCTCGCCCTCTCCGGCGGCAACCAGCAGAAGGTCTTCCTGGCCCGCTGGCTGAACATCGGCGCGGACGTGCTTCTCTTCGACAACCCAACCCAGGGTGTGGACGTGGGCGCGAAGGAAGAAATCTACAAGCTCATCCTCGGCTTTGCCCAGGAGGGGAAAACCGTCATCATCAACACGCTGGAAATTCCCGAAATCCAGAAAGTAGCCGATCGCTGTGTCGTCTTCTATGAAGGCCGGATCGTAAAAATCTTCGAGCACAGCGAAGTCAACGAGCATGACGTCATGCTCTATTCCACCAACGCGATTGAGACGACACAGGAGGCAGCATCATGAAGAATGAGAAAAAAGGCTCCGGTATTTCGCTGGGCCGCATCTGGTCTCAGTACAGCTATATCTTTGTTCTGGTCATCATCATGATCGGCTACGCGTTCACCATCCAGGCGAACGGCAACGCATTCAACTTCGGCCATATCGCGGCGATCCTCAGCAGCCAGAACACGGTTATCGTCGGCACCATCGCGCTCGGCATGGCCTTTGTCATCATCACCGGACAGATCGACCTGTCCGTCGGCTCTTCTCTGGTGCTGTGCACCGGTGCGACCATCGTGGTCTTCAACGTGACCAATTCCATCCCGCTGATGATCCTCACGGCGCTCGCGGTCGGGGCCCTCTGCGGCGCGATCAACGGCCTGCTGGTCGGTCTCGGAAAGATGCCTCCCTTCGTGGTCACGCTGGGCACCATGCTCATCTACCGCTCCCTGACGCTTTCGGTGGTGCGCAAGGTTGATCCCGCGATCAGCGGTTCCTCCTCCAGCCAGTTTGCCATGCTGAGTTCCAACAGCAACTACATGTTCCTCCGCAAGACCTTCGGCGCCGGCAAGCTGACGATCGGCGGATTCTCTCTGCCCTACATTTTCTTTGTCTTCCTGTTCATGGCAATCCTCTTCATCGTGATCTCCAGGGACACCAAGTACGGCAAGAGCATCTATGCCGTCGGCTCCAATGAGAAGAGCGCCCGCCTCGCCGGCATCAATGTCACCTGGGTGAAGATCTCCGTCTTCATCTGACCGGCCTCTGCGTCGGCGTGGCCAGTCTCCTGCAGGCCTGCAAGATCAGCAACGTCACCCCCGCTTCCTCCGGCGTGAGTTACGAGATGTACGCCATCGCCTCGGTGGTTCTGGCCGGCGTTAACATGGCCGGCGGCAAGGGCAAGCTGCTCGGTGTCATTTTCGGTGCGCTGTCCTACACCACCATCAATTTCATCATCGTCTCCATTCCCGGTCTCAGCGTCGACATTCAGGACACCTTCCAGGGGCTGGTGCTCATCATCGTCATCCTGATCCAGACCGTCGGCCCGGTCATCCGCGAGAACCTGCAGCGTGCGAAAAAGCGCCGTCAGGCCGCCGCTGCCGAAAGGGCATAAAGCCCGGGTCACCCAGGACATTGCTCCGGATACGCACAAAGGGACGGTTCCCCGGAAGGAACCGTCCTTGTTTTTATCTGTAAGAATTGTTTTTTACGTCATACGATCTCGCCGACGAGGCCGTCCTCTTCCGCTTCAAGGATCCGCACATTTCGCAGCTGTCCGCGGAGGCCCTGCTCCGGCACCCGGACACGCAGATAGGTGTCGCTGTGTCCGACGGAGCCTTCTCCCTCCGGGCTTTCAAACAGCACCGGCAGGACCTGCCCCACGCTCGCTTCAAGAAAGGCCTTTCCCGTTTCCAGCGAGACCTGCTTGGCCTCATGGGCCCGGCGGCTCTTGACGGCCTGTGTCAGCTGGCCCGGGAGCTTGTCCGCCGGTGTTCCGGGTCTTCTGGAGTAGGGGAACACATGCAGCTCCGAAAAGGCGCAGCGGCGCAGAAAGCTTAAGGTTTCGGCGTGATCTTCCTCCGTCTCGCCCGGAAAGCCCGCGATGAGATCTCCCGTCAGCGCGCAACCGGGGAAATACTTTCTCAGCAGCTCTGTCGTTTGGAAGAAGAAAGCCGTGTCATACTTTCGGTTCATCGCCTTCAGCGTCCGGTCGCAGCCGCTCTGCAGCGAGAGATGAAAATGGCGGCAGAGCTTTCCGGTATCGGCCAGCCGCCGGCAGAAATCCTCCGTGATTACCGTCGGTTCCAGAGAACCGAGGCGCAGCCGCATCTCGCCCGATTCCGCCGCTACCGCTTCGATCACATCGGCCAGGCTCGGCTTCCCCTCCAGGTCCAGGCCGTAGGAGGCCACCTCGATGCCGGTGAGCACCAGCTCGCGGAAGCCCTCTTCCCGGAGTCTCCGGGTCTCTGAAACCGCGTCGGCAATCGGCATGCTGCGCAGACTGCCGCGGACATAAGGGATGATACAGTAGGTGCAGAAGTTCCGGCACCCGTCCTGAATCTTCAGCATCGCGCGGGTTCTGCCGGAAACCGCCCCTGCCGGAAGCAGCTCGATGCTTTTTCGGGAAAACGGCCGGTCAATCTGCCTCACGGCCTCGCCGGAGGCCACCGCGTGTTCCACCGCTTCGACAAAGGCCATCCTGTCCCCTGTCCCGAAGATCACACTGGCTCCGATCTCGGCGTTCTCCTCCGGGCTCAGCTGGGCATAACAGCCGCACACCGCGACCACCGCGTCGGGGTTTTCCTCGTGCAGGCGGCGGATCATCTGCCTTGACTTTCTGCCGCTCTCCGCCGTCACCGCGCAGGTGTTGACAATCACCGCGTCCGCCGGCTCTCCCGGAGCCGCGGGCAGATGCCCGTCCCGCTGCAGCCGCTCTTCCATCGCCTGGGTCTCGAACTGATTGACCTTGCAGCCCAGTGTTGCGATCAGGTACTTCATTGCGGTCTGTTCTCCCGCTCAGCTTCCTTCCGGGGGCTTTTCTCCTGCTTCAAGGCCTTTTCGCGGGCAAGCTCTTCCCTTCTGACGCTGGCTTTCTTCACAACCTGCAGCGTCGCCGGGTCAATGTATTCCAGTTCCTTATAGTCCTCAAGCTCCCAGGGAAGATCGTTTCGCTTGAGCTTCTTCACGATCAGGTTGGTCACCAGCGAGTAAATCACCACAAACACCGGCACGCCCAGGAGCATGCCCCAGAAGCCGAACAGACCGCTGCCCAGGATGATGGAGAACATGACCCAGAAACCGGTGATGCCGGTGGAATTGCCGAGGATACGCGGCCCGATGATGTTGCCGTCGATCTGCTGCAGGATAATCACAAAAATGACAAAGATCAGGCACTTGGTGGGATCCACCATCAGGATGATCAAAGCACTCGGCACCGCGCCGATCAGCGGGCCAAAGAAGGGAATGATGTTCGTCACGCCCACAATGACGCTGACCAGAAGCGTATAGGGCATCTGCAGGATGGAGCAGACGATATAGCAGATAATGCCGATGATCAGGGAGTCCAGCAGCTTCCCGTTCAGGAAGCTCATGAATGTCCTGTCCACAAAATTCAGACCGCTGCGCAGCCGGTCCGCCGTCTCCACCGAGAATATGGAATACGTCATCCGCTTTACGGCGGCAACAAAACCTTCCTTGTCACTCAGGAGATAGATTGAGACGATGATGCCGATGATCAGGTTGTAGATGCTCTTGGCCACCCCGTAGACACCGCTTGTTACAGAGGTGACAACACTGCCCACCCGGGGAAGCAGCGTGGTTTCCAGCCAGTTGCCGAGGTTGGTGTTGAAGTTGTCCAGAAAGCCGCCCAGATAATCGTCCAGTACCGGATAGTTTGCAAACAGGCCGTCCGCCCATTTGGAGAGGTTGTCGATATAGGCGCCGCTGTTGGAAATCAGCGTCTGCACACTGCTGAGCATCTGCGGGATGATCAGGTATACCAAAGCCACCAGGACAAGGATCAGCACGATTTCGCAGAATATCACCGTGAGGATCCTGGCAAAGCGATGCCCGTCGTTTTTTTTGTTCCTCCTGTAGAGCTTTCTGGCCAGTGGGAGAAAGAGCCTCCCCTCCACGCTTCGCATCAGCGGTGAAAGAAGATAACAGATCACCAGGCCCCAGATAAACGGTGCCAGAATGCTTACCAGACGGGAAATCGCGCCTCCAAAGACCGTAATGTTCCCTACCGCAAAATAAAACAGGAGTGCAGCGGCGATGACACAAAACGCCGTTACTCCCCAATACAGATATCGTTTATCCCAATTAAAACGCCGCCTCATCGCAGGCTCCTTTCCCGGCCAGGACCTCAGATCCATGAACTGCTGCGGATATTTTACTATCCCTGCCTGTTCCCGTCAAGCATTTTGGCTGACTTTGACGGGTATTTTGCATACACGTTTTCTCAAAGCCGGAATTATCGGTTATGTCAACTGGATTCTCGACTTTATGCATTTTCATTCTGTCGAAAACCCTGTTCAAAAAGTCGAAAACCCCTTGTCTTTCGCCATTTCTTTTTCGTTTTGAAACCTTTTATTCATTATTTACCCTCAGTTTATTCATAATTCTGTAAACCTTTGTCTTTCCGTCTTTTGTGAATTCTCTGTTGATTTCCGGCGCAAAATCGATATAATAAAGCATGATATGATTTTGGGGAGGGTTTTCTCTATGATTCAGGTTGATTTATCCGGTGCTCAGCGCTTCTTCACCCAGGCTGGTCCCGATTTTGCAGGCGTTGCGAGAGCTCATGACGTTCTCACCTCCGGCAGCGGACTCGGTGCGGATTTCACCGGCTGGCTCCATCTGCCGCAGAAGATCAAGGAAACGGAGCTTGACCGCATTCTGGCCGCCGCGGACACCATCCGTTCACGTTCCAAGGCACTCGTCGTTATCGGTATCGGCGGCTCCTATCTTGGTGCCCGCGGCGCCATTGAGCTGCTGCGTCCGGTTCCCGGCCGCGGTGATCCCGAGATCTTCTTTGTCGGCAACGGCCTCTCGGCCGATGCCCTGAGCGATACGATTGAAAAGCTCGGCGGCCGCGACTTTGACGTAAACGTCATTTCCAAGTCCGGCACCACGCTGGAGCCCGCCATCGCCTTCCGCATCTTCCGCGAACTGCTTGACAAGAAATACGGCGCAGACGCCGGGAAGCATATCTTTGCCACCACCGATGCCAAGCGCGGTGTGCTGAAATCTCTGGCCGACGCCAACGGCTGGGAGAGCTTTGTGGTTCCCGACGATGTCGGCGGCCGTTTCAGCGTTTTCTCCGCGGTCGGTCTGCTCCCGATGGCCGTTGCCGGAATCGATGTCCGCCGTGTCATCACCGCTGCAATCCGTGAGTTCGAAGCGCTCGATATGCGCAGCCCCGAGAACCCCGCCTGGCAGTATGCCGCCGCCCGTCAGAACCTGTACAGCAAGGGCTACACCGTTGAGATTCTCGGCTGCTATGAGCCCAGCTTCCGCTTCATGGC
>JAGAFT010000212.1 GCA_017627975.1 Oscillospiraceae bacterium
AAACGGTACGGCCGAAGCCGCAGCCCCGGAGATGCAGAGCGCCGCGTCCGTAGAGCCTGCGCCGGCGGAAACGAACACCGCGACGCTGCCCGTTCCGGCCGAGCCGGTACCGGCAGCGGGGCAGGAGAGTGCGACAAACGCCGCGTCGCCCAGAAGAATCCCCGTCGCGGTGCTGATTCTTGCGGGGGTTCTGGTTGCGGTGGTGATCATTGCGGCGCTGCTTCTTGTCGCTGCGCGGCGGCGCGCGGCGGAGGAAGCTGACGAGGATGAACTTGACTGGCAGGAGCCGGAACCGGTCAGGACGCCGCCGGCCAAAAAGAGCAGAGCGGAGCAGAAAGAAAGCGGGGACCGCAAAACCGAAGCGCCGAAACGGCGCAGTGCAGGCCCTGTGAAGGCGAACCGAAAGACAGAATCCACCGGCGGATACAAGCCGAGACATTGACCCGGAGACAGACGCAGGTACGGACTTAACTCTCCCGGCCTGCGTCTGCTTTGTGCGTGGAGTTGGGAAACGGGGAAAACAAAAGGAGAGAGCTGCTTGACAACAAGAACGGAACATGATTCCATGGGCGAGGTTCTGGTCCCGGCGGACCGCTACTGGGGCGCGCAGACCCAGCGAAGCTGTATGAACTTCCGCATCGGTGTTGGAATCGAAACGATGCCTGCGGAGATCATCCACGCCTTCGGCGTGCTGAAGCAGGCGGCGGCCCGGGCAAACCGCCGGCTTCTGCCGGAAAAGATGACGGCGGAAAAGCTTTCCGTCATCGAGACGGCCGCCGGCGAAGTCGCCGCGGGCACACTGGACGGACATTTTCCGCTGGTGGTATGGCAGACCGGTTCGGGGACCCAGTCGAACATGAACGCGAACGAAGTCATCGCGAACCGGGCGAACGAACTGGCGGGAGAGAAACGCTGTCACCCGAACGACGATGTCAACATGAGCCAGTCGTCGAACGACAC
Source organism: Oscillospiraceae bacterium (assembly GCA_017627975.1). Next base: position 961 of record JAGAFT010000212.1, read on the forward strand.
CTTCCCGACGGCCATGCACATTGCGGCGGTATTGGGCCTGGAGAACAAGCTGATCCCGGCGGCGGAAGCACTGGTCACAGTGTTGAAGCGCCTGGAGGCCGAGAATGCGGGCGTGGTCAAAAGCGGACGCACGCATCTTATGGATGCGGTGCCCATCGGCTTTTCCCAGGAGATCAGCGGCTGGAGAAACTCAGTGGAGCGGGACCTCGGGATGCTGAAAACGGCGTTGGAACCGCTGCGGGAGCTGGCACTGGGCGGAACCGCGGTGGGAACGGGCCTGAACGCCCCGGAAGGCTTTGACCGCCTTGCGGCCGAAGAGATCAGCCGGATTACCCGGACGCGCTTCTTGCCGGCGGAAAACAAGTTCCACGCCCTGATATCCCGTGACGAGCTTGTCTTTGCCCACGGGGCGGTCAAGGCCCTGGCGGCAGACATGATGAAGATTGCAAACGATGTCCGCTGGCTGGCCAGCGGACCGCGCTGCGGCCTCGGCGAGATCCGCATTCCGGAAAATGAGCCGGGAAGCTCCATCATGCCCGGAAAGGTGAATCCCACCCAGTGTGAGCAGGTCACCATGGTGGCCGTGCAGATAATGGGCAACGACACGGCGGTCGGCATCGCCGCCTCGCAGGGAAATTTTGAGCTCAACGTTTTTCTGCCGGTGCTGGCCTATAACTTCCTGCAGTCGGTGCGCCTGCTGTCGGAGTCCATCGTGTCCTTTACGGATCATTGTGCCGCCGGCATCCGGGCGGATCGGGAACGGATGAAGCAGAATCTCCATCACTCCCTCATGCTGGTGACGGCGCTGAACCCCTATATCGGGTACGAAAACGCGGCGAAAACCGCAAAGCTGGCTTTTCAGGAGAACATCTCGCTGAAGGAGGCCTGCGTTCGCCTGGGCTTTTTGACGGAAGAGCGTTTTGACGAGGTCTTTCATCCGGAAACGATGATCTGATCCCGTGCTGATAATCAATTGAACTACGCGGAGGCTTTTTGACATGAACACAATGATACTTGCCCTTGCCCTGTTTGCGGGCATGTATGTGCTGCTGCTGATTTTTGCGGACTACCGATGGATCATTGCGCTCGCGGCAGCGCTGGTCTTCATGCTGGTTGGGATTCTGCCGCCGTTGAGCGCCGTGGGGGCGATCAACTGGAACGTGCTGATGATGCTGACCGGTACCATGGCGACGGTGGAGCTCTTTATCCAGAGCCAGATGCCCGGCCGGATGGCAGAGCAGCTGCTGCAGAAGGTGCCGAATATCCAGTGGGCGGCCGTGGTGCTGTCGATCTTTTCGGGCCTGATTTCGGCATTCGTGGATAACGTCGCGACGGTGCTGATGGTTGCGCCGGTCGGCCTTGCGGTGGCGAGACAGCTGAAGACCAATCCGATCCCGCTCATCATCGCCATTGCGGTATCCAGCAACCTGCAGGGCGCGGCGACCCTGGTGGGCGACACCACATCGATTCTCCTGGCGGGCTACATGAACATGAGCTTCAACGACTTCTTCTGGTTCATGGGCAAGCCCGGCATTGCCTTCGCGGTGGAAGCCGGAGCGCTGCTGACGATCCCGGTGCTGCTGTTTATCTTCCGCAAGGAGAAGGAGAAGGTGACGGCGGAGGTCAGAACCGTTGTGACCGACTATGTCCCGACGGTGCTGATGGTAGGGACCGTGGTCCTGCTCATTGTTGTGTCTCAGTTTAAAAACAAGCCGGAGCTCACCAACGGCTTCATCTGCTGCGGCCTGGCGGTGATCGGCATTCTCTACGAACTGATCCGCCAGCGCTCCGGCGGCGTGGCAAAGAGCGTGCTGAAGTCCATCGACTACAAGACGCTCCTGCTGCTGGCAGGACTCTTCATGGTCATTGAGGGCATCACCCAGGCCGGTGTGATCGACGCCATCGCCACCCTGTTTGTCAAGCTGGGCGGAGGTTCCAAGCTTGTGACCTATGTGTTGATCGTGGGGGTCTCGGTGCTCCTGAGCGCCTTCATCGACAACATCCCCTATGTGGCGACCATGCTCCCGGTGGTCAGCGGCATCGCCGCACAGCTGGGGGTGGAGCCCTACCTCTTTGCCTTCGGCCTTCTGATCGGGGCAACGCTGGGCGGAAACATCACCCCGGTGGGGGCGTCGGCCAACATCGCCGGTATCGGCATCCTGCAGAAGGAAGGCTATAAGGTCTCGACCGGTGACTTTACCCGGATCGGCATTCCCTTCACCTTTATTGCGGCGTTTACCGGGGCGCTGGTGATCTGGCTGGTATGGGCATGAGAAAAAGCAACAACTGCCCTCCCGCCGAAGGCGGGAGAGTACTTTCCTTTTTCCTCGCGCTGGTGTTGCTGCTGACGGTTTCGGGCCGGATCGCGGGGACCGGCGCTTTCGCCGAAGACGCGGCATCCGAAGCACCCGGCGGACAGGCCGAGGCTGTGGCCGAAGCGCGCGGCGAATCGAAAAAGACCTCGCTTACAAAAGTGGACGACAGCTTTGCCGATGACAAGTGGGAGCTGATCCTGAATCAGCCGGCCCTCTTTCACCGGATGACCTATACCGACCGGGAAACCGGACTCTATATCCATTACAACATCTTTCTGCCGGAGAAATACGACAAGGCGGCCGCCTACCCGCTGGTGCTCTTCCTGCCGGACGTGACCTCCACGGGGGAGGATCCGGATCTCCCTCTGGTGCAGGGAATCGGCGGACTGGTCTGGACCGCGAAGGCGTGGCAGGAGCAGTTCCCGGCGATTGTCGTGGTGCCGCTCTACCGCGAAGCGATTCTCGACCATGTCTACGGCTATACGACGACGGGCTATGTCGAGCTCACAAGAAACTTTGTCGACTTCCTGCGCAGGGACTATGCGGTGGACAGCAGCCGGATCTACGGCACGGGACAGGGAATGGGCTGCGAGGCCCTGATGTCCATTGCGGCGGAGGACCCGGACCTTTTCACGGCCTGTATGTTTGTCAGCGGCCAGTGGGATGTCAACCGCCTGGAAAGCCTGAAGGATCAAAAGTTTATCTTCTTCACCGCAGAGGACGACAGGGGCGCATATCGCTTTGCCCAGAGACTCATGGACCGCTTTGCCGAAAAGGGAGTCGGCTATGCCTATTCGATCTGGAACGGCGACTGGGAGCCCTATGACAGGACCCTCTCAGGGATCAAGCTCACGGTCAGCGATACCGGGCACTACTTCGTCTTCTGGCGTTCGGGCACGATTGTGGCGGACAGCGACGAGGTGAAACAGGCGGCGGAACTCACAATGGTGAACCCGGCGGTGCATGTTGCCTCCTTCAACGCCGCCTACCGCTGTGTTGCGGTGATGGAATGGCTGTTCAGCCAGGCCAAAGTGTTCTATGATGTGGTGAAATAAGCAGAGCATCGTGCTGTATCATAAAAAACGAACCCTCCGACGGGCTTTGAAGCCTGACGGAGGGTTCGCCTTGTATCAGAATATCCTGTTTTTCAAAAGAGAATCAGCTCTTCCCGGTCGGGGAAACAGGGGGAATGGAGCCTGCGCTGCTTTCCACGCGCTGAATGCGCATGCTGTCCGTGCCGCCGCCCGTAATCAGGGGCACAGACTCAAGAATCAGGGAAGAGGTGTCCAGTCCGTACCAGCGCTCTTTGGAACCGGCAACCCGGCGGATGGCGTACTTGGTATTCAGCACGAATTCATCCAGGGAGGAAAGCTCAGTCTTGGTTGTGACGGATTTCTGGATGATGCAGAACTTGAAGGTCCCGACGGTGGACTTGCCGTAGATCGAGTAGCGCTTGTCCTGGGCGGGAAGCTCGCCTCTGGCCTGGAGGTCCTGCACGATCTGGCGCAGGTAGACGTTGACGCGCTGGGAGCATTTGAAGCCCAGATTCAGACGGATCCGGAAGATGCAGTCCGTTCCGTAGGTCTCCAGCTCGTAGCTCATGGTCTTGGGCTCATTGATCACATGGACGTTCACGAACCAGTAGGCCTGAGCCCGCTTGGTGTCCTTGTCGAGAATGGACTAGAGAATGTCGCGGTCCATCAGCTCAAGATCCCGCTCGCCGTCGAGGTAGACCAGGTTGTGCGCAAGAAGCGGGATGTCGGGGTCGCTGTGCAGGGCGACAAGACTGTCGACGTGGTCGCGCATCTTGAGCCGTGTGGAGTACTTCCGCTCAAGCTGGGTCCCGCGGTACCAGATGATCTCCAGAATGAGAAGGGCCAGGGTCAGAATCACGGTCACATAGCCGCCGTGCATGAACTTGCTGAGGCTGGAGATGAAGAAAACGGTTTCGATTCCCCCGAACACCAGCAGCATCAGATAGGCCAGAAGCCCTTTCTTCCGGAGGGCCCGCAGATAGACGCAGAGCAGAAGCGTGGTCATCAGCATGGTGACCGTAATGGCCAGACCGTAGGCCGATTCCATCCGGGCACCGGACCGGAAGTACAGCACCACCAGGCTGCAGCCGATCCAGAGCAGGCTGTTGACGGTGCCGATATAGAGCTGCCCCTTGGTGTCGGAGGGATAGCGGATCTCAAGATGGGGCAGGAGGTCCAGCAGGATGGCCTCGGACACCAGCGTGTAGGAGCCGGTGATGAGCGCCTGGGAGGCGATGACCGCCGCGGCCGCGCCGAGGATAACCGCAAAGGGCCGCAGCAGCTCGGGAAGCATGAGAAAGAAGGGGTTCAGGTCAACAACCTGGGCAAGGGCGGCGTCTCCCCGGCTCTGGATGATCCAGGCACCCTGACCGAGGTAGTTCACAATCAGGCAGAGCTTCACGAAGGGCCAGCTGAAGTAGATGTTTTCCCTCCCTACATGGCCCATGTCGGAATAGAGCGCCTCCGCGCCGGTGGTGGCAAGAAAGACGCTTCCGAGGATCATGAAGCCAAGCTTGTTCGCAGGGCTGAGAAGAACACGGATGGCGTAGATCGGATTGAAGGCCTTGAGCACGACGGGAAAGGAGAGAATATGTGCCGCGCCGGTGACACCCAGAAAGGTGAACCAAAGCAGCATGACGGGCCCGAAGGTCTTTCCGATCCGGCTGGTGCCGGCGTGCTGGACCGAGAAGAGCGCCGTGATGATGAAGAGCGTGATGAGGACGACCTTCCACTGGCCTGCGCCGAGAAAGCGGTCCATGCTCTCAATGCTGCGAAGGCCTTCCACGGCGGTGGTGACCGTGACCGCCGGGGTCAGGACCCCGTCGGCCAGCAGGGCCGCACCGCCCAGCATCGCAGGGACGATCAGCCACTTGCCGCAGTCGCGGACCAGCGAGTAGAGCGAGAAGATTCCGCCCTCCCCGTGGTTGTCTGCCTTCATGGCGATGAGGACATACTTGACCGTCGTAAGCAGGGTAATGGTCCAGATCACGAGGGAGAGCGAGCCGATGATGAAATCCCCGTCAATCTGGGTGATGCCGCCGTTGCCCTCGAGAATCGACTTCATGACGTACATGGGCGAGGTGCCGATGTCGCCGTAGACGATGCCGATGGTCACGAGGAACATGCCGAATCGAAAACGCGAATGTTTTTTCATGACAGTTTACTCCATGTTTTCCTCCACACGGACCATCCGGTAGCCGACCCCCACATGGGTCTGGATGTAGGCGGGGCTGTCCGGCGTGCGCGTCAGCTTCTTGCGCAGCGTGGCCATGAAGACCCGCAGCGAAGCCGTGCTGCTCTCCAGACTGTCTCCCCAGATGTTCTGTGTGATGTATTTATGCGTCAGCACCTTCCCGACATTCCGGGAAAGCAGGCATAACAGTTTATACTCGATGGGAGTGAGGCGGATCTCCTCCCCGTCGAGACTGACACAGCCGGCGGCGTAATCGATGCTCAGGGCGCCGTTTCGAAAGACGGACGGTGCCGAATCCGGCATGGCGGCGCCAAGCCGCCGCAGGGTGACCCGAAGCCGCGCCAGCAGCTCCGCAACCGAAAATGGCTTTGTCAGATAGTCGTCCGCACCGGCATCCAGGGCGTCAATCTTGTCGGGATCCTCGCTCCGGGCGCTGATGACGATGATGGGGACGTTTGACCAGGAGCGCACCCGCCGGATGACTTCGACCCCGTCCAGATCCGGTAGCCCGAGATCCAGCAGAATGATATCCGGATTGTGCGTGGCGGCGGTGATGACGGCGGCCTGGCCGGTCTGTGCGGTGAGAAAGCGATACCCTTCGGCTTTGAGCGTGACCGTGATCAGGTTCTGAACCGGAAGGTCGTCTTCCACGACCAGAATCAGTGTTTTATCCATTCAGAGGCACCTCCTCGGCAGGCAGACTGAAAGTGAAGACCGCCCCGTGCGGGATATTGTCGGAGACCGAGATCTCCCCGCCGTGAGCTTTGACGATCGTTTTGCAGAGCGCAAGTCCGAAACCAAGGCTTCGCCGTCCGTCCGAGACGCTCTGATCGCCGGTATAGAACATGTCGAAGATTTTCGGCTTGTCTTCATCCGGAACACCGGGGCCGTTGTCAGCGACGGTGACATAAGCGGTCTCGCCCCGCTTTTCGGCGCTGATCCGGACCGTAGAGCCCTCCGGCGTGTACTTGATGGCATTGTTCAGAAGGTTAATGAGCAGCTGCATGATGAGACGCGAGTCCGCGCGGACCAGGATCAGCTCCGCGGGCGCTTCCACGAGAATCTGGTGATCTGCACTGAAGGCGCGCACATGGGAGGCCGCTTCCTCAAGGATATCCTCCAGGACTTCCGTCGAGAAGCTCAGTCTGGCCTCGCCGTTTTCCAGACGGGTGCTGGCCAGCAGGTTTTCCACCATGTGGTTGAGCCAGAGCGAGTCCTCATAAATCGTCCGGTAGAGAGACTGCCGGGTGGCCTCGTCAAAACTGTCTCCGTGGGAGAGCAGGTTGCTTGCATTGCCCGAGATGGAGGTCAGCGGGGTCCGAAGATCGTGTGAAATTGCGCGCAGCAGCGTGGAGCGCAGCCGCTCATTCTCGATCTGGACGGCGGCGGCTTCCCGCTCCCGGGCGTTTTCCTCCGCCTCCCGGGCGGTGTCCTTCAGGCGCACTGCGAGCGTGCTTGTGATGAAAGAGGTCACGAACAGGGCCAGAAAAACCACCGGATAGCCGGATTCCAGAACCTTCAGGGAGAAGCGCGGGTCGACAAAGAAATAATTGAACAGCAGAACCGAGACCACGGAGCATACCAGACTGTAGCCGCGATGGGAGGTCCCGACCGCGATCATCAGGACGCCCAGAAGATAGGACATCATGATCGTGGAATCGGAAAAACCCAGGCGGTAAAAGAGCGCCCCGAGAAGGGTCGCGAGCGTGAGAAAGAACAGACTGAGCGCGAGGTCCAGAACGGGAGAGGCTCTTTTGATGAAATGCCGCATGATGCAAATTCCTCCGGCTTTCGTGTGATACTTCACTTATACCAGAGCGTTAAGAAACTGTAAAGATTTTTCTGTGCCCAGTATCGCATAAATCGGATTAAAACAGGATTAAGACTTTTGAAAGAACATTAAGATTGTATAAAGATCGGAGGCAAAACAAAAACACCGTGCGGCCGTCCGGAAGGAGGCAGCACGGTGTCGAAGGATCGAAACCGTATAAGATTCGTATAAAATTCTGACGCGGCGGGGATCAGGCTTTGGCTGCTTTGGCCTGCTTGATGGACAGGCCGATCCGCTTTTTCTTTTCATCGACGTTCAGGACGAGAACCTCCACCACGTCGCCGACCGAGAGAACCTCGGAGGGATGACGGATGAAGCGGTCGGAAATCTCCGAGACATGCACAAGACCGTCCTGGTGCACGCCGATGTCGACGAAGGCGCCGAAGTCGATGACGTTGCGGACGGTGCCGGAGAGCTTCATGCCCGGCTTGAGGTCCGAGATCTCCATGACGTCGGTGCGGAGGATCGGTTTGGGGAGCTCGTCACGGACATCGCGCCCGGGCTTCATGAGCTCCTGCATCACGTCCATCAGGGTAGGTACGCCGATGCCGATCTCTTCGGCGGCTCTGGCGGTGCCGTAGTCCTTGACCCGGCCGGGGAGATCGGAGAGTTTCCCAGCGCGAAGATCGGCGTCGCTGTGGCCGGTCAGCGTGAGCAGGGCTGACGCGGCGGCATAGGACTCGGGGTGCACGGCGGTGTTGTCGAGAATGTTCTTGCTCTCGGGGACACGAAGGAAGCCGGCACACTGCTGGAAGGCCTTCGGCCCGAGCTTCGGAACCTTCTGAAGCTGCTTGCGGTCCCGGAAGGGGCCGTTTTCTTCCCGAAAGGCGACGATGTTTTTGGCCGTGGTCGCGGTGAGGCCGGAGACGCGGCGCAGCAGGGAAGGCGAGGCGGTGTTGACGTCCACGCCGACGGCGTTGACGCAGTCTTCCACCACCGCGTCCAGAGCGGACTCCAGCTGCTTTTCGGGCATATCGTGCTGGTACTGGCCGACGCCGATGGCCTTCGGTTCAATCTTGACCAGCTCGGCCAGGGGGTCCTGGAGCCGGCGGGCAATCGAGACCGCGGAGCGCAGGTTCACGTCAAACTGGGGGAATTCCTCCGCGCCGAGGGGGCTTGCGGAGTACACCGAGGCGCCGGCCTCGGAGACGATCATGTAGCTGAGGTTGGCGCCGCGCTCGTTCTCCTGGCGGATGAGCTCGATGGCCATCTGCTCGGTCTCGCGGCTGGCGGTGCCGTTGCCGATGGCGATGTGCTCCACGCCGTATTTGCGGACCAGGGAGGCCAGCTTCTGGATGGCCTCGTTCTTCTGCCGCTCGCCGTAGGTGGGATAGACGACGGCGGTGTCCAGAACCCGGCCGGTGCCGTCGACCACGGCGACCTTGCAGCCCATGCGATACCCGGGGTCGAGGCCCATGGTGACCTTGCCCTTGACGGGCGGCTGCATCAGGAGGGGACGAAGGTTCAGCGCAAACTGGCCGATGGCGCCTTCACAGGCCGTCGCCGTGAGCTCGGAGCGGATCTCGCGCTCGAGAGACGGGAAGAGCAGGCGGTCATAGGCGTCAAGCGCCGCAGCGCGGATAAACTCCATCGCCCTGGTTCCGGGCATGACCACGGCGCGGTAGACCGTGCGCATGGCGGTGTCGTGGTCCAGCTCGACCGAAACCCGCAGCATCTTTTCCTTCTCCCCGCGATTGATGGCAAGAATCTGGTGCCCCTGCAGGCGGGAGAGATTCTGGGTAAAGTCATAATAGAGCTGATAGACCGAATCCTCCTCGGTGGCGGCCTCGGAACGGAGCTGGCCGATCCGGCCCAGCAGCTCCTTCAGGGCCTTGCGGAGTTCGGCGCTGTCGCTGATCTGTTCGGAAATGATGTCGGAAGCGCCGGCAAGGGCATCTTCCACGGTTTCCACACCTTTTTCCGGATCAACATAGGCCGCCGCGACCTCCTCCGGCACCGGGCAGTCGCGGTCCTGGCGGAAGAGAAGCTCCGCCAGAGGCTCAAGTCCCTTCTCCTTTGCAATGGTGGCGCGGGTACGGCGTTTCTGCTTATACGGGCGATAGAGGTCTTCAAGCTCGGCAAGGGTCCTGGCCTGCCCGATGGCGGCGGAGAGCTCCTCCGTGAGCTTGCCCTGCTCCTCAATGGAGGCGAGGACGGTCTCGCGGCGTTCCTGGAGGTTACGCAGGTACTGCAGCCTCGTCTCCAGCGTGCGCAGGACGGTGTCGTCCATCGCCCCGTGCAGCTCCTTGCGGTAGCGGGCGATGAAGGGAACGGTGTTGCCCTCGTCGAGAAGCCGGACGACGTTTTCGACGTATTCGGCCTTTTGCCCGAGCTCTTCGGACAGAATTGAGATAAGTTGATCCATGTTGTTTCCTTTCATAAAAAAGGCTTCCCGGTCCGAACCGGGAAACCGCGTGCGTTATGATCGCGGGAGTGTGTGCTGCGGGAAGGGAATCCGTATCCGGAGAGAGGGGGAAAATAAAGACCGGATGGGACCCTACCAGCGGGCCTCGTGGTCCAGGGTCTTCATCTCCACGCCGATGCCGCCGTTGTCATAGACGGTGAGCAGGGCCCAGGTGAGGCTTCGTCCCTTCCCGGCGGTACCGGGGTTTACGACCTTGACCCCGCCGATGTCCTCGTGAAACGGAACATGCGTATGCCCGAAAAGGGCGAGCTGACAGCCCTCTTCCTGTGCGGCGTAGACCAGGGAATCGACCCGGCCGTAGTCCACATGGTACAGATGGCCGTGGGTCAGAAAGGCCTTGACCGGCCCGAGCGAGACCGTGAGCACATTCGGCGCCAGCGCGGCGAAATCACAGTTGCCCGCGACGCTGTAGAGCGGGATTTCCGGAAAGCGCCGAAGCAGGACCTCCGTGTCCCGGTCGTGGTCGCCGAGATGAAAAACGGCATCCGGACGGCAGCGGGAGACCGCGTCCGCCATCGGGGCGGTATACCCGTGGGTGTCGGAGAAAACCGCGATCCTCATCCGACACGCTCCTGCTTTTCCCGGGACTCTGTTCCCGTCGAAGGGGCCGCCTGGGCGGCGTTTGACACCGCCGGCGCGACTGCGGGACCTTCCCGATGCTCGGGGTGAAGATGCTCCGAATGAACGTGTGCCTTCGAGAAAACGAACAGCCAGACCGTAAGCGAGATCGCGAAGGCGACGACAATGCAGACGATGCGGATCCCGGTCCCGGGGCCGGCCACGAGCACGGCGACCAGGCCCAGCACCGCCGAGATGGCGTAGAGCACCGCGACGGCCTGCTTCTGGCTCATCCCCATGTCGATCAGCTTGTGGTGAATGTGGCCGCGGTCGGCGTGGAAGGGACTCTGCCCGTGCAGGATCCGGCGGAAGAAGGCAAAGATGGTATCACCCAGCGGCACTGCCAGCGAGAGCAGCGGGATCAGGAAGGTGATGATCGCGTGAAACTTGAACAGACCGATGATGGAGACACAGGAGAGCACATAGCCGAGAAACTGCGAGCCCACGTCGCCCATAAAGATCTTGGCGGGATTGATGTTGTAGGGCATGAAGCCGAAGCAGGCGCCCGCAAGACATGCCAGGATCAGGGGGATGCCGCCGATGCCCGCGGGGAGAATCATCGACACGATCATCATCGAGATGGAGCTGATGGCGGAAATGCCGACGGCAAGGCCGTCCAGGCCGTCGATGAGGTTGACCGCGTTGGTGCAGGCGATGATCCACATGATGGTGAACGGAATGGACAGCCAGCCCAGCGGGATGGTGGCTTCGCCGTCGAGAAAGCCGGGGTTTGAGATGACGTCGAAGACAATGCCGCAGCGGATCGCCACCAGGGCGGCGAGGAACTGCCCGCCCAGCTTGATCCAGGGGTTCAGACAGAGAATATCGTCCAGCGCTCCCATGACCGCGATAATCACCGCGCCCAGAAGCAGACCCATCACCTGCATGGACATGTTGACAAAGAGCAGGACCGACAGCACAAAGCCGGTGAAAATGGCGAGCCCGCCCATACGCGGAATCGGATGGTCGTGGACCCGCCGCGCGTCCTTGGGAACATCGATCGCGCCGACGTTCTCGGCAAAGCGCTTGACAGGCGGCGTCATGAGGTAGGAGACCAGAAGCGCGACCGCGGGACCCGCAAATATTTTCCAGATCGGAAAATCAAAAGCTTGCATAATGAATGCTCCAGTTGATGAAATCGCCCGGAAACCGGGCCGGATAATAGCCGGGGATCAGAAGGGCTTCTCCACGAAGCCGACGCGCTTGTAGACCTTGCGCAGGGTCCGGCGGGCCACCGCGGAGGCGCGCTGTGCGCCCTCGGTGTAGACCGAGCGGAGATAGTCCTTCTCGGCAATCATGCGTGCGCTCTCCTCGCGGATGGGGCGAAGCATTTCGATGACGGCGTCGCCGACGGCGGGCTTAAAGACGCCGTAGCCCTTTCCTTCAAAGTCATGCTCGATCTGCTCAAAGCTCAGGCCCGTGACCGAGGAATAAATGCTCATGAGGTTTGAGACGCCCGGCTTCTGCTCCGGGTCATAGCGGACGCAGTGCTCGGTGTCCGAGTCGGTGATGGCGCGCTTGAACTTGCGGGCGATCTCCTCGGGCGGGTCCATGATGAACACGCAGCCGGCCGGGTCGGACTTGGACATCTTCGAGGTCGGCATGGAAAGGCTCATGATCCGCGCGCCCACCTTTGGAATATACGGCTCGGGGACCGTAAAGGTCGGGCCGTAGATGTTGTTGAAGCGTGTGGCGATGTCCCGGGTGAGTTCACAGTGCTGCTTCTGATCCTGACCGACGGGGACAAAGTCCGCCTGATAAAGGAGAATGTCGGCGGCCATGAGCGAGGGATAGGTGAAGAGCCCGCCGTTGATGTTCTCGGCGTTCTTCGCGCTCTTGTCCTTGAACTGGGTCATGCGGCTGAGTTCGCCGAACATGGTGTAGCAGTTGAGAATCCAGCCGAGTTCCGCATGCTCGTGCACATGGCTCTGGATAAAGAGGGTGTTCTTCTCCGGATCCAGGCCGCAGGCGATGTACTGCGCCAGCTGGGACACGGAACGCCGCCGGAGGTCGGCGGGCGTCTGCCGGACCGTAATGCTGTGCAGGTCGGCCATGAAATAGTAGCAGTCAAATTCCTCGGCGAGGGCAGCCCAGTTCTTCACCGCGCCCAGGTAGTTGCCCAGATGCAGGTCGCCGGAAGGCTGAATGCCGGACAGCATTACTTTTTTTCTTTCTGTCTGCTGATCCATCTGATCGATCTCCGTTTCAAAAACTTGTAGTAGAGTGTTAGAAAAGAATGCCCGAGATCCGTTGCCGGACAATCAATTCATTGTAACAGAATAAGTTGTGCTTGACAACAGGAAAAATGTAAAATATGATAAAGAAACTCAGATCCGCCGGGGGCGGAAAAGTTCGGCTGCGGCCCTGCGGAAAGGGCCGGAAGCCTGGAAACGACAGGAGGAAGAAGCTATGCCTGAGAAGCTTGATCTCAGCTGGTTTGAAGAGATGGAGGCGCGCATCCCAAAGGGAAAGGTGCGCACAAGATTTGCCCCGTCGCCGACGGGATACATGCATGTCGGAAACCTGCGCACGGCGCTGTATACCTGGCTGATTGCGCGCCATGCCGGCGGGACCTTTATTCTTCGCATTGAGGACACGGACCAGGGCCGCCTTGTAGAGGGCGCGGTGGATGTGATCTATAAGACGATGAAGGAGTGCCACCTGGACCATGACGAGGGTCCGGATGTCGGCGGCCCCGTGGCCCCCTATATCCAGACCGAGCGCAGGCCGTTTTACGGGAAGTATGCGGAGCTCCTGATCTCCCGCGGCCACGCCTATCGCTGCTTCTGCGAGAAGGCGGAGAGCGAGGAGGACAGCGGGGACTTTAACCGCGGCGAGGATCCCTGCCGCAGTCTGGACCCGGCGGAGGCCGACCGCCGCGCCGCGGCCGGCGAGCCCTATGTGGTGCGCCAGCGCATCCCGCACGAGGGAGAGACCGTCTTCCATGACGAGATTTTCGGCGACATCCGGGTGGAGAACAGCACCTTGGACGATCAGGTCCTGATGAAGCGGGACGGCCTGCCGACCTATAACTTCGCAAACGTCATCGACGACCACCTCATGGGCATCACCCATGTCGTCCGCGGCAGCGAGTATCTCTCCTCCGCGCCGAAGTACAACCTGCTCTACGAGGGCTTCGGCTGGGAGATTCCGAAGTATGTCCACTGCTCGCCGGTCATGCGGGATCAGCACAACAAGATGTCCAAGCGCCACGGCGACCCCTCCTATGAGGACCTGATCGCCCAGGGCTATCTGACCGACGCGGTCATCAACTATGTGGCGCTGCTGGGCTGGAGCCCCGGCGGCGAGCAGGAGATCTTCAGCCTGGACTAGCTGAAGAAGATCTTCGAAGTCTCCGGCATCTCCAAGTCCCCGGCCATCTTTGACATCGAGAAGCTGCGTTACTTTAACGCCGCCTACATCCGCGCCA
>JAGAFT010000213.1 GCA_017627975.1 Oscillospiraceae bacterium
CGGACCGACGCAGGAGGACCGGAGAGCAGATTACTGGAGGACACCACGCGGAGCGGAACCAAGGCGAGCCTGCAAAGGCCGGGCTGCGGGAGCGAACTGGAGGAGACTAATTCGCGCCGGACAGCGAGGAACGAGCTGCGGCTGCGCGAATTAGTCTTTGGAAGGGAGCGGGAGCGGGCCGAGCCGGCAGCGGCGAGCATTACCGCCTGAGGACAGTGAGCGCAGCGAACGCCTGCCGGTGGGAGCGAAGTGAAGACCGGAGCGACGGCTGATTCTGTTTGGGCGCAGCGAGGCACGAGCGCTGGTCAAATAGAATCAGCCAGAGCGCAGGACGAAGCGAATCGACAAGAGGCAATGGAGCGAAGCGACACGAAAAACCGGAGCGAAGCGAACAGAAAAAATACTCCGCAGGAGTTTGAACGAAGCGGGGCGTCCAGAAGTAATCTGCTCTCCGGACCGACGAAGGAGGGACGGAGAGCAGATTACTGGAGGGCGTCACGCGGAGCGGAACAAGTGCGAGCACGCCGATGGCTGGACCGAAGGGCGACCGGAGGAGACTACTACCTGCCCGGAGCGAGGCACGACCGCAGGACAGGTAGTAGTCTCCGGAGGGAGCGGATCGGTCCGTGCCGAGGACGGGCGAGCATACCTCTATGTGTCAACAAAAAAGCCGGAGCCATCAGGATTTCTCCTTTTCGTGGCTCCGACTGTCAATTTCGAGTGTTATAGCAGGCCTTTTCATCGTTTTTCTTTTACGCAATTTTACGCAGTTTTGTCATTCAGAGATATAGATTTATAATTTGTTTTGTTGGATCTGATATCGCGATTGGTATAGTATTTACTGGGGTTTAGGGGGTTACAGGGAGTTTTGTGTAGATATATGAAATAGGCGCTGAGCAACTATTCCTAATTTCATATTGTCACGTTTCCCTTCAAGATCTTATTGAATTCTGCAATTTACATTCTTTAAATGATTTGCTGCGTTTCACTCGCGGTGATTCCTTCCCACTCGATGGGTTTACGCACTTTTGCGCAAGTACACGCTTCCTTCATCCTATATGAACGGAGGAATTATATCACAGTAGGCTCCGTTTCTCAAGACTTCGATTCCATCCCTTGCAAAATGTTTCGAAGATGGTGATAAAGGTCCGAGATCCGCGGTATATTTCTGCCTGTTTTCTGCTTTTCCCTATTGCCAAACCGCGCCGGAACTGCTATAATCACCGAGTAATTCAATTACAAAGGAGTTTTCAACCATGAATAAAACTGAACTTGTAAAAAAAGTTGCCGCTGAGAACGCGCTCAGCCAGAAGCAGGCCGCCGCTGTTGTCGACAGCGTTCTGGGTGCTGTCGTCGATACCGTCGCCGCCGGCGAGTCCGTCGCGCTCTTCGGTTTCGGTACTTTCTCCCTGAAGCATCGTGATGCCCGCGAGGGCCGCAATCCTGCCACGGGCAAGACCATGCAGTTCGCTGCCAGCAACACCCCCGTCTTCAAGGCCGGCAAGGCGTTCAAGGAGAAGGTCAATAAGTAAGTTCTATTCCATTCAAAAGAAGCAGCTGGATTTCAGCTGCTTCTTTTTCTGCCCGGCGCATGCCGCCGATTCTTTTCCGGGAGGTGAAACCCATGCTGCCGAAGGACCCCGTCATGCTGATGAGCGTCCTCAACACGAAACTTCGGGACGAGTATGCTTCGCTTGAGGCCCTGTGTGATGATCTGGAGCTGGACCGGGACGAACTCATCGCCCGCCTGCACCAGTCGGGATTCGACTATGACCCGGAGCGAAATCAGTTTCGCTGAGACTTGCGGTCAAAGAGACAGCACCGCAGTCTGAGCGGGCGTTTGCAAGTCCACGGTCAGCGTATTCCCGGGGTATTCCACAACATTCGGGCAGCGGGACAGGAATTCATCGGGCGTCGCAATCACGTCATAGCCCACGACGCCCCGCCGGAAGTGCATCGGGACCGTAACCCTCGGGCGCAGCTGCTCCACAATCTCCAGCGCCTGCGCGGCGTTGATGGTATAGTACCCGCCGATCGGAATCAGAAGGACATCCGGTACCGCCAGCGTCTCAATCTGTTCGCGGTTCAGCTCCGTCCCCAGATCACCCAGATGAACGAGCTTCATCCCCTCCGCGTACAGGACATGGATGGTGTTTGAACCTCTCTTTCTGCCGCAGACCTCGTCATGCCAGGACGGAATCGCTTCTACCCGCACGCCGAAAGGCCTTCCCGTCAGGCTGACACCCGCCCGGAAATTATGATCTCCGTGCTCATGGCTGCAGAGCACGGCATCCGCTTCCAGACGCAGCGGTCCAAGCCCCGGTACTTTTCCGTCCTCATACGGATCCAGGACAACGCTCCCCTCCTGTGTTTTGACGGTGAAGCATGAATGACCGTTCCATGTAATTTCCATCTCCGTGTACTCCTTTCCGTCTGCCGTATGGCGGCAGCGTTTTTTTCCCGCATCGATTTGTTTTACTATAACAGAAATCCGAAGCCGCTTCAAGACGCGATTTGAACGCACATAAACAAAAACTCATGCACTTTTCACGGTGCATGAGTTTTTGTTTTTCCCGATGCGTTGACCGGGTATTGCGGGTTTACTTGTTCTTATCCCGCTTGTTCAGTCCGACGGACTGATACCAGCTGTCTGTAAACGGATCGGAGGGATCCGGCGCCTCGTGCTTACCGCGGCGGCGCGCCGGTTCCGGCGCCTTCTCCGGTTCGGGTTCTGCGACAGGCGTTCCCACTTCCTGCTCCGGAAGCTCCTCTGCCGGTTCCGCGGCGGGCTGTGCCTCCGGTTCCGCAGCGGTCGAAGCCGTCGGTTCCTCTTCAAAGATCTCTACCTCAAGATCCGGGAGCGCTTCTTCCTGCGGTGCCGCCGGCTCATCAAAGCTGCCGAAGTCCGGAGCTTCAAACCCGGTTTTTCCGCTGTCGCTCACCGCCTCGGAAGCATAGCCGGCAGGTGTATATCCGGTGTAGCCTGAGGGCGTCTTGGGAGTCGGATCCCGATAATCGTCCAGATTGAGGTCGAAGTCTTTCATCAGATCCATGGTTGGATCGTCGTCATGTGCCGGTTCCGGTTCGGGTTCAAAGTCGAGATCCGGAATCACCGGAGCAACCGGCTTGCGGGTGTACTCTTTCCCGGAGGGGTAGCGGAGAGTTTCCTTGCCCCCGTTCCTTTTGCCGGAACGGCGCTTTCCGCCGCCCAGCTTGCCGGAGCGCTGCAGGAAGAAGAACATCAGGGCAACCGCCACGGCCGCCAGCAGGAGCAGGATGATCCAGACGATCATCGACGCGCCGTCTCCGGTCTTCGGTGCTTTCGACACGTTGAAGCTTCCGTCGACCTGCTTGGATGCAGAGACGATGGTGTAGTTGTGTCCGCCGCTCTTCAGGCTCTGAATGTACGAGGACTTCAGCGTGATAATGGTGCTGCCTTCTTTGACGGTGTAGTTGTCGGTAGGCACCTTCGCGCCGTCGATCAGCAGGTACTTGAACTCCGCGTACGGAGCATCCGAGCGGATGGTAAAGGTATTGCCGTAGTAGGCCGTGGTGGTGGTTGCGCGGCTGCTCTCGCCGGACGAGCCGGTGATCTTCAGCGTTCCGTCCACCATCGTGATATCATAGTTGGCCGTGACATCAGTGCTGCCGGAGGTAATCTTGACGTTGCTGACCTTCTTGGTGTAGACGCCCGGATCAACAGGACCGTTCTTGATGGTGTTGCCGTTGCTGTCAAACACCTCGTAATCCGCGCTGAGGGAGTGGTTGGAATTGGCCAGAGCGGTGGCTTTCACGCTCTTATTGTTCAGGGCCTTTCCGTCGTAGACCTTTTCGTCCGAAACGGCCGTCAGGGTCAGCGGGTACTTCGTCACGGTGAGCGTGCCGGAGTAGTAGTTGATGTTATACTTGCTGTTGTCTACGGCCGCGCCGTTCGCCGACTTGATGACCACGGTCTGGATCTCGTTGGCGCGGGTTCCCACGTCGGTAATCACGGAGGAGGGCTTAAACGTGACCTTCTCAATCACATCGCCGTCCACAAGGCCATTCGCGGTGTACTCGTTGAGCTTGTGCTCCGTGCCGTCATAGGGGAAGGTGCCGGATTTGGCCGTGATGGAGAGCGAGACGTTGCTGCGCTGCTGACCGGAGGCTCCGGCGTTGATGGTGATGGTGCCGTTAACGGTGCGGATGCTGTAGTTGCGCGTTACATCGTTTCCGTAGGCATCGACGACACGAAGATTGTTCAGATCGATGCTGGTGTTGAAGGTGGTGGTGCCGCGGCCAACAACAAAGCTGCCGGTGAGCGAGTGCCCGGGAACCAGGCCCTCCGCCTTGAAGCCGCTCTTGAATGTGCCGTCCGGCGTGCTCAGACTGGAGGCAACAACCTCGGTGCCGTTGGTCGTGAGCGAGCCGGAGATGGCCGTCACCGTCAGGTCACGCTGTACAACGGTCAATGTGCCCGGGGTGGAAATGAGGACATACTTATTCATGTCCACATCCCCGCCTGTTGCGGTGGTTACCTCAACAGAGGTGATCCGGTTCGACTGATTGCCGACATTTGTAATAGTGGCTTGATCGCTGAAGTTGACCTTGACCAGCTTGTCCCCATTGACCAGACCGCTGTAGTCATACTCACGCATGGAGTGTGCCGTGCCGTCATAGGTCCAGGTGTAGGAGCGCGGATTAACGATCAGGTCATAGGTGGTGGGGGCATTGATGGTGATATAGCCGTCCTGCGTCTGAATGCTGTAGCATTTGGTCACATCAAAGCCGTTTGCGGTAATGCGGACCGCCTCCGGGTCGATGCTGGTCTTGAAGCTTTCCTTGCCGCTTCCCTGTACGAAGCTGCCGGAAAGGGTATGGCCGGTCATCAGGCCTTCCTGGCGATAGCCGTTGACGAATTTGCCGTCCTGGGTGCTCAGACTGGATGCGACAATGTTTTCGCCCTTGGTGTTCAAAGTGCCGGAGATGGCGATGAGCTTCAGGGGCCGTGGTGTGATGGTCAGCTTACCGTTGTTGACCGTGAAGTTCGGGCTGGCATCCAGCTGGGCCTTGGTGAAGGCGACATTGCCGTTCTGATCGGTAAGCTCGTAGTTTGCCAGGGCGCCCACAGAGTCAGGCTCGGTGATGGAATTGTACACAACATGGAGCTTATACGCGCCGAGGTCTCCGTCAATCTTGACGTTTCCGTTGTTCTCCCTCGTCAGCGGCGTGCCGTCATATTCCTTCGTCGCCGGCTCGACCGTCAGGGTCGCCTTCGGGATCGTGGGCTCCGGCTTGGTGATGGTCAGAGTACCAAGCGTCTCCACGGTGAAGTTCGGGCTCTTGTCCAGATCCTCCTTGGTGAAAACCGTCTTGCCCTGAGCATCCTGGAGTTCATAACTGCTGATGGTGGGTTTGGTTCCGATCTCAGTAATTGTGTTATAAGTTACCGCAATTTTGTAATCCCCGATCGTGCCGCTGAGGAGATATCCCTTATCCCCCTGCATGGTCAGTTCGGTTCCGTCATATTCCTTGCTGGCATCAAGGCCCCGCAGGGTGAGCGTGGGAACCGTCGGCTTATCGGGCTCCGGCGGTGTATCCGGCTTCTCGACCGTAACGGTGACATAACCGTTGACCGCACTGATGCTGTAGAGGGCTGTCACGTCTGTTTCTCCGTTGTAAACACGGATCGCATCCCCGTTCACAACCGTGTCAAACCCGGGTGCGGTTCCCTGACCGCTGACGATGTTTTCACCCTTGATTTCGTGTCCGTCGAGCAGACCGGTGACCTTATAGCCGTCTTTATAGCCTTCTGCGCTGCAGTCAGCAAGTGTAACCGTCTGGTCCGCGGCCTTGACGGTGACCGAAGCGGTGATGCCGGTAACAACAAGCGTCTGCTTCTCCGCCGGATCCGCAACCGTCAGAGTTCCGTTTATTACTCTTAACTGCCCGGAGTCTCTCGCAGCCTGGATTTCTTCCGCGCTGAACATCGGCTGGTTGTTCACATCATTGATGACACAGGACGTAACCGCATTCTCGCTTGTACCGATTTCTGTTCTGCTGCCGCCGGCATAAGAGATCACAATTCGATAGGTGATCCCCTTCTCGTCGGTAATCTCGGTCACATCCTTCCCGGCATCCATCGTGAGCGGTGTCCCGTCGAAGAGTTTACTGGCGCTCGGCGCTTCAACCGTCACTGTGGGGATCACCGGTTTGGGAGCCGGAACAAATTCATTCACGGTGATGCGACCGTTTTCTCCATGGATGTCATAGAGCGAGGTCACATCCTGTCCAGCCCTCATAACCTGGACCTTGGTCGTATCAACGTTGACATCGAAGCTGCTGCTTCCGGATGCGGTTACGATGCCGTTATCGACAATCGTATCTCCCTCCAAGAGGCCGACAGCCTGATAGCCGTTTGTAAAGCCGTCCGCGGCGATCTGATTTGCAGAGAAGGTCTGGTCTTCGCTGGTTGCATCCACTGTTGCGGTAATGCCTCGGATCGTGAGAGGCTGGAGCGTCGGTGCAACATAGGGATTCACCGTTACATAACCGTTTTCTACCCGAATATTATAGGACCCGGTTACATCGCTGTCGCCGCGCATAATCCGGATTGCTTCAGGATTGATGATGACATCAAAACTGCTGCTTCCCTCGCCGCTTACAATCCCTTCGCCTTCAATGCGATCTCCCTCAATTAAACCTTCCGCAGTATAGCCGCCGTTGAAGTCCACCGCACGGAAGCTTTGACCTTCATATGTCGCATCTGCGCTCGTCTGCACACCGCGAATCGTCAGATCCTGCAGAACCGGGGCCGCTGTCACAGTCAGCGTACCGGGGTCCACAATGAAGGTTCCGGAAGCTTCGAGTTCCGTCTGGTTAAAGGCCGGGCTGCCGTCCGCATTGAAAAGGGCATAACTTGAAATATTGGGAGCAGTTGTCGGTTCGGTGATCTCGTTATAGGTCACGCCAAGCGTGAATCCACCAAGATCTCCGGCTGTGATCGTATAATTCTGTGCGCTCAGAGGCGTTCCGTCATACTCCTTGCTTGCCGAGTCACCAACGATGGTCACCGTCGGCGGCACAGGCTTCGCCGTCACGGTCAGCGTGCCGGGGTCCACAATAAAGGTTCCGGATGCCTGCAGATCCGCCTGGTTGAAGGCCGGACTGCCGTCCGCATTGAAAAGGGCATAACTCGTAATATTGGGAACAGAGGACGGTTCGGTGATCTCATTATAGGTCACGCCAAGTGTAAATGCCCCAAGATCTCCTGAGGTGATCGTATAATTCTGCGCACTCAGGGGAGTTCCGTCATACTCCTTGCTCGCCGAGTCACCCACAATGGTAACCGTCGGAGGCACAGGCGCTGCAAACTGGTCGGTGACATCCTTCCACTGGGCTGTCAGAGTTGCATCGGTATAGAGGCAGATTTCATCATCTTCCTCCACATACATTTTGGGACCGTTTGCATATTCCAGAAGATAGCCGGTAAATTCCCATACCGTGCCGTCGGAATCATAAGCATGATTGTCAAGCATATACGCAGTAAGAATCGTACCGTGACCGTCGGCATAGCCGGTATCGGGAATCATGCCGTTGTGACCGCCGCCGTTGTACCAAAGAGAATGCGTCTCGTCACCGATCCTGCTGCAGGTAACGTTCAGCGTGAGTTCGGAGCCGCCGCCCCAGGAAGAGAGATATTCATCCTTGAGGGAATACCCGCTGCCGTCAAAGCTGGCAAAATCCGACAGGAACAGCGTCACCGTCGTATCATAAAGGTGCGCATTGGCAAGGGTAAGAAGATTTGCCATGCTCTCGCCGCCTTCAGCCGCCCCGAGCGTCAATCCGGAAACATAAAAGCCGTCCAGCGGATCGATTCTGATGCCAATGTCCTGGCTGATGATGCCGGTCACGCTGTTTTGCGGCCCGACGTCTGTTCCGTCACGCGTAACAAAAGCAACCGAACAGACTTCTCTCTCTTCCCCATTGATCAGAACGATGTGTGAAGGGAGAGGAATTGGATTTCCTTCCGCGTCAGGCTCCGGGTACGTCCCCGGAACAAGGTCATCCCTGACGGTGTTCCTCGCGACGGTCAGGGTCGCATCACCCGGCACAAAAGCCGCATCTGCAGACGGCACAATCCCGCTCAGGGATACCGCCAGAGCGACAATCAGCAGGATGCTGAGCATTCTACGCTTTGTTTTCAAAACAATCACCTCTGATAACAGTTGAACCGTTCCAAGACGGTTATAAAACGCTCTTTTTTACAGTGCTATCATACACTGCTTTCCACCCAGAGGCAACTTAAGAAATCTAAATTCGCGATCCTGCCGCCGGAAGAACGGACAAATCCGTACAAAACCGCGTCCTCAAGGAAAAATGACAGAATGCTGAAAATATTAAGAAAAATTTTCTGTACATTTTAGAAAAACAGTGTATACTATAAGAAGTTACAATATAGTTACGATTGGAGACAAATTATGAAAACCTTTTTACGTGCCCTCTGGCGCGGTCTTCTCGTCATCCTGTGCGGTGTGTTCCTCGGCGTGTTTATCTTCGCCGGGTACCAGCTTTACAACACCTTCTACGGCTATCATGCCGCTGCCAAGGAATATGATAATCTGAATCAGCAGTTTGTCAGCACACAGACGGCCGCACAGCCGACCGCAGCGCCGACTTCGGAGCCCACTCCCACCCCGACCGCTGAAGTCGCGGAAGAGACGCCCGCTCTGGTCTCCGGTCCGATTTCCGTTGACTTCAATTCCCTGCTGTCTCAGAATTCCCAGGTTGTCGGCTGGATCTACAGCCCGGACACCGTCATCAGTTATCCGGTCCTGAAGGGCGGAGACAATGAATACTATCTCCATCACACGCTGAACGGGACCGAAAACGCAAGCGGCAGCATCTTCATGGATGCCGTCTGCGAACCTGACCTCTCGGGCGACAACACGATTCTTTACGGACATCACATGAACAACGGGTCCATGTTCGCGAGCCTCGCAAACTACAAACAGGAAGGTTACCTCGAAGCGCACCCGGTTCTGTACTACTACACCCCGACCCAGAATTATATGCTGCAGGTCTTCACCTGCTTCGTCACCGGCGGCGACTCGGATGTCTATGCGTTCAACTTTGACACCCGGGATCAGTTCCAGGAGTTCATCAACCGTATGTATTCCCGCTCCAATTTCGATACCGGCGTTCAGGTCACGAGCAGCGACCATATCATGACGCTCTCCACCTGCAGCTATGAATACGACGACGCACGCTACGTGGTACTCTGCAAAATCATTCCGATGTGATCTCTGATGCACCTGATGCATCACGCATTCACGGGCACAGCGCCCGGCCGCTCTCAATGAGCAGCCGGGCGCTGTTTTTTTCGGGATGCGGTTCCCGATTGTTATGACGCGCTTTTGTTCGGATAAACCGTGATGCTGTCCAGGAGGGCATCCACATCATCCAACGAGACAGAGAGCTTTCCGGTGCCTTCTCTGGCGGACTGCATTCTTTCCTTCATGCGCGCTGCCTGTTCCTCATCCCCTGCGCTCTCATAGAATAGATGGCGAAAGGCCGCGTCCGCGTATTCCGCGACACGGTATTCTTCTTCATGGACCGTTGGAAACGGGTCAACATCGTAGCCTCGATTATAGTACTCCCGGATCATGTCTCCGTAGTTTTCATCCTGCAGGTTGTACTCCATGTTGCTGTAGGGTTCCCGATTGAAGGAACGACGAAGTTCCGTGACCAGCTTCGTGATGGAGAAGATCGCCGCCAGCAGCACCAGCACCGTGAGGACGTTCAGGACTTTGATCAGAAGAGACGATGGTTTTCTTTTCCCTGTTTCACGCATCCTGCATCACTCCCTCCAGATAAGCGGTTTTTCTTGCCTCGGAGAATGTGAGGAACTCTTCCAGCTCCTCCCCGTCCAGGCCGAAGAACACGCGCATCATCTCCATCACATTGGAAGACATGTTTTCCAGAGCCTCCCGGTGTCCTTCTTTCTCGACATTGCGCAATGCGCGCTCCTCCGTCTCGAGAAAACGCTCCAGGTTCTGGCAAAGCCGCCGAAGTTCATAACCCGTATTTTCCTTCTCCCATTCGTCCAGCTCTCCGTGCAGGAAAACACATTCCGCGGCCAATACGAAATCCTTGTAGTACTCCGCTGTCCACTGCAGGTCCTCATAGCCTTCAAACGGACTGTTATAGCAGCGGATGCCGTGATAGGTGAGCCAGGAGGAAAAAGCGATATAATCCCGATCTTCCAGGCACTTGTCCAGCGTTTCCATGATGGGCTGTGGATTGCGTTCCGCTCGGTTGCGCCGCAGTGCCTCCGGATATCCGTATGTGTTCTCCGAGATCGCGTACGTGACGACCGCGGTAATCAGCAGAAGGAGAATAATCAGCAGCCGCGGGACAATCCGGGCATAGTGATCGGCCTTGCCGACGACCGCCGCTTCCGTCTCCGCGTACCGCCTGCGAAAGTTTGCCATCTCACGGTGATGGTGCACGGCCTGGTCGTTCGGTTTCCCGCAGTACGGGCAGACGCTTTCTTCCAGTCCGACTTCGCCGCCGCAGTATTTGCACTTCATTCCAGCATCCCCTTCTCTTTCAGGAAACTCTCACATTCCGCGATCGGAACAAATCCGTCCTTCTTCAGTTTCTGAAGAAAGGTCTGCTTTTCTTCCTCCGAAATCGGGAATCTTCTTTCAAAGTCTTCCAGGAGCGGCGCCCTCTTCGCAATCAGCACATCCAGCTCCTCCACGCTGAGATTCGGCCTGCTTTCAAAAGTAAGAAGCGAAATCTCATCCCGAAAGAGCCATGGAAGCCAGTTTGGATCGCCGTCTGCTTCATATTCCTGCTGCGCCTCGGTCGCTGCCGCGATTTCCAGAAGCGCATCGCAGAATCGAGCGTGCTTATAGGAATACACACGGTGTCCCGCCTCGGAAGCCTCGGCATACATCGTAACAAGCAAATCGTAATCCCCGGCCTCATAAGCTTCATCCAGGCTACGGAACGCTTCGCGCTGCCAGAGGTATTCGTTCTTTTCCTTCTCTGCTTCCGCTTTCTCGCTGTTTGTGCGGACAATCACCGCCGTCGTGATCAGCAGCGCCAGAATCACCGCACCGATCAGCAGGTTTCTGTGCAGCTTCCGGAGATGGGACTTCGCTTTCCGGTCTGTGAGGCTTCCCAGCTCTTCCAGGTTGTCCCGGATTCCTTCCAGTCTGTCAAGATATTCCGTCTCGGCCGCCGGAAGATTCATGGTCCCGCAGTATGGGCAGCTGGCGCTGTCCGCGGGGTATTCCGCCCCGCAGCTCCGGCAAAGAACCGTCCGATGGGATGTCTTTTCCGATGGGCTCTGCTCTCTGTCCATCCCCGGCGTCCTCCTTTCCCCGGTCAAAACAAATACAATCCCCGATGTCTTAAGACGCCGTTGAGAAAGGTCTCAACGGCGTCTCTGGTCCGAGTGACAGGGATCGAACCTGCGGCCTCATGGTCCCAAACCACGCGCGCTACCAGCTGCGCTACACCCGGATTTGCCTGTGTATTATACCGCAGAACCGTCTCAACTGCAAGAGGAACTTTTCCCGGAATCAAAACTGACTCCGGGAAAAGAATTGCAGGGGATATTTATGTTTCTGCTTCGTTGGGTCTGCGTCTTACAAGCACACGGTCCACGCGCCTGCCGTCCATGGAGAGTACGGTGATCTCGATATCTCCATACCGGAAGGACTCGCCGGGCTCGGGAAATCTTCCGCCGAAGGATTCAATCGTCCAGCCGCCCAGGGTATCACTGTCCGCTTCAAAGTCATTCTCCGGAAGATTCATCAGCTCCAGGAACTCCGTAATGGGCATGTCGCCGTCCAGCTCCAGCTCATCGTCAGAGCGACGGACAATTTCGTCCTCCACGGTGTCGGTCTCGTCCCAGATATCGCCGACAATCTGCTCAATGACATCTTCCATGGTCAGGACGCCCAGCGTGCCGCCGTATTCGTCACAGACAATGGCAAGATGCTGCTTCGCCCGGCGAAACTGCGCCATGACATCGGGCAGCTTCATGGTCTTGTACACATAGCAGGGTTCCATCAGCAGGGGCCGGATCTCACGCTGTCCGTCTGCCACCGCTTTCAGGAAGTGATTGAGATACAGGACGCCGATCACATGGTCGATGCTGTCCTCATAAACCGGCAGACGGGAAAACGAAGACTGTTCCACCTGATTCAGGATCTCGTCCCAGTCATCGTCAATGTCGATCGCTTCCACGTCAACACGGGCGGTCATCGCCTCAAAGGCGGAAATTTCGGAAAAGTCGATCGCTGCCTGAACCAGTTCGGAGCGGTCCTCATCCAGGACCTCTTCGTCCTCCGCCGTTTCGATCAGGCTCTGGAGCTCCTCCACGGCCTCGTCTTCACCCGACTCCTCCGGCTTCATCCAGAAGGTCAGCAGATGCACCAGTCCGACCACCAGCAGAATCAGGGGCTTCAGAAGGATCATAAGGATGCGGATTGGCCATGCATGCCGCTCGGAGACCCGGTTTGCGTTCTGCTTCGCCGTGATCTTCGGGATGGTCTCCCCGAAGATGATGATCAGCAGCGTCAGGACCAGGGTTGCCGCCCAGGTCATCTTATCGCTTCCGGTCAGCAGGATTACCAGCACCGAAGCGAGGGAAGATGCCGCGATGTTCACAAGATTGTTGCCGATGAGGATTGCGCTGAGCGCATCGTCAAAGTGGCGGATAATCGTGAGGGCGATCTTTGCCCTCCGTGAGCCATCTTCCGCCGCGTTCTCCAGCCGGAGCTCGTTGCAGGAAGAATAAGCCATCTCTGAGGCGGAGAAGAAATTGGACAGGAGGATGCAGAGCACAATTCCCGCAATCACCAGATATACTGTCATGTGTGATCGCCCCCTTCCGCCGTCTCCGGAATCCGGACCACTTTCAGCTTCAGGATGCGGTTATGCTCCATCTCGGTCACCGTCACGGTCAGTTCGTGGTAGCGGAAACTGTCTCCCGGTGACGGGATCGAGTCGAACATCTGGTAGGCCCACTCGCCGAGGCGGGTATCCACCAGCTCGTCATTGTCTTCGGGGTCTTCATAATTCAGATGCTCAAACACGTCCGTGACGCTTTCATCGGCATCTGCGATACAGGCGTTCTCGGAGAGGTCCGT
Organism: Oscillospiraceae bacterium; assembly: GCA_017627975.1. The sequence continues at coordinate 13,149 of JAGAFT010000213.1, forward strand.
GACGGTTTCTTCCACCACGTCGTCCTCGTCCCAGATTTCACCGACGATCTCTTCAACAATGTCCTCAACGGTCACGATCCCAAGTGTTCCGCCGAAGTTGTCGGTCACCACCGCCATGTTGATTCTCTGTTTCGACATCATCGGAAGGAGCTCGGCAAGCTCCGTGCTCTGGTGGACGAAAAACGCCTCGTCCAGGAGGCTTCGCAGTTCCGGAGTTTTCCCCTGGCGGAGATATTCCTTGATATATTTGCGGATCTGTAGGATTCCGATGATGCGGTCGATGCTTCCCTCGTAAACGGGAAGGCGGCTGTGATTCTGCGCCTTGATGCTGGCAAGAATCTCTTCCCCGTCCGCTTCCACGTTGAGCGCGGCTACATCCATACGCGGCGTCAGGACGCTCTCGACCGTAAGATCGCCGAACTGCAGCGCGGAGGAAATCAATTCGCCCTGCTCTTCATCCAGACTTCCCTCTTCGGTCATATCTTCGATGATGTCATAGAGCTCGTCTTCCGTCACCGAGAGTTCCGGTTCGCTTTTCTTCATCTTCGCCGCCTTCTCCCCCAGCCAGGAGAGCGCCGCAGAGAGCGGATAAAACAGCGTCATAAAAAAGCAAAGACTCCCGGAACAGGCCTTGGCCAGACGCTCCGGAAACTTTTTCGCAATGCTCTTCGGCAGCATTTCGGCCGCGAAGAAGACCACCAGGGTCGTAAGGATCGTACTGACCGTGACCACAGACAGTCCCCAGCGCCGTGTCACCACCATGGTGACCAGTGAGGAGAGGAAAATGTGACACAGATTCGTCCCGATCAGCAGCGTGCTGATCGCCCGTTCAAAGTGGTCCAGAATATACAGCGCCTGTTTCGCGCCGGATTCATTGCGCTCGACCGCGGCTTTGATCCGGTTGCGCGAACAGGCGGCAAACGCCGTTTCGGCAACGGCGAAATAAAACGCGCCAAATAATAACAGAACAGAAATTATGATTGGCAATCGACTGCCATCATCCATTTCGGATACCCATCTCCTTTACAGCATAAATTAACGTGTATCATATCATATTCGCCGCCCGGCGTCAATCGGTCTCTTTTTCGGGCAGTCTGATGTCCCGCAGTGCAGCGGAAACTGTCTCAAAGTGAGACCCCTTGGAGGCTTTTACCAGGATGCAGTCCCCTTCCTTCAGGAGCTCCGGCAGTGCGGCGATCAGCTCGTCGCGGCTTTCGAAGTGATGTCCCCGCTCCCCCGCTGCCCGGCTCATCTCGCGGGCGCAGTTCCCGCTGGTCAGGACGAGGTCGATTCCCTTCTCCAGAGCGTAGCTTCCGACCTCATAATGCATTTTCAGGGTGTTTTCTCCGAGCTCCAGCATGTCGCCCAGAATGCAGATATGCCGCCTGGCGGGCATGCGGATCAGATTATCGATCCCGTTGCAGACCGAATCCGGGTTGGCGTTATAGCTGTCATCCACTACCGTAAGCCCGGCGCTGCGGAAGGTCTCGCCCCTTCTGCCGACATTGTGGAAGGCCGCGATTCCGTCCGCGATCTGCCGGTCATCGAGGCCGAGAAGCATTCCCACCGCCGCCGCCGCAAGCGCCGCATAGACATAATGCTGTCCAAAGGCGGGAATCCGCACCGGAATCCGTCTCAGGCCGCAGACGATGTCACAGGTCTGCTCTTCTCCGGTTTCTAGGTTCTCCGCCCGAACGTCGCAGTGCGCGCCGAAGCCGTAGGTGATTTTTCTCTGGCGGCACTGCAGCGCACGAAGCTTTTCGTCGTCTCCGTTGACAACCACCGGAGCCGTTTCGGGCATCGTCTCCAGCATCTCGGTCTTCGCCCGGAGCACCCCGTCCAGATCATGAAGAAACTCAAGATGGGCATGCCCGATGGTGGTATAGACGGCAAGGGTAGGCCGGACCATACGGGCCAGCCGGCGCATCTCGCCGAATTCCGAAATCCCCATTTCGATCACGGCCGCTTCGTGCCCGCTTCCGAGTTTCGAGAGCATCATGGGAACTCCGTAGCGGTTGTTCAGGTTTCCTTCTGTCTTGAGGGTGCAAAAACGCTGCTCCAGAACCGCGGAGATCATTTCCTTTGCCGTGGTCTTGCCCACGCTCCCGGTGATGCCGACAACCGGAAGGTCAAAATCACTGCGGTATGCGGCGGTGATCTGTTCCAGTGCCGTCAGCACATCGTCCACGACGATCACCGGACGGGTCTCGCCTTCGGGCATCCGCTCACCGATGCAGCAGGCCGCACCGCGTTCAAACGCAGCCGGGATAAAGTCATGCCCGTCCACACGCTCTCCCCGAAAGGCCGCAAACAGGTCTCCTTTTTCAAGGGCACGGGTGTCAATTACGATTTTTCCGATTTCGGTTTCCGGGTCGCCGGTCCCGCAAAGCCGTCCGCCGCAGAGGGCGGCGGCTCGTCTGATGGTCATATGTTCCATTTGTAATCCTCTGTTATGATAGATGCTCCGGATTTGCCGGTTTCAGTCCCTGTTTCGGGATAGAACAGCATAAAAATAGCACATTCGGGGCAGAAATACAATTCTTTCTTTTGTTTTGCACAATTTGTGAACGTTCCGCGCGATGTCTTGTAAATTTCTCTCTTCCATGATAGAATAGATTGTTTTCAAGCATACCGGATTCGGTATTGCAATTCACCGGAAGGCGGTGTAAAACAATCAAAAAGTTCAAAGTCTATGCCCATATGTTTTTTGAGCGGGCGGATATCTTTCTTCTGGTCATGTGTTTGATCTGTTCCCTGTTCGGGATCTACATGGTGCGAATCGCCACCATTGCCATGGAGGCCTCCGGCTGGGTGGACAGCTCGGTCAAGTGCGTTATCGTTCAGGTCTTCTCGCTCATTCTGGGGCTCATTGCGTTTGTACTGCTTACGTTTATCGACGCGGACCTCCTGGCGGAGCAGTGGAAGCTGCTCTGCGCCATCAACCTTGTGTTGCTGGTCGCGCTGGTTCTCTTCGGCTCGGACAGCGGCACCGGCAACAACAGCTGGATCCGTTTCGCCGGTATCGGCATTCAGCCCTCCGAGATCATCAAGGTCATCTATATCGTCGTCTCGGCGAAGCATATGACCTGGCTGAAGGAATACCACGATATCAACTCCTTCATGTCCGTCGTGCAGATGGCCGGCCATTTTGTCATTCTGTTCGGTCTGATCGTCGTGGTCTCTTCGGACCTGGGAAGCGCCTCGATCCTGCTGCTGATCTTCCTGTCGATGTTCTTCGTTCTGGGTGTCCGGCTGTACTGGTTCGCGCTGGGCGGCGCTGCCGTGGCGGCGGCCATCCCCCTGCTGTGGACCTACTTTCTGAAGGATTACCAGAAAAAGCGTCTGATCGCCCCGTATGATCCCTCCATCGATCCGGATGGCTGGGGTATCACCTGGCAGACCACCCAAAGCAAATTGACGCTTGCCTCCGGAAGACTCACCGGTGTGGACGCCGAGCACCGTGCCACGGTCTTTACCGGAAAGCATACCGACTTCATTTTCTCCTGTGTCGGGGAAGAGCTTGGTATGATCGGCTGCATCGCGGTGATCACTCTCCTGCTGATCGTCATGGTTCACATCATCCGGGTCGGCCTCAAGGCCGGGCGCACCTTCGATATGCTGCTCTGCATCGGCGTCGGCTCTGCAGTCGCCTTCCAGACCTTCATCAACATCGGCATGTGCATCGGCATCACCCCGGTCATCGGCATCACGCTCCCCTTCTTCAGTTACGGGGGTTCCTCGATGGTGAGTATGTTCGCCGCTATGGGGCTTGTCTCCGGCGTCAAATTCAAGCTCAAGCCGCAACTTTTCTCCATCTACTGAGAGTGAAAACTGCCGCTTCGGGAATCAAAAGGTTCTGCTTTCCTTTCCACAGGGGAGGCAGATCCTTTTTCTCTATTGGTCCTCGGCTTGTGCAAAGTCCGGGGCAAAGAAAACACCCGCTTCTGTAAGAAGCGGGTAATTTGTTCAGAGCAGCGACGTCCCGGACATCGCTATCTGTGAAGTTGTCGGTTTTTAGTCATGTCGCAAAAGTGGGAATTGCTATCAGACTGTAGCTGCCCGAACAGCATGCCGGAATTTGGCCCCGGCGGCCTGCAAGTCAATCTTCCATGCAAAAGCGGGTTAAGATGCCGACACATCAAGGGGTGACGCCCCTCATCGCAAGTATTAAAATACCACATTATGTGAACTCTGTCAAGCACTTTCTCCAATATTCATATTTCGTTCAAAAAATTTTTATTGCGTTTTGCCGAAAAAGCAATCTGTTCTAAAAACGAAACTGAAATACATTCCACCGCTTGACAATTTCTCAGATGAGATGGATAATACGGAACACAACATGCTTGAGGAGGATTCCCCATGGACAAACGGGCAGAGCTGCTCCGCTCCCTTAAATTTCTTCTGTTTTCCGTATCGGCCGGCGTCATCGAGCTTGCTTCCTTCGCGCTGCTGAATGAGACGCTGGGCTGGCCCTACTGGCCATGTTACCTGATCGCCCTGGTTCTGTCGGTACTCTGGAACTTCACCCTGAACCGCCGCTATACCTTCCGCTCGGCGAACAATGTTCCGGTGGCCATGGCGAAGGTGTTTCTGTTTTATCTGGTTTTCACCCCGGCCAGCACAATTTTCGGCAACTGGCTGGCGGAGAGTCTGCACTGGAACGAATACCTTGTCACCGGAATCAATATGCTGCTGAACTTTGTACTGGAATTCCTGTATGACCGGTTTTTTGTCTTCCGAGACAGCATCGACACCAACAGCCTCGCGAAAAAGCAGGACGCCCGGGATTAACCCGAGCGTCCTGTTTTGTTTTTGTTCGATTATACAATCAGTGCAGATTGAGCAGGGCCGCCGCGGCCGCGCCGGGAAGTGTCGTGTCCTCTTCCAGCACCAGCTCTACATCTCTTCCGAGACCGTTTTGAAGCTCCCCTTCCACCAGTGCGGTGAGAGCCGGGCGGTAAATATGGTTGCGCTGAACAAGCGATCCCTCTGCGAAGATGGCCGTTTTCCCGCTTCTTCCGGCGTCGACGAGTTCAGCCATTGCCGCGAGGTTGGCACACATCAGTTTCGCAGAGCGATCAAACAGAAACGCTGCGATTTCGGAGATGATCTCCGCATCCTGTTCATTTGCCGAAAGCGCCTCCATGCCTTTTCCGCAGGCCCACTCGTCCGCGGCGGAGGAGTGGACATGATGCAGGGCTTTGATCTTTGCGGCGCATTCATCGCTGAACAGCCCGTCTTCTGCCGCCTGGCGCAGGGCAAGATGGCACACCTCGCCGAGATATACGCCGGCGGTCATTTTTTCAAAGCGCTTTTGTCCGGGGTTGTGGCTCTGAAGATCCAGCTGTCTGTCGAAAAGGCCCTGGGGCAGGCCGTCGTACATGCCGCATTCAAGATTGACGATCATATCGTGGGCCGCAGTCCCGAGCTTCGCGATCTTTTCTCCCGGCACTGTGCAGCAGGTGTTGGTCCCGGTCCCGCTGACCTGTCCGAAGCAGCTTGCATAGCCGTCGTTCAGGTGCTTTGCCATGCCGCCGAGTTGAACGGCCGCGGTATCGTTGAGAATGACTGCACGTTTCCCGGGATATCCTCTCCGGGCAAGCTCTGCGCACAGGCTTTCTCCGACCAGCTGTCCCTCGCAGCCGGTGATGGTCACTTCCTTGTCGATGCAGACAACCCTTCCGTCGATTTCGGGAGTGATCTCCGCGGAGTACGAGAAGCAGAACCCGATCCGGTCCGTCAAGGGCATAAGATCCTCGATGGCATCCGCCACAAACGAAATGAACTCCGCCCATGTTGCCGGCTGTCCGATCCCGGGCATGCCGGTTTTCTTTACTCGCTCTTCGATGCAGCGTCCGTTTTCAAAGTGAGCCAGCGCACTGCGGAAATTGGTTCCGCCCGCGTCAATCACCGCGACATACTGCCCCTCCGGGATTTTTCCCGTCGTCTTCAGGTAAGTGGGAATCATGGGATAAGAGCTCTGCTCTCCCCGAAGTCCCCGTTCCATTTCCTTCTTCATCTGATCCGCCAGAGTCCGGATATTGAGGTCCGGGTCCAGCATTCCGTATCGGGTCAGAAAGGTTCTGACAAGTTCGGTCATGGTTCTTACTTTTCCTCTTTCACGCTTTCTATGACGCCGGCAGCCAGTCCGGCCAGTCCCTGAATCTCGCTGGGAATAATGATCTTGGTCGCCTGGCCGTTTGCGGCATTGGCAAAGGCTTCCAGAGCCTTGATCTTCAGTACTGCCTCAGAGGGAGACGCTTCGTTGATGAGGCGGATCCCTTCGGCGGTGGCCGTCTGAACCTTCAGGATTGCTTCCGCCTGGCCTTCCGCTTCCAGAATCTGCTGCTGCTTCTTGGCGTCGGCACGGAGAATGGCGGATTCCTTTTCTCCTTCCGCTTCCAGAATCGCCGCACGCTTCTCGCCTTCCGCCTTCAGGATCGCTTCACGGCGTTCACGCTCTGCCTTCATCTGTTTCTCCATCGCGTTCTGAATCTCTTTCGGCGGGAGAATGTTCTTCAGCTCGACACGGTTGACTTTAATCCCCCACGGGTCCGTCGCCTCGTCCAGAATCGAGCGCATCTGGGTATTGATGATGTCACGGCTGGTCAGGCACTGGTCAAGCTCCAGGTCGCCGATGATGTTACGCAGGGTTGTCGCGGCGAGGTTCTCGATGGCAACCATCGGCTGCTCAATGCCGTAGGTGTAGAGTTTCGGGTCGGTGATCTGGAAATAGACAACCGTATCAATCTGCATCGTGACGTTGTCCTTCGTAATCACGGGCTGAGGCGGGAAATCCGCCACCTGCTCCTTCAGGGTGACAATCTTGGCCACACGCTCAATGAACGGCACCTTGAAGTGAATGCCGACATTCCAGGTCGTCTTATAGGCGCCCAGACGCTCTACCACATACGCCTTGGCCTGCTGCACAATGCGGATGTTCCGCACCAGAATGACAATCAGCAGCAGAATCAATACAAGTACTACAGGTCCCATAACATAGCCTCCTATTTGTTTTATTTCTATTCTTGATTACACTTTGTATGCTTCCATTGCAAGACGGGCAGATCTGTTCTTCGGTTTCCCGGCAGAAATGCGCTCAGGCCCGCTTTTCGACAATCAGCTTGACGCCTTCGATCCGAAGGACGCGAACCGTTTCACCCGTTACCGCGGTTTCATCCTCACGATCCATGCGGGCGGTCCAGGTCTTTCCGTCCAGCAGAACGGCACCCCTGGCATGGAGATTGTCAATCGCCTCGGTGACAACGGCGTCTTTCCCGATGACCATGTCCGCGTTGGTCGGCGTGATCCGTCCGTTGACATATTTCCGCACCAGCGGCCGGGTCAGGATCAGCGCAATTACCGACACCGCCACAAACCAGACGATCTGCAGCCAGATCGGGGCGTGGAAGAGTGCGGAAATCAGGGCCGCCAGTGCCCCCAGCGCGAACCAGATCGAGATCAGGCCCGGTACAACCGCTTCAATAACCAGCAGCACCACCATGGCAATGAGCCAGAAAACAGACATCTGCATCATTCCGACGACCATATTTCATCCCTCCTGCGGCAGGTTTGAAAGCAAACGCCTTCTCCTTTTTCTTTCTATAAAATACCATACCCGCCTATGAAAAGCAAGCCGAAAAACGCCTGCCGGATTCTTTCTCCGGCAGGCGCGAAGCGGTTTTCTTGGGTTTTGAGATCGGGTCTTCTGACCGGTCAGGCCGGAATCACTGTACGGTTTTGAAGCTGACCGTAACCGTGACGTCACAGTTCGGCATGATGAAATATGCATCACCCACCGGGAAGGCCTGATTTGTGCCGGTTTTCGTAACCGTGATCGAGTAGACCTTATAGCCGTTTTCAGGCTCTGCAATGATCTTCACATCGCTTCCGGCAGGAGCTGTGGTCGAATTCTGTCCGCCGACCTGGGTCACAAACGTGCCGTGGGCGGAGCTCTGCGGTGTAATTCTGTAAACCTGGCCCGTAACCGCAGCGGGTGCAGCGGCACTTCCGTTCGAAGCCGCGTTTCCTGCGGCCGCGCCTGCACTGTTCACTGCCGCGGCGGCTGTGCCGCCGGGTACCGGCAGATAGAAGGTCTGGCCGACGCTGATGCGGCTCAGGTTGTCGGTGTTGTTCAGGGCCTTCAGCTGTCCCTCGACCTTGGCGAAGTCCAGCTTATACTGGCCGCAGATGATTGCGGCGGTCTCGCCGCCCTTGACCTTGTGGGCAACAATCGCGGTGTAGCTGTACCCCTGGGGAACCGACGTGCAGGGGATCACGATCATCTGCCCCGCGGGAACATGATAGTAGTTGGAGAAACCGGAAAGCTTCTTGATCTTTTCGGCATTCGCGTCAAAATCCACACCCAGCTTTGCGCAGACAGAACCGACGGTTTCACCCGCCTGCAGCTTGTAGTTCACGAGATAGCTGACGATGCTGTCCCCCGCCGCAGCCGCAGCGGCTGTTCCATTGGACGCCGCAGCCGTATTGCTGTTGTTCGCGGCGGGCTTGGCAGCTGTGGCCGCCGCGCCGCTCGGTGCGCTTGCCGTTCCGACCGCAACCGGCAGATAGAAAATCTGACCGACGCTGATCCGGCTCAGGTTCTCTGTGTTGTTCAGGGCCTTCAGCTGTCCTTCCACCTTGGCAAAGTCCAGCTTATACTGGCCGCAGATAATCGCGGCGGTCTCGCCGGCTTTGACCTTATGGGCAACAATCTGGGTGTAGCTGCTCCCCTGGGGGACCGTTGAGCTCGGAATCACGACAATCTGGCCTGCCGGGACATGGTAGTAGTTGGAGAAACCGGAAAGCTTCTTGATCTTTTCGGCATTCGCGTTGAAATCAACGCCCAGTTTGGCGCAGACATCCGCGACGGTTTCTCCCGGCTGCAGTTTGTAGTTGACAAGATAACTGACAACACTGTCCCCCATCGTTGTCGTCCCCACGGCCGCGGGGGCAGCGGAAGTCCCGACAGCCGGCTTGGCTGCCGCCGAGGCCTTCTTGATCTCTTCTTTGACTCTGTTGGCACGGGCTAGGTCCTTCGAGGTGTCAAAGGTCGGCAGATACAGCACCTGATTCACCTTGATATTGTTGTAGCTTCCGATGCCGTTCACTTCGCTGATCCACGCCTGATTTGCAAAAAAGTCGATCTTCAAGCCTTCACAGATCCCAAGGGCTGTGTCTCCGCCTTTCACCGTGTATGTGATATAATCACCATCCGCACTGGCCATCACACCAAAGCAGCCAAACAGCATGACCGCCGCAAGAAGGCTCAGCAGAACTCTCTTCGTATTCTTCATATCCATACCCTCCGGGATTACTAAAAATGTAAAACTGCTTTCGATTGGTTACAATTCTATTACACTTTGAAACAAATTGCAACAGCTGTTTTCAAAATTAAGAAAATATTTTTCCGGGCCTCCGCAAGAAGGCTTCCTGCTCGCCCGAAACAGTCTCTTTCAGGTTCTTATCTATTACTAATACTTCCCACATGCAAATGTGGTTACAAAGCCCACAGTACTGCATGAGTTTCAACAAAAATAGATTACGGGTATAAACTACAGAGCCACTTCAGGGCAAAGTGCTCTTTGGAGATGC
>JAGAFT010000214.1 GCA_017627975.1 Oscillospiraceae bacterium
GTCGATGTGGGCGATGATGGAGAAGTTGCGAATTCTGCTCTGTTCTGTCATAGTGTCTCCCGCTCCTGCTACGATCTGCCGTCGAACGGTATCGTTTGCCGGGTGTCCTCTCCCCGCCTTCGGCGGGGAGAGGACACCCGCAGGCCATTTCATCTGTGAGTCTTATTATTATACCCCAAGGGGTGAGCCCTTGTAAACAAAAACTCTCCCGAACTAAGACAATTTTAATTTCCTGTGCGCTTAACTCTTGAAAAACCGGTCCCGGCGTGGTACAGTAAGCTTTGTGATCAAATTAAACGTTACGGAGGCATTCTCATGTTTGAAAATCTCGTAGAAATTCTCAAGGCAAATCCCCGTAAGATCGTCTTCACCGAAGGGCCCGATGCCCGTATTCTGGAAGCGGCTGCCCGTCTGAAAAAGGGCGGCTTCCTCACCCCGATTCTCGTCGGCAATGTGGAAGAAGTCAAGGCTGCCGCCGCCAAGGGCGGTTTCGATATCGACGGTCTCGAAATTCTTGATCCGGCCACCTATCCCGGCATGGATGAGATGGTCGCCAAGATGGTCGAACTCCGCAAGGGCAAGATGACGGAAGAAGAGTGCCGCGCCGCGCTGAGCAAGGGCAACTACTTCGGCACCATGCTCGTCAAGATGGGCGTTGCCGACGCGCTGCTCGGCGGTGCCACCTATTCCACCGCGGACACGGTCCGCCCGGCGCTCCAGCTCGTGAAGACCAAGAAGGGTGCCAACCTTGTAAGCTCCTGCTTCATTATGGTCCGCGGAGACGAGATGCTCGCCATGGGCGACTGCGCCATCAACATCGATTATCAGGACAAGAAGGACAAGGAAGGCAACGTTACCCTCACCGCCGCGGCTCAGCTCGCCGAGGTCGCCGTTGAGACCGCCAAGACCGCGAAAGTCTTCGGCATCGACCCGAAGGTCGCCATGCTTTCCTATTCCACCAAGGGCTCCGGCAAGGGCGCCAATGTCGACCTCGTCCGCGAGGCGACCGCCATCGCCAAGGAGAAGGCCCCCGATGTTGACATCGACGGCGAGATGCAGTTTGACGCCGCGGTCTCCCCGGTTGTCGGCCAGCTGAAGTTCCCCGGAAGCAAGGTCGCCGGCTATGCCAACACCTTCATCTTCCCCGAGATCCAGTCCGGCAACATCGGCTATAAGATCGCCCAGCGCCTTGGCGGCTTCGCGGCCTACGGCCCGATCCTGCAGGGCCTGAACGCCCCAATCAACGACCTCTCCCGCGGCTGCGACGCCGAGGAAGTCTATCAGATGTCCATCATCACGGCGGCCCTCGCCTGATCGGCTGTCTGATTCTGACATGAAACCATCCACCCGCGGCTTCCGCGGGTGGATTCTTTATCCCGGAGGAATTTCCATGGACCCCATTTACAGAGAACAGACCATGCGTGAGGCGCTTTGCCTCGCCGAAGAGGCAGCCCGCCGGGGTGAAGTCCCGGTCGGCTGTGTCATCACGGACCGGGACGGCAAGGTCATCGGCCGCGGCCGGAACCGGCGGGAGGAGGTTCACGATGCCACCGCCCATGCCGAGCTGGAGGCCATTCGGGAGGCCTGTGCCGCCCTGGGAGACTGGCGCCTCGACGGCTGCAGCCTGTATGTCACCCTCGAGCCCTGTCCCATGTGCGCCGGGGCCATCATCAACGCCCGGATTCCCCGGGTGGTGTTCGGCGCCCGGGAGGAGAACACCGGCTCCTGCGGCAGCGTGATTGACCTCTTCTCGGAAAACTACGGGCATCGTCCCACCGTCTTCTCCGGCGTCTGCGCCGAGGAGAGCCGCGCCCTGCTGCAGCGTTTTTTCCTGGAACGCCGCCCCTGATTCTCCGGTCTCAAAGCCCAAAAGCAAAACGGCGCTGCGCGGTCCTCTTTCCGGACGCGCGGCGCCGTTTTTTTCTTTTACTCTGTGCACCAGCTCAGGCGGTGCAGCTCTCCCTGCTTCTCAAGCCCCGCGTAACCGGTGTGGCGCAGCGCCTCATACAGGGCGATTGCCACCGCGTTGGAGAGGTTCAGGGAGCGCTCCCCTTCCGCCATCGGGATCCGGACACAGCGATCCGGATGCGCCGCCAGAATCTCTTCCGGAATCCCTGCGCTCTCCTTGCCGAACATCAGGAAATCTCCGTCGCGATAGTCGCCCTCGTCGATCGTGTGCTTTGCCTTGGTGGTGAGATACCAGATTCTCGCCTCCGGGTGCTGTGTGCGGAAGTCGTCCATATTCTCATACTCCCGCACGCCCAGCCGCGGCCAGTAATCCAGCCCTGCCCGCCGCACCGACTTCTCATCCGTGAGAAAACCCAGCGGCCGGATCAGATGCAGGCTCGCTCCCGCGCAGATGCAGGTCCTTCCGATGGCGCCGGTGTTTCCCGGCTGTTCCGGCTCATGAAGAATTACGCCAAAACTCATTAAAGAGACTGATGTTCTGCTACGAACTTCAGGATCTGGACCGCGTTGGACGCGGCGCCTTTGCGGATCTGGTCGCCGCAGCACCAGAGCGTAAGGCCCTTGTCATCCGTCAGATCCTCGCGGATTCTTCCGACCCAGACGATGTCCTGATCGCTGGTGTCCAGCGGTGTGGGATAGCAGCGCCCCTCATAGTCTTCAATCAGCCGCACGCCGGGATAGGCCGCAACCGCCGCCTTGGCATCCTCCACCGAGACCTTCTCCGCGGTCTTCAGCGTCACGGCGATGGAGTGAGAGCGCATAACCGGCACGCGGACGCAGGTGCAGTTGACCTTCAGGTCCGGCGCATGCAGGATCCTTCGGCCTTCGTTCTGCATCTTCATCTCTTCCTTGGTATAGTCGTTGCCGTAGGGCGCGTCGATAAACGGAATCACGTTCAGTGCAATCTGGGTGGCAAAGGTCTTGACCACAGGCTTCTCCCCCTTGGCCAGGGCTGTCATCTGCTCTTCCAGCTCCTTGAGCCCCGCCTGTCCGGCACCGGATACTGCCTGATACGTGCAGGCGATCATGCTCTCGATCGGGGAGAGCTTGTTGATGCCCGCCACGGCCATCAGCGCGATGATGGTGCAGCAGTTGGGGTTGGCGATGATTCCCTTATGCTGCAGGGCGTCCTCGCCGTTGATTTCCGGAACCACCAGAGGCACGTCCGGATCCAGCCGGAAGGCAGAGCTGTTGTCGATGTACACCGCGCCGCTCTTTTTGATCGCCGGTGCAAAGCGCTGGCTCATGGGTCCCTCGACCGCGCCGAGCACGAAATCCAGGCCCTCGAAGCTGTCGTCCGTTGCCTCCTGAATCACGACCTCGCGGCCGTTGAAGAGGACTTTCTCACCCGCGCTGCGGGCACTGGCCAGCAGGCGCAGCTCCTCGACGGGAATCTCATACTCCTGCAGAATCTTCAGCATTTCCTGACCGACGGCGCCCGTTGCGCCGAGAATTCCTACCTTGCACTGTTTCATGATCTGTTCTCCTCTCTTATTTATCCAGCGAAGCTGTCGTACAGCACTTTGATCGCTTTTTCATACTGCTCGTTCTCCACACCTACCGTGATGGCCAGCTCGTCGGAGCCCTGGGCGATGGTGCGGATGTTGATGCCCTCGTCGCCCAGCGCCTTGAACAGGCGGCCGGAGACGCCGGGCTGGCTGCTCATCTTGCGGCCGACGGCCGAGACCATCGCGATGTTCTCGCGGATCTCCACCTCGTCCGGACGGCAGTTCTTTTTAATCTCGGCAATCACGTCATAGACCGCGTCGCCCAGCGCGGCGGAAGATGACACCAGGGCGAAAGAATCCAGTCCAAGCGTGATGTGCTCCACCGGTGCGTTGTAGCGGTCGAAGATTTCCAGCGCCTGCCGCAGGCTGTGGCTGAGCTTCATGGCGTGCTTGTAAACCGTCACGATGGTGAAGTTCTTTCTCCCCGCGATTCCGGTGATAAAGCGCTCGCTCTGTTCCCGCTCGCTGACTTCCTCGACGATCATGGTTCCGGGATCCTGCGGCCGGTTGGTGTTGCGGATGTTCAGCGGGATGCCCTTTTCCTTCACCGGCTGCACCGATTCCTCATGCAGGACCGAAGCCCCCATGAACGCCAGTTCCCGCAGTTCTGCAAAGGTGATCTTCTCGATGGGCGCAGGGTTCGGCACGATGCGCGGATCCGCCATCAGGATGCCCGAGACATCCGTCCAGTTTTCGTACACATCGGCCTTGATCGCCGCCGCGGCGATAGCGCCGGTGATATCGCTGCCCCCGCGGGACATCACGCGCAGCCGCCCCGTCGGGAGCTGGCCGTAAAAGCCCGGAATTACGATCCTGCCGTACTTTTCCAGTGCCTCGGCGATGGCCGCGTCCGTGGTCTCCCGGTCCAGCGTTCCGTCCAGCCCGAAGAACACACAGTCCGCCGCGTCCACAAACGCATAGTCAAGATACGAGGCCATCAGCTTTGAGGTAAAATACTCGCCGCGGGATACGATCTCGTCTACGGAGGTATCTTTGCTGAGCTTGCGTTCAAACTCCTGCAGTTCGCCTGAGATGTCCACCGGGATCTCCAGCTCGTCGCGAATCTCCAGCAGGCGCGTTTCCACCGTTCTCAGAATCTCTTCACAGGATACGCCGTAGGTCAGATGCGCATGCACCAGATACAGCAGATCCGTCAGCTTGTGGTCGTTTCCGTCTCTCTTTCCGGCGGCGGAAATGACGATCACGCGGCGGCTGTCATCCGCCTCGACAATCGCCTTGACCTTGCGAAACTGCTCGGCGCCGGCGACGGAGGATCCCCCGAATTTTGCTACCTTCAGCATCTTAGGCCTCCCTCACCGCGGCGAAGAAGACCGCGTGGCCGGCCTTGCGCAGCGCGGCGGCACACTCGTGCATCTTCTGCACGCTGAGCGCTTCCGTCAGGATGCGAACTTCGCTTCCGTCATCCGCCAGCACTTTTGCAGCCGGGAACAGGTCTCCGCAGGCCTTCGGCAGGCGCACGTAATAGGCATGGGCCGCGGCGCTGTTGTCCGCGCTCCCGTCCGCGCAGTCCGCCGGGAACATGGCGGCTTCTCCCGCACAGATCCCGCTCAGATCCCGCAGCACCGCCGACGCGGTCGGATACCGTCCGGCGCCCTGGCCGATCATGGCGATGGGGCCTGCGTTCTTTCCCTCATACCGGGCCATGTTATAATTCTTCAGGACGGCGCTTTCGGCATCGCCCGCACGGACCAGCACCGGTTCCACATAAGCGGAAATTCGTCCGTCTGCGGCACGCTGTCCGCTCGCCACCAGGCGGCAGACCCGGCCTCTCGCCATAAAGTCTTTCACATCCGCGGCGCTCAGGCTGTCGATCCCCTCATTCAGAAGGCCATCCTGCGGCAGTACGCCCCAGGCGACCGCACAGGCCAGCATGATCTTCCGCAACGCGTCCAGACCTGTGACATCGGCCGTGGGATCCGCCTCGGCATACCCCAGCTCCTGGGCTTCCTTCAGCGCAGCGGCATAATCCTTGCCCGTGCTCTGCATCTGGTCGAGCATGAAATTGGTCGTCCCGTTCAGGATCCCGCCGACGGAGAGAACCTCATCCGTCTGTGCCGCTCTGGCCAGATTGTGCAGGAAGGGGACTCCGCCGCCGCAGGCAGCGCTGAACAGGAAGCTCACGCCCGCTTCTTTGGCCGCGCGGTTCAGTTCGACGCCTTTCGCCGCCACCAGTGCCTTGTTGGAAGTGACAAAGTGCTTCCCCGCCCGAATCGCCGCCATGGCATAGGTGAAAGCCGGCTCCACGCCGCCCATCACTTCGGCCACCGCGTCCACAGAGGGATCTTCGGTGATCTTCTCGATGGAAGAGACCTTGAATGCTTCGTTCTCCTTGCCCGGCCGGACCAGTACGGGTCCCGCCTCCAGGCCTTTTGCTGCCTTCAGCATCTCATACACACCAACACCGACGGTGCCGTAACCCAAAACCGCAACTTTCACGTCTCTGTCTCCTTATCAGTAAATATCATTGCGTCCGCGGATTCCCCTTTTTTGCTTCCCCGCCGAAGGCGGGAGAAACTGCCAAAGCTCTTTGAAAAAAACTTTTCGTCCGCGAAATAAAAACACTTGTTTTTTTACGGGCGACAGTGTATCATATACCTGCCTGAAAAACAAGTCTTGTTTTTCTGATTTTTTCAGAATTGGAGATTTTGAACAATGCTTTCAAATTATTTGATTGTTCATAAAAGCATTTTGCCGGAATATTATGAAAAGGTCCTCGCCTGCCGCCGGCTGATGGAAAGCGGCAAGTTCAAAGAGGTCAGCCAGGCGGTCAAGCAGGTGGGCATCTCCCGCAGCACTTATTATAAATATAAAGATTATATCTTTGAACCCTCTGATCTGAACAGCTCGCGAAAGGCCGTTTTCTCCATGATGCTCGATCACGCGCCCGGTGTGCTTTCCGCCCTGCTGGCCTGCATCTCGGAGAGCGGAGCCAGTGTACTGACCATCACCCAGAGCCTTCCCATCCACAACAAGGCCAGCGTCACCATCTCCATCGACATCACCGATGTCACAGAGAGCGTCGACTCCCTCTCCGGCCGTCTTGCGGCCATTCCCGGGCTTGACAATCTGCGCCTGCTCGCCATAGAATAACAAACACTGAAAATACTGACAGAAAAGGAACTGTGTCATGAGTCTGATTGATCTTTTGAAATCCCGTCGTTCTGCCGATGTGCAGCCCTCTGCTTCCGCTGCGGTCTCCGCCCCCTTCCAGTCCACCCGCAGCGATGCCCGTGCCACCGCGCCGGAAGCGGTGCTTCGCGGTCTTGCACCGGACGGGGGGCTCTACGTCGATCCGGAGATCGTCTCGGGGGATTTCGATGTA
The DNA here is from genome assembly GCA_017627975.1 of Oscillospiraceae bacterium. The sequence goes on from JAGAFT010000214.1 coordinate 6,820, forward strand.
CGGGCTTGTCTTTCGCTGGATCCCCTCGGCCAGTCGGAGATGATACTCTCCCGGCTGCTGCCCGGCTTCGGTGATATGGGGCCGCTGGTACACCGCGCGTATGAAGGCCGCTTTGCCTCAGATGCGCTGACACCGCTCGTACCCGTCGGGGACGACTATGTGCTGGAGCTCTTCCATGGCCCTACCGCCGCCTTCAAGGACGTGGCGCTCTGCATGCTGCCGCAGCTCATGACCGCCGCGCGCGGGCTCACCGGGATGAAGGACAAGACCGTCATCCTCACCGCCACCTCCGGCGACACCGGCAAGGCCGCTCTCGAGGGCTTCCATGACGTTCCCGGCACCGGGATCATGGTCTTCTTCCCGCACAAGGGCGTCTCCGCCGTGCAGGAGGCCCAGATGCTGACCCAGGAGGGCGCGAATGTCGCCGTCTGTGCGGTGCA
>JAGAFT010000215.1 GCA_017627975.1 Oscillospiraceae bacterium
GGCACGGGAACCGGCTTCTTCGCCTGCATTCTGGCGGAGCAGGGCCATGAGGCCACCGGCATCGACCTGACTCCGGACATGGTTGAGCATGCGGAGCATATGGCGGCGGTGCTCGGTCTCGATGCCAGTTTTCTGGTCATGGACGCCGAAAACCCGCAATTCGAGCCGGAAAGTTTCGATGTGCTGGTGACCAGAAATCTGACCTGGACGCTGCCGCATATTGCGAAAGCATACAGAGAATGGTATCAGCTTCTGAAACCGGGTGGCGTGCTGATCAATTTTGACGCGGATTACTGCGCAGCCATGGAAGAGGAAGACGAGATCGAGCTTCCGGAGAACCACGCCCACAAACTGGTGCCGGAGGATCTGACAAGAGAGAACGAAGCCATTACCATGGAGCTCTCGGCCTATCAGGGTCCCCGGCCGCAGTGGGACGTGCAGCTTCTGGTGGAAGCCGGGTTTGAACGGATCTGTGTCGACATGGGCGTCTACCGGCGGATCTACGCCGAAATCGACGAATTCTATAACCCCACGCCGATTTTTACCATCGCCGCCTACAAGTAACCCCGCAGCCGACTATGTAAAAAAGCAGCCGCCCCTTGAGCCGTAGGAAAGCACAGGGCAGCTGCCGAAACTGGACAGATGGCGGAATCCGCCACCGCCGTCTCCAGTATAATCCATCGGGCGGAAAGATTCAAGAAAAACTGGAGGAACACAAATGAAGAAAGCATTGACCCTCGCACTGACCCTGTGCCTGATCCTGAGCCTCTTTGCCGGCATGGGCGGAACCGCCTCTGCCGACGGAAAGAAAACCATGGTGATCGGCGACACAACCTTCAACGCAGAAAACTGGGAAGAGACCATTGACCCGCACCGCACCTATAACGGCTGGCCCTGCATCCGCTACGGCGTCGGCGAGACGCTGGTTCACTACACCGACACCATGGAGCTGGAGCCCTGGCTGGCACTCTCCTGGGAAAACGACGGCAATCTGACCTGGACCATCACCCTTCGGGACGGCGTCAAGTTCTCCAGCGGCCGCGACATGGACGCAGAGGCAGTCAAGCAGTGCTTTGAACACCTGCTGGAAAACCATGACCGCGCTCCCGGCGATACCAAGATCGCAGAGATCGCAGCCGACGGCCAGGTCCTGACCATCACCACCACCGAGCCGAACCCCGCCCTCATGAACTATCTGGGCGACCCCTACGGCTGCATCATTGATGTGGACGCCAGTGATTTTGAGACCGGCATTGCGGTCGGCACCGGCCCCTACAAAGCGGTCGACATGGTGACCGATGACCATCTGACCCTGGTTCCCAACGAATATTACTGGAACGGCGAGCCGAAGCTCGACGAGCTCACCATCCGCACCCTCTCCAACGGCGATACGCTCTCCTTCGCGCTGCAGGCCGGAGACATCGACGCGGCCTACGGCATGGCCTATGAAGCCTATCCGAACTTTGAGAATCCCGCCTATCAGTTCTCCAGCATTCAGACCTCCCGCGCCTTCTTCGGCTCCATGAACATGACAAGCCCCATCATTCAGGATGAGGCGGTACGCAAGGCCATCGCGCTCGGCATCGACAAAGAGGGCTTTGTCGCGGTCCTGCTGGACGGTCACGGTGTCGTCGGCCACGGCGCCTTCCCCGATGGTTTCTCGACCTTCGGCGGCGAGAACATCAATACCGAGACCTATGATCCCAACGCGGCAAAAGCTGTTCTCGAGGAAGCCGGATGGGTCGACACCGACGGTGACGGCATCCGCGAAAAGGACGGCACAAAACTCGTCATCCGCTGGCTGACCTATCCCAGCCGTCAGGAACTGCCGCTGCTTGCCGAGTCCGCGCAGGCCTCCCTCAAGCAGATCGGCATCGATGTGGACATCAACTGCACGGCCAACCGCCGTCAGTTCCTGGCCGACATGACTTCCTGGGACATCTACGCCTCCGCTCTCGTGACGGCGCCCTCCGGTGATCCGCAGTACTTCTTCACCACTTCCTGCCTGCCCGGCATGAGCTACAACTTCGGCGCCTATGAGAACGAACATGTGAACGAGCTGATCGAAGAGCTCTCCAAAGAGTTCGACACGGAAAAGCGTGCCCAGCTGGCCATCGAGCTTCAGCAGGCCATTCTGGATGACAACGCCTATGTCTTCTGCTCCTTCCTGCAGATGAACATGATCTCCAAGGCAAATGTCTCCAACTGGACGGCCCATGCCTGTGACTACTACGAAGTCACCGTCGATCTCGACATCGACTGAACAGTTCCATCAAACAGCTTCCATGGCCCTCCCTCCGGAGGGCCATGCGGCTGAATGATTCAAAGGACAAGCAAACCGCATCGGCCGGGCACCGACCTCTCATCACAAAGGAGCTGACCATGGACATTGCCGAATACTTTGACTCTGTCGCGTCCTATTGGGACGACGATTTTGCGGAGGCCAGGCCTGCGCGTATCGTCGCCTCTGCGGTCTCCATTCCCCGCTGTGGCGCCTGTGTGCTGGATATCGGCTGCGGAAGAGGTTCCATGTTTCTGGATCTGCTTGAAAACGGGGCTTGCGAGATCGATGGCCTGGATCTGTCCCAGAACATGGTAGAGGCTGCCCGCTGCAAGTTTGGCTTTGATCCCCGTATTCACGTGGCTCAGGGAGACTTCCTTCTGCATACACAGCCCGGCTATGATGTGCTGATGGCGTTCAATTCCTACCAGCATTTTCCGCAGCCTCGCGTGTTCCTGAAGAAAGCGAAGGAGCTTCTGCACCCCGGCGGGCGTCTCACCGTCGCCTTTTCCGCCAGCCGTGATCGGATCAATACCGTCAGCGCGCTCCTCCCCGCCGGACTGGCGCGCGGCCTGCTGTCCGCATCGGAAGAGGCCGTCTTCTGGCAGGAGGATTTCGTGATCGACTGCCTGTGTGACAACGAGAGTCTGTACCTGATCTCCGGAATCGCAAAATAATACCAAAACCATAAAACCGGCGCAGCCGGTTCTCTGTATGAGAATCTGCTGCGCCGGTTTGTAGTTTTTGTCCGCCTATGATCTTTGATATTGATGAACTGTTTACTTCGCGGCTTTTTTCCGGAGTCCTGCTTTGACGATGCCCTTGGGATCCTTGATGAGCAGGATGATCAGCCAGAGAATCAGACCGAGCGCGACCACGGACAGGCCGAGGAACGCATCGTTGAGCATGTCCTCGGCAGCGGGGGTGAAATACTCTTCGTGCAGCTCGGCATATTCGAAGATTGCATCGCCCAGCCACATAAGGGATGCACCCCAGAACAGGACGCAGGGGACGCCAAGCATCAGACTGTCATCCTTGCGCTGGTACCATTTGACCGTGGCAATGATCGCCGCAAATACGCAAATCAGCAGGGTCATATCCGTTCCTCCTTATGCGGCTGCCTTCTCAGGTTCTGCATCCGGGCGCTCCATGATTCTGTCCGCGGCAAACATCATGACGGCCCAGGCTGCGGTCACGATGACCGCCATGGTGACACCGATGGTGCTCATCTCATGCAGCATCTCCGCCGTGTCTCCGGGGTCATTCATCGCCGTCAGGAACGGGAACCATGGCACGACTTCACCGTGCCAGATATGCTCAAAGCAGAGCAGGAACGCGCCGCCCCACAGGAGCTGTGCCAGAATCATCAGCTTCTTGCTCCACGGAAGATGCTTCTCCTGTTTCGTTTCGATGCTGGCTTTCTTTGCCAGCTTCTGAGAAGCCGCTTTCATTTCATTGTTTTTTACGGCCTTTGCAGCTGCGGTGACGACAATCGCCTCAGCGGTTGATACCAGGAAACATGCCATACTGTGTTCCTCCCAAGTGTTTTATTTGCAGAGACCCATCCTGCCGGACGGATCCGTATGCACTTATTTCCGGATTGCCCTGGCGAGCTCTGTCTTGAACTGTTCGATCAGGGCTTCGTCTCCGGTCCGGCGGTACTCCTCAGCAAACTGTTCGGCATACTGGGCCATGATGCTGCTACAGATGCTGTCCAGCTGCCCGCGGACCGCGGCGAGCTGAATCAGGACCTCGGTACAGTCTGCATTACACTCGACCATGCTCCGCACCAGCCTGACATGGCCGATGGTACGCGCCATACGGTTGGCAATATAATGCGTGTCGTACTGAGCCGGTTTTTTGTCATTGTCCATCTGCGCTCATTCCCGCTTTTCCAGATTGGATGTATTTTAATCCTGCCTGTGATCGCCCGCAACCCGGGAGGGGGGGTATAAAGATCACTTGACGCCATCCCCCCACCCGGGTTTTCTGAACAAAGTGACGAAAATTTGATTTCCGGATCTCCCTCAGTGGCCCGGTTTTCCTGTTTCCTTTGCGCTGACAAGCGTATTATTGTGTAGTTTTCGAATAAAAATTCGTCGAAATGTCTGAATAAACCCCTTCGGGGGGATGCCGGTCCGAAACGTTAAAGCAAAAAAGGATCCCCCTGGGGGGCTTCCGCCGGACGCAGGTTTCTGATATGCTGTGTACAGATCAGATGTTTATCGATTGCCCGGATCCCCCTCAATCCAATGCACAGTCCACCTCTCTGTGCGTACGGCAATCCAAGATCTCTCCTGCAGTCCCCCGTGCCGGTCACACGGGGGACTCCTGTTTATTCGGAACCGCTTTCTTCAGGAAAATATCCCCCCGGGGGGCTTGTGAAGCTCCGTCCGAGAGGATATGATACGCATATGAGGGTACAATCTGATCTGATCAAAAACAGAAGACGAAACCGGACGGCGCTTGTTCTGCTCGCCGCGGCAGTGCTGATACTTTCCTTTGTATGCCTGTTTGTCGGTTCTTCTCATATGACCATAGCGGAATGCTTTTCGGCGCTCGTAAAGAAAGGCAGTCCGGCACAGGTGCGCATCATCTGGAACATCCGGATCCCGCGTGTTCTGGCGGCAATCATTGCCGGAGCGGGGCTGTCCGTATCCGGTCTCATCATGCAGACCGATCTGAACAACCCGATGGCCTCCCCTTCCACGCTGGGTGTTTCCAACGCTGCCGTGTTCGGCGCAAATCTCTCCATCATTGCCTTCGCAGGCGGATTTCTGGATACGGGGAACCACCTGTCGAGCTACACCGTGGGCGCCAATCCCTACGCCACCTCGCTGATGGCGTTTCTCTTCTCCACAGTTTCCATTCTGCTGATCCTCGGCCTCTGCCGTCTGCGGGCCTTTCAGCCGGGCGTGGTGGTGCTGGCCGGTATTGCCCTCGGCTCTGTCTGGACGGCGGCCACCACCATTCTGCAGTTCTATGCCACCGACGTCGGCCTCTCTGCCGCGGTGATCTGGACCTTCGGCGACCTCGGCCGCGCCACCTATCGCACGGACTGCATCATGGCGGCCGTGGTACTGGTCTGCACCGTGTTTTTCATGGTGATGAGCTGGCAGTTCAACGCCCTGCTCAGCGGGGACGCGGCTGCAAAAAGCATGGGCGTGGCGGTGGATCGTCTTCGCTTTGTCTCCATGCTTCTGGCTTCGGTCATTACGGCGGTCTGTGTCTCCTTCCTCGGCATCATCGGCTTTGTCGGCATTATCTGCCCGCATGTAACAAAGAAGCTCCTCGGGCAGGATCACCGTGTTTCCGTTCCGGCCTCGGTACTGAGCGGGAGCCTGCTTCTGCTGCTGGCCGACACGCTCTCCCGCAGCCTCGGCAACGGCTCTGCCCTCCCGGTAGGTGCGATCACCTCTCTGCTGGGCGCGCCTTTCTTCCTTGCCATTATCTTTTCCGGGAAGGGGGAGCACAACTGATGCTGGAGATTCGGGATCTTCGTTTTCGCTATTCCCGCCGCGGCCCGCTGGTTCTGGACGGGGTCAATCTGACGCTTCGGACCGGGGAGATCGGCATCCTTCTGGGCCGGAATGGTTCAGGCAAGACGACTTTGTTCAAAAACATCCTCGGCATCCAGACGCCGGAGAGCGGAAGCCTCCGCTTTGACGGTGCGGATCTTCAGAAGCTGAACCGCCGGGAGCGGGCCC
>JAGAFT010000216.1 GCA_017627975.1 Oscillospiraceae bacterium
CTTCCGCAAACGCCGCCGTGCACATCACCGCAAGCAGCAGAATTGTCATCATCAGCGACAGAATTTGCCTGCCTGTCCTCTTCATTCCTTCTTCTCTCCGATCCATTTGCAAAATCTTTGCCTATTATATGCGAAATCGTCATCAAGCGCAAGGGCAGAATCCGGCTCCCCTGTTAATTTCTTCTGAACTTTCTGCCCTTCCGCTTCCATCCGCCCGACCGCCGCCGATGGGCTCGTTTCATCGTCTTTGCTTTGTTTTATATTTTTTGTTTTTAATTTTATATATTTCTATTGACAAATTTAGATGCCTGCGTTATAATGCAGCTGTCATGGGGGAGCAGGGCTCTCCGGTGAATTCTTCGGAAGGGAATGATCTTTTTGAAAAAGACATTATATAGTCTGATGCTGAACGACGAGGTCGTCCGGGAAGTGGATCTCCTGGCCCACCGTCTCGGGACCAACCGTTCCGCCCTGATTAACCAGATCCTCGCGGAGTATGTGAACTACACCACTCCGGAACGCCGGATCAACGACGTGCTCTCGGCCATTGAGCAGCTGATGCAGCCGAGCAGCGATCTGGTGCCGTTCTTCGCCCCGAACAGCTACAGCATGTCGCTCAAGAGCTCGCTTGAATACAAGTACCGCCCGACGGTAAAATACGAGGTTCAGCTCTTCCGCGGTGAGGAGGAGAACATCGGCGAGCTGTCCGTGGTTTTCCGGACCCAGTCCAGCGCGCTGATCAGCGTGATGACCGAGTTCTTCCGTCTCTGGAAGAGCATTGAGGACGCCCACCTCGCCCCGAAGGTCGGACACCGCCAGCATTACGCCCTGTATGACGGGCGCTTTACAAGAAGCATCTCCGCGCCCGACCGCGACTGTACCACGGATCAGCTGGCTTCGGCCCTCTCGGAATACATCAAGCTCTTTGACAAGCTGATGAAGGCCTATGTCAGCGGGCGCCTGAACGCACACGAGGTGGAGGCCGCCTATTATTCCCAGATGCTCAACAGCCCCATCCATATCTGACCGGTTTCTGACCGCTTTCGATCGCGCGGAGCAGTCTTTCCCCTTTCCGCGCTTTCTGAACGGCCTAATCAGATAACGTAATATTATATTATGTAAACAGATTCCGCATAATCTCTCAAAGGAGGTTTGACATATGAATGCACAGAACCTGACCCAGAAAAGCCTTGAGGTCATCCAGACTGCCCAGTCCATGGCCCTTGAAAACAGAAACAACTACATCACGCCGGAACACCTGCTCTATGCCCTGGTCGACCAGGACGGCGGTCTGATCCCCTCCCTGCTGGGAAAGATGGGTGTCGACTGCAATGCCGTGCTGGCAGAGCTTGACACCGCCATTTCCGCCCTGCCGAAGGTGGGCAGCACCTCCGACGCGTATCTCTCTCCGGAGACCAACCGGATCCTGACCGCGGCCGAGAAGGCCGCCAAGTCAATGGGAGACTCCTATGTTTCGGTGGAGCATCTGATGATCGGCATCTTCGCCTCCCCCACCGCCGCCATCAAGCGGATCTTCTCCGACCATGGCATCACAAAGAACGCCTTTACCGCAGAGCTCTCCAAGGTGAAGTCCTCTCCGGTCACCGGCGACAATCCCGAGAGCACCTATGACGCGCTCACCAAGTACGGCACGGATCTGGTCAAGCGGGCGAGGGAGAACGAGCTCGACCCCGTCATCGGCCGTGACAACGAGATCCGGAACGTCATCCGCATCCTCTCCCGCAAGACCAAGAACAACCCGGTTCTGATCGGTGAACCCGGCGTCGGCAAGACCGCCATCGCCGAAGGCCTTGCCCAGCGGATCGTCAAGGGCGATGTGCCGGACAACCTCAAGGACAAGACCCTGTTCTCGCTGGACATGGGCTCGCTGATCGCCGGTGCCA
>JAGAFT010000217.1 GCA_017627975.1 Oscillospiraceae bacterium
CTCCTTTCCGGGGAGACCGAGGCGCGGGTCCACGACCTCGTCAAGGCGGCCGACAAGCTCTCGGCCTACATCAAGTGCATTGAAGAGCGCAAGGCCGGCAACAACGAGTTCCTCTCCGCGGAAGTCCAGACACGCAGGCTCTTGGAAGAGAGCCACATGCCGGAGGTGGATTACTTCCTGAAGCACTTTATCCCGGCCTTCGAGCTCAACCTGGACGAACTGGGGACGATTGAATAGCGGAACACCTTGTACTGAGTCGATTTCAACTCCTGCGCTCTGCGAAGGCACGGAACCAGTTCTATTGCCCGGGCGCCCTTAAAAAAGCCGAATATAAAAACCGTGAATTTACACTGCATCCCGGAGACTGTCTCTTTGTCTACACGGACGGCATTCCGGAAGCAATCAACGAATTCAATGAATTCTTCGGTGAAGAGCGGCTGATCGAGGCCCTGAATGAAGGTGAAACCAGTGCTCCGGAAGAGATCATCCGCCACGTACACGATGCCGTAAACCGCTTTACGGATCATACACCGCAGTTCGATGATATCACGATGTTCTGCTGCCGGTATAACGGACCGAACAATCCTCTCTGAACCGTAACGGTTATTGTGTCTGAAAAACAAAGAAAAGTTGACAACTGCCAACTTTCCGCATATAATATAAACACAAAGGCACTGGACCGGTTTTTAGCGGTCAGCCCTCATAAAGTTCTTTGAAGTGATCGCCGATCTTTGGAAGGGAACCGGCGGTCACTTCTTATTTGCCTGAATGAACAGGCTGATAATACCAACGATTAAAATGCCAAGCTGGATCAGCTCGGAATATGACACCATTGGGCAGCCCTCCTTTCCGGAGGGAGATCATAAGAAGCTGCCCTCCTATCGTTCCAGAGGAAGAAAAGAGGACTGACCGCACCGGGTTTGTGCCTTTGCTTGTGGATAGGATACCACAGTATGGAGTGTATGGCAAGGGGGCGCTTCCGTTTGATTGCGCTCTCCTGTTGAAGGCTATGACACCGCTGTCAAGTCTTTTCGTATTTTTTCTATGGACTAAAATTCGGAAATTTTATAGATGGGTTATGGAATCTCATGACACAGGTGTCATTGATTAAGATGAAGGCGCAGGGTCTTCCGCCTAGCGGGGAGAAAGGGCGTACCCGGCGGGGAAATCTCACCGCTGTGGCGGAGAGTGGCTGGGCATCACAGGCGGGCAAAAACGGGGCAGATTGACATATGGCTAAGCCCGATCTCTACTTACAGCTTTTCCATATTTATTGTCTTTTTTCTTCCACCAGCTTTTCCAATGCCCGGTAGTCGATTTTGCCACTAGGAGTCATTGGCATAGTTTCAAGGATATTTATTCTGACAGGCTGCTCGTGGGCTGATAAATGCTCTTTGCAAATCTGCCAAATACTCTGCTCATTTACTTCATTCGAGTTATGATTAGGATGTAAGGTAACAAAAACAACTGGCACATGGATTCTGAGCTCATCATTCAAAATAACCACTGCACATTTTTCTACGAAATCACTTCCCAATATTTTTTCTTCTATGCGCAGTGGAAACAACTTATAAGCCATCCCATCCTTTCCCATAGTAATTTCAATTCTTTTGATTCTCCCTTTGATATAAACAAATCCGTCTTCATCTACTATTCCTAAATCCCCTGTCCGTATCCATTGCTTCCCTTGATTATCATGTAACATAATGCGATCTGTTTCATACGAGTTATTGTAATAACCACTCATTATGTTGGGTGTTTGAAAACACAATTCACCTATTTCACCATAGCGAAGCTCATGTCCATCTTCTGGATCAATGATTTTTACTATTGTCTTTGGCATAGGAAGACCAACACTTCCGTGTTTGTGATAGGTATTTGTACTACAGCAAAGAGTAGAGCTCGTTTCCGTCATGCCATAACCATTACAATATAGCGCATGAGTATTACTTTGCCGGAGGTAATTATTAAATTCCTGTTCTTTGCTATCTGCGAGAGCTTCGCCCCCGCCAACAAATAATTCTAGATTTTTAAGGTTTTCTCTATGATGTTTTAAAAATGCATCAATCAAAGCTGGCCCACCAACAAAATAGTTGGGCTTAATCTTAAAAAAAGCCTTTGCAATTTTATCTTGATCGAGTTCAATCCATAAATAGCTGTCAATGCCTGCATTTAGTGCAAGATGAATGTGCGATATCCCGAACCCAACAAACGGTGGTAAGATATGCATAAAAGTCTTTTTTCGAGCAAAGCCAAAGTTTGCATATAGTTCTTGACAAGAATGCGCATTGAGTGCATCGTTGCTCAGCATAGCACCCTTAGGTTCACCTGTTGTTCCACTTGTATAAACAATAATTGCCGTTGAAATAGAGTTATCAGCCAGAGGCGCCAAACTAACATCTTTATGAATAAATACTGAATATGCTATATAACTATGCTTCTTTTTCCTGTTTTTCAATTGATACAATGATTTCATAATAGGAGGCATGGAGTCAGAGACAGACAATACAATGATAGGTATCTTGAGATTATTTATGGTTTGTCCAACTCTATCTAACGCCACATCAAGAATCAAGAAGAGCTTTGACTTCGTTTTACTTAATCTGTCTGCAATTTCTTCCTCCGTCAACGTCATATACACCAGATTTGCCACTGCGCCGATATAGTTTAGTCCATAAATCGCATAAATCGTTTCAGGCGTATGCATGGACATGATGGTTACAATATCACCTGCCCGCACGCCCATAGAATAAAATGCACTTGCTGCTCTTTTTATATTGTCAAACAATCTGCCGTAAGTGATTTTTGTTCCATAGTACCGTAATGCGATATCAGAGAGGTGATCTTTATTATTCTCCCAGATATATTGGTACATAGTCATTTCAGGCAAAGGAGCATTGATTGCCTCTTTGGAGTAGTATTTCAACCACGGCTTATCAATAGACGGATATCCAGTCATGTTATGATTTATCCTTTCAGCAAAATAATATACTACGAATTATTGGAAAGAGGCCCCGAGTCGGGGGTATTATTCGGTCTCATTCAGTTCCTTCACTACCTTACAAGGAACACCGCAGGCGAGAACATTCGCCGGGATGTCTCTGGTTACAACGCTTCCGGCACCGATTACGGTATTATCCCCTATTGTCACTCCCGGGCAGATAATCGCCCCGGCAGCAATCCAAACATTATTGCCAATTGTGATCGGCTTGTTCTCTTCACTGTATGCCCGCTTATAGGGGTCAAAGCTCGTAGGCAGATGACAGTACGCTCTGGCTTTTGCCTCTAAAGGGTGAGAAGCTGTTGTAATAATGACATTGGGTCCCAGCATCACATTGTCTCCAATATGAACAGCCTCGTGGTCATAGATAATACAGTTATTATTGGCAAAAAAGTTTTTCCCTATATGCGTGTTGTTTCCGAATGAGATGTGAAAAGGATTCTGGATTGCAAATACCGGGCCGTCGATTTCCGCTATCAAATGGCGCAACAGCCAATTGCGCATAGGGATGTTCCACAGCGGGGTTTTGTTCAGCCGCCATTGCAGCCATTCACTTTTAAGCATTGGCCAGAAGTTTTCTCGCGCGGTCGGGACGAACGGATGTTCAGAATTCATACGCTCTCCTGTTTTTAACATTATCGTTACTTCATATTCTTTTCAGCGAAATGATCAATCGAGAAAATTTTAAATAATATTTATCTAAAAGTCAATAGCACAATTTTTATCTATGCTATAGTCTGGGCAGCATATAAGCGGTGGTGATGTCCGGGTGAACAACAGAATCAAAGATCTTCGCGAAGACTCGGACATGACGCAGCAACAGATTGCAGAAAAAATCGGAATCACGCAGAGAAAGTACAGCTATATCGAGACCGGGGTACAGCAATTGACAGATGAGATTCTGGTAAAGCTTTCCAATTTTTATGGGGTAAGCATCGACAACATCCTTTGCCAGACGAACAATCCCGAGAGGAATCGCTAAACCGCTCCGCATCAGATGCAGGGCGGCTTTTTTATTCCTATTAACTTGTGATATGGAGTTCTCTATTTTGTTCTGACCGTTATAAGGGAGGAATCATCTTCGAATGATAGAATACCGGTGGATAATTTGATCTGATCATAGAAGCATCAAATCAAGAATGTTATTCCCCCGCTCCTGCGCCGTAACGAAGGTGCAGGAGCTTTTCTATGGCTGCGGCGCGGAGACGGTAGACAGAACTCATCTCACAGTGGAGCTCTTCCATCAGGTCGAGGGTGCATCGCTTATAGGGATGGATCAGCATGCGGTCAAGCACCAGCTGCTCTTCCGGGGAGAGGAAACCAAGCAGGCGTTCCAGACGGGCAACATGATTCACGGTCAGCTTCAGGGATTCCGTCAAGCACTTATGCTCTTCACGCAGGGAAGCAAGCTCCGAGGGACTGAGCACATCATCCTTCAGGTCATTGGAGATCCGGGTGAGGTCGTCATGAAGGAGCTGGATTGCCTGACGGTCATACTGCAGATTATGGAGATCGGACAAAAGGCGGTCGCGGTTCGTCATGTTCTCACTCCCCTTTCGCAGAACGGCGCTTGCGGTAGTAATATTTCGATTTTCGCTCGGTGAGAGTAGTTCGAGGGATCAGGGTATTCACCAGATAGACATGGCCGTTCAGGGTTCGGGCCTGGATATGCGGAAGGTTCATGCGGATGATGGTGGTGGCAAGGGTATTGCGGCAGCTGTAGGCATGCTTGTATTCATGGACGGTGAAGAGCACTTCAACCTGGTGCTTGCCGGAACGGCGGAAGTCATCCACGATGCGGCCGGGTTCCAGGTGATGGTCCCGGTAGGTGCGCGGGGTGTGGTCAAGATCAAGGTCAGAATCGATGATTTGCACTTTACGACCTCCTTTGGAGAATGTTCAATGAGAAATGATAAATTGGTAAGAGATGTGGCCTCGCACGTCATGACACAGAGGACGGTCACCCTGTCCTCCCGGACAGATGTAACAGTCCCCGTGTCATGAGGGAGAGAGGGTCGCTTTCACGGCGTCGATGAGGGCGTCCTGGGTCATGGACTTGGATTCCAGGGCGGCAAGGATCCGCTCGTCGATGGTGCCGCGGGTCACGATATGCTGGATGGTGACGGGGCGCTGCTGGCCCTGGCGATAGAGGCGGCCGTTTAATTGGGCGTAGAGTTCGAGAGACCATGTCAAGCCAAACCAGACAAGATGACAGCCGCCCTCCTGAAGGTTCAGGCCGTGGCCGGCGGAGGCGGGATGGATCAGGCCAACCTGAAGCTCGCCGGCATTCCACTTTGAAATTGATTCCTGAGAACTGATGTCGGCATACGGTACACCCATACGGTCGAGGCGTGTGCGGATCCGCTCGGCGTCGTGGCGATACCAGTAAGCCACAAGGACGGGGTTGCCGTTTAATTGCTCGATGATGGATTCCAATTCATCCAGCTTCTGGCTGTGGAACTCGATGGGCGTTCCGTCATCGGAGTAGACGCAGCCGTTGGCAAGCTGGGAAAGCTTGTTGGCCAACGCAGCTGCATTGGAGGCGGTTACGACGGGTGCGGTGGGTCCCGGAAGACAGAGCTTGTCGGGTCGGACACAGGGGACGGTCACACTGTCCTCCCGGACAGATGAAACAGTCCCCGTGTCCTTGACAGCAAGAACCGTCCCTGCTGTCTTCCTTGTGGATGGATAGAGAACCAGGTCCTTCTTCAGGCGGTCGTACTGGGCCTGTTCGCGGGGAGTCATGGTGACCGGACAGGTGGTGCGGATCAGGTCCGGGAGCTTCAAATAATCCGAGCCCTTCATGGAGACACAGATGTCGGAAATGGTCCGATAGATAATCTCTTCCGCGCCGGGTTTGGGCCTGTAGGTGAAGACCACTTCCCTGCTGCGCCGATCCGGGACGAAGTAGCGCTCGCGGTAGCCGGTGACGGAACGGCCGAGGCGCTCGCCCATGTCGATGAGATTGATCTGCGCCCAAAGATCCTGCAGCCCATTTGAGGCCGGGGTCGCGGTGAGGCCGATGAAGCGGGCGGCTTTGGCGCGGACCTTGCGAAGGGCCTTGAAGCGCTTGGCCTTGGGACTCTTGAAAGAACTAAGCTCATCGACGACGATGCAGCAGCCGCGAAAGTCAAAGAGGCCGGACTCGACAAGCCATGGGACCTGTTCGCGGTTTATTATGTAAACCAAAGCTAGTTTCCGCAGAGCGGCTTTTCTCGCTTCCGGAGGGCCGGTCACGACAGAATAGGTCAGGCCGCGAAGATGGTCCCACTTCTCAATCTCATTGGGCCAGGTAGTCAGGGCGACGCGAATGGGCGCAATGATCAGAACGCGGTCAACCTCGAAGCGGTCAAAGATCAGTTCCTGGAGAGCGGTGAGGGTAATGACGGTCTTTCCAAGGCCGAGATCCAGCAGCAGGCCGCAAGCGGGATGGGAGAGGATGAAGTCGATGGCATACTGCTGATAAGAGTGAGGGGTAAATTCCATAATGTTCAATGTGAAATGTTCAATGTTCAATTGAGGACAGTATCCAGCATGGCAGGAATGTCTTCGGGGCGGTCCAGGACGAAGACCTTGAAGCCGAGGGTGCGGAGCAGGGCGTGACAATGGAGCTGGAGCGGGCGGGGTTTCTTGCCGGGGGCCTTGAGCTCTACAAAGGCGAGGCGTCCACAGGGCAGCAGGACGATCCGGTCCGGGACACCGCTCATGCCAGGGCTCACGAACTTGAGGCAGAGGCCACCCAGATTGCGAACGGCAAGGACAAGTTTGTGCTCAACGGTTTTTTCAAGCATATAAAAACTCCATTTCATATCACGACAGAGCCCAGTGAAACGGGTCTGGCGTGAAAAGGACGAGCAGCGGAGGGAATGAGCTTTCCTGTCGCAACAGGGAAGCGAACGATCCGGAGCTTGTGAGGACGTCATTGCTGAGAAGTATTTCCGAAGGGGTGAAAACTCTATACGGGTATATACGGGTATAGAATGCATCCCCTATCCATTACTTTTTATAAATGTTAGAAAAAATGGGAAATACGGAAATGGATGTCGGAGAGAGCCTGAAGATACTGGGCTGGCGGGCGGCCATTTCCCATGGATTTCCCATAAAGAACGGACATAACAATGTTAAATGGGAAATGATAAATGAAGCAGCAGTCGATGTCCCGCGGGGCGGACACAGAGGACGGTCACCCTGTCCTCCCGGACAGAGGTAACAGTCCCCGTGTCCGCTGGGCACATGTGTCCGCTGGGTTATTCTCGCCGGACGAAGGCGAGCTGGGAACCGTAGAGGCCGAAGGAAAGCTTGCCGGAGACGTTTCCGTCATAGCGCTTCCAGCCGCCGAGGTGGCTCATGATGGCGGTGAGCTCGTAGGAATCCTGCTTGCGGATGGCGGTGGGATCACGGCCAAAGCACTCGGCCCAGAGTTCGAGGTTGCAGACCTTGGTACGGCGGAGTGTGCCGACGCGCTCGGCCGCGCTGTAGTCGTCACCGGCGAGGAAGAGGCGGCGCTCGGAGAGGGACATCTTCGGCCAGTCTTCCGGGAGAAGGGTATCAAGATACTGGCGGACGAGGCCTTCGCGGTCGTCGCTCTCCAGGGCGTCCTGCTGCATCTCCATAGCCTGACGCGCCTCCTCCCCTTTCAGGATCAGCTCTTCCCCTTTGCGGAAGGCAGCCAGCGCCTCGGCCCAGATTTGCGAAACGGTATCGGAATCCAGATCCCAGGGGTGGCGGGCGGTGCCGCCGTAGACGGTAACCGGCCAGAAGCGGCGGTTGCCCGTCACATCCCGGAGAAAGCCGGTGGTGGCATTGGTGGTGCCGAAGATGACGCACTGGCGCGGATGGCTTTCCACAACGGTGCCATAGGCGACGCGGAACTTGTCATCCTGGCGGGAGGCGAAGCTCTTGACGGTCTCGACATCGATCTTCCGGACGCCGGTCATTTCGGAGAGCTCGACAATCCAGTAGCCCTGCAGCTTTTCGGGGCCGGTCTTGTCGCGCATGTCGGAGATGGTCATGGAGTCGGAGAACCAGCTGCCGCCAAGGCGGGCAAAGAGCGTGGACTTGCCGACGCCCTGGGGCCCGGAGAGGACGAGGATGTAGTCAAACTTTTCGCCGGGACGATAGACACGGGCCACGGCGGCAATCAGGGCCTTGCGGATCACGGCGCGGGTGTAGGGGCGATCCTCGGCACCGAGGTAATCAATCAGGAGGGTATCCAGGCGGGACGTACCGTCCCAGGGCGGCAGGCTTTCCAGATACTCCCGGATAGGGTGAAAGGCACGCTCGGAAGCGGCGGTGAGCAAGGCGGACTTGAGCTTCTGCTGGCTGTAGATGTGGTAAACACGGTCCAGGTAAGAGGACAGGGATGCGAGGTCTGCGTCGGACCAGCCGCGCTTGAGAGGCTTCCACGGGAGAAGGGACGGGTCGCGGACATCAATGCCGCAGCGGTGCTCGTTGTAGCAGATGCCTTGCAGGCGGGGGTCGTGGCGGAGGATTTCGACAAAGTTGGTGAGGGTCTCGCGGATGCCGCCGTCCTTATCCAGCTCCAAGGCGGTCTGCCAGTTGGGGTCAGGGGCCGGGTTCGGCTCGGCGAAGTCCGCCTCGGCCTCTTCTTCCCGCTCTCTGGCCAGCAAGGAACGGACCGCTTCATCCTGCAAAGCAAAGGTACACATGGCGGTATAGGACGGAAGCGCGGTGGAGGCGGTGTCGGGCTTTGCCTTGTCGTCCAGCTCTGAAAAGCGGTGGACGCGGACGAGATCGAAAGCGTTCAGGAGCTGTCCGCAGGCGGGGTCGGTGGCATGATGGCTGTAGGCGAAGCGGCCCTCATAGGTGACGAGACCGGCGGTGCTGTCGGCGGGGATGTAGTCGTAACGACCTTCCAGGGCGGAGGGGCGGTAGACATCGGAGAGGAAGGCCTCGATGGCGGCATCGATGTCATAGGTGCGGCAGAAAGCGCCGACCGCGCCGTGCTTTTCCAGAGGGTCGGCCTGTTTCGCGACACTGCGCTTCACAATCTCGGACTGGCGGGAGCTCATGGGCCACTGAGAGGTATCATGCCAGTCCCGGTAGCGGGCAAGAATCTTATCCGGATCCAGCAGGGGCCCGTCCTGGGACTCGAAGAGGAACTCGCCGTCAGAAGAAGTGGAGGGCCAGTACATGAGGCGGGCGGGCTCGTGGCAGGTATCATCCACCATCTCGATGCCGATGTCGCGAGCCACCATGCGGGAGACCGGGGCGTATTCCTCGGCGGAGATTTCCCGGGAGAGCGGGACGATCAGGCGGACGCGGGGCGCTTCGGGGGTGTGCTTGTGAGTGGAATACAGGAGGCAGCGGAAGTCAAAGAACATACTCAGCTCCTCCCAGATGCCGGGGACGGCATGGTCCAGGTCCAGCGTGAGGAGGCTGCGGCAGAGGACGAAGCCGTTTTTGCGCGTCCCCTGTTTCAGGGCGCCGCCGACAAAGCCGCCGACATCCTTGATCTGGTCCTGCCGCGGCTTGGGAAGCTTGCGGTATTCGGCGACGGTCTCGGATGTGCGGACGGTCTGGGAGCAGCGGGAAAGAAGCTCCTCCCAGGTCCAGTCGCGGTTGACCCATTTTTTCTGTGTGCGGCGGTTGCCGACGGCAATCTTCATAAAACACCTCGTTACAAAGTGGAATGTGGAAAGTGCAGAGAGAAAAGTGAAAAGTGGCGAGGGGAAGACAGGGGGACGGTTCTTCTGTCTCAGTGGAGACAGCAAGAACCGTCCCCGCTGTCTTCCTAGGGCGGCAAGAACAGTCCCCGTGTCCGCTGGGAAGCAGCAGCTAATCCTTCTGGTAGAAGGGACACTCGAAGCCGGCGGCGTCCAGAAGCAGGCCGGGGGCCCAGGAAGGAGTCTCGGCCATGATGCGGCAGGCATCCTCGACCTTTACATCGGGGGTGGTCTCCAGGATGACCTCATCATGGACATGCATGACGGTCGCGAGGCCGTGATCGTCCAGGCGGATGATGGCCTCGGCGAGGAGATCACGGGCGATGGCCTGGATGATGTTCTCGCAGAGTTTCGGGCCGTAGGCATTGGTCCGCTCCCACTTTCGGCCGGTGCCGCAGCTGTAATAGGAGAGCTCGTCGCGGCCAAAGTCACTCCGGACAATGCGGGGGCGCGGATAGGCAAGACGCCGCCCGGAGGGAAGACGGATGAACAGGAAGCCGGACTCATAGGTGAAGAGCAGGCTTTTCAGCTCGACCGGCTTCTTCTCCCGGAGGCAGGTCAGGGCGGCCCGGTCGATCTCCCACCAGAGGGAGACGATGGCCGGGTTTGAGGCACGCCATGCATCCACGATACCCTGGAGATCCTCTTCCGGGATGCCCAGGCGGGACGCGCCCATGGCGATCATCGCGCCGGTGCCGCCGCCGTAACCGAGGGCCAGCTCGGCCACTTTTCCGCGCTGCCGGAGATGGCCGTTGACACCGTTTTTTACGACGGGGACGTGGAACATCTGGGAAGCGGATGTGCAGTAGAGATCATCGCCGCGGGCGAACATCTCCATGCGCCACTTCTCCCCTGCCAGCCAGGCCAGGCAGCGGGCCTCCACCTGGGCGTAGTCGGAGACGATGAACTTCTTCCCCGGCGCAGGGACAAAGGCGGTGCGGATCAGCTGAGAAAGGGTGTCGGGAACGGAATCGAAGAAGAGTTCGACGGAATCGAAGTCGCCCTGCCGAACTAAGGAGCGGGCCAGCTCCAGATCGGGCAGGTGATTCTGGGGAAGATTCTGGACCTGGACGAGGCGTCCGGCCCAGCGACCGGTGCGGGCGGCGCCGTAGAACTGAAGCAGGCCGTGGGCCCGGCCGTCGGAGGCGGTGCAGGCAAGCATGGCATCATACTTCCGGACACTGGACCGGGAGAGGAGCTGACGAAGTTCGAGCACTTCCTTCGGTTCGCCCTCACAGCTTGCAAGGGCCTCGGTGACATCGGACTTGGCGAGGGAAGCCAGCTCTACACCATGCGCCATGAACCACTCGCGCAGGCGCAGCGGAGAATTGGGATTGTCAATGCCGGTGAGCTCGCGGGCGCGGGAAAGATAGCGGTCGCGGTAGAGCTCGTCGCAGCGGATGGCCTGCCGGGCGAGATCCGTGTCGATCCCGACGCCCAGGTCATTGGAATATTGATCGAGGACATACTGCTGCCAGACAAAATCCGGCACCGGGTAGCGGGAAAGACGCTGCTCAATCTCGAGCTCGGTCTCGACATCGCGGATGTTGTAGGTCTTATAAAGCTCCCACTTCTCCGGTTCCTCGTCAGGGTAGACACGGGTCGCGGGATTGCGTTCGGTAGGCTTGCGCGGGACCGAGAAGAGGCGGATCAGGTCACGGCCGGTTTCCAGCTTCTGCTTCTCGAGATTCAGCGCCTCCCCGACGCCGCGCAGGGATCCGGGAAGCCCGAGATAGAGGGCATGGACCATGGCGCAGCGCCAGGAATGCGGGTCCAGGTAGCGATGAAGGTAAACACTGAGGCAGCGGCGCTCGAAGGAGGCGTTGAAGGCGTACTTCAGAACCTCATCACTGAGGAGGCCGTCCACGATCTCCGGCGGGAGGCGATCTCCGCGGGCGAGGTCGTAACAGAGCACGGGTCCCTCGTCCACGGAGACACCGAAGAGGAGAATCTCGAAGTCCGGGGCCTCCGTGTAGACGTAGAGACCGCACTTGGTCAGGTCACGGGAGGAATAGGTTTCGATGTCGATGTGGAGTGATTTCATAAATGTTCAATGAGTAATTAAGGGCGGGGGTGGAAGACAGCGGGGACGGTTCTTGCTGTCTCAGGGAAGACAGAAGAACCGTCCCCCTGTCTTCCACACCCCCTGACACATCCCTGACACATCACAGCCAGTCGTCTTCTTCGGGGTCGCCGAAGTCGGCGGCGGCGGAGGCACGGAAGCCGCCAAGGGGCTCATCGTCTTCCAGCTTTTGGAAGTTCAGAAGGCCGAAGGAGATGCCGGAGCCGGAGCGGTTGTAGGGGTAGGCGTTCATGGTGAAACGGCCCCAGATGCCGGAATAGATCTCGGAGGGATCCGTGATGGGACGGCGGTCCGGGCCGACGATCTGGGGCTTTTCGCGGGACGTGATGTTCACATACCACATGCCCGCATAAGCCGGGTCGCCCGCCTTCTCGACGTCGCCGTCGTGAATGGGACTGCGCATCTTCGGACCGGCAAAGGCCTTGCCGTACTTCTCGATGCCCTTCTTCTTGGCATGCTCGACGGCCAGTTCCAGGGTTTCGATGCACTGGGTATCCTCCTTGGGGATCAGGACACAGGCGGAGTATTTCGGCTCGCTGTCATTCACAGACGCGGGCTCACAGAGATGCTCATAGGAAACGCGGACTTTGCCCGTGCGGATCTTGGTGTCGGACATGAGGGAAGCGGTGAATTCGTTCATTTCGTTTACTCCTTTTTAATCGTTAAAATCATCGGCTGCGCCGCGGCTGACAGCTTCCCGGCGGTCGGTCTCGCGGGTCAGGGTCAGCTTGGGCGTGCTTTTTTTCGTAAAGGGCAGGATCAGTTCCTCATAACGATCCTTGCCGAGGAGCTTTTTCAGCTCGGTGAGGGTGACAAGGGATTTCTTATAAAGCTGGTCATCGGTGAGGCCCGCTTTGTGGGCAGCATTCACGGCACCGGACTCGTCGGCCAGCTTCGTGACGGAACGGCCGGTCACCAGCTTCCAGCCGGGATAGGTCTTGCCATGGGAGACGGCCTGGGCGGTGGCATAGGCAAAGATCTCTTCAGACCACTTGGCGAGGTCGTCGGCCTTGTCCATGACGCAGGCCAGCTCTTCATCGGAGAGAAGGGGCGCGGGCTTAAATTCCAGCTGGGCCAGACGGAGGAGCTCTTCGCAGCGGGCCCGGCAGCGGGTGCGGGCACGGCAGTAATACTTCGTGCACCAGGGTCCGGGAGCGAAGTCTCCCTCCCCTTTCGCCGCGAGGGCGGCAGCCGGTTTCAGCACATGTTCGGCCCAGTCCAGGAGGTCCGCGAGGGTGATGCTCCAGGTGGAGGTGTTGTGGATGCGGGGCTGGCAGATGATCATGGTGACGGCAGTGAAATCGTAGAGATGGTGCAGCTGCAGCGTGGCGCCGAGGGCGTACATGCGCATCTGGATATTCTCGACGGCGGAGATCTCCTGATAGCCGTACTTGAAGTCAACAACCAGAAGCTCGTCATCCGAAACGGCGAGGAAGTCCGAGGTGCCGAAGGAATCGGGGACGAAATCGCCCATGGTGACACGGGTCTCGAAGAGGATCAGAGGATCCGGGCAGCGGAGCCGCAGCTGGTCCACGCGGTCGCGGAGCAGATCGGCGTACTCGTCGGTGGCCTCTTCCATTTCATCGGAATCAAAGTCCGAGACCGGACGGGACCCGGCGGGCAGGCCAAGGATCCGGCGGCCCTTGTACTCGGCCAGCTCATGGGCGGCCGTGCCGGAGAGGGCGTACTCGCTGGCCTCCTCATCGATGCCTTCGGAGAGGCGGAAGCTCGGCGGGCAGTGGACAATGAGCTCCCCCTTGGAGGGGCCGAGGACGGAATGTGAGGTCGGGCCCATCAGGAGGCCTCCTTATCCGGGAGATCTTGCGCTTTGGCCATGACCTCCGGGTAACGGTCCTCCGGGATCTCGGAAAACTTCGTGGCAGAGAGCTCGGTAAAGAGCTTTCGCACGGCGTCCTTGTCCTTCGTCATCAGGAAGGAACGGAGATCGGCTTTGGACAAAGTGGAATGTTCGTCGGGGAGACAGGGGGACGGTTAATGCGAAAAATGAGCCGGTGAGCTCCTGGAAAAAGCCGCAAAAACCAAGCCCTGCCTGACAGAGCCACAATTTATGGCAATGAGTTAAAACGTTCAGGCGACTTTCTGTGGCGGCTGGTAGTACTGC
>JAGAFT010000218.1 GCA_017627975.1 Oscillospiraceae bacterium
AGCCGTCGATGCGGATGCTCCCGGCATCCGGCCGTTCCAGAAAATTGATGCATTGTACCAGCGTGGACTTGCCAGCGCCGGAATATCCGACAATCCCGTAGACCTGACCTGCCTCGACCCGGATGTTCACATCTTCCAGTGCGATGACCTTTTTGTCCGGTGCGACGTAGGTCTTCGAGATGTGGCTGAGTTCAATCATAAAACCTGTCCAACTCCTGTCCTGTTCCGGCAATAAAAAAAGACCCGGACGCTCGCTCGCATCCAAGTCCTCTTCTTGTCAGAATATTGAAAATCTGATTTTCAGATGGCTTATCAATCGGGCGAAGCGTAATTCTGCGCGCGCATCATCATGCACATGCCGCACATGTGCATCGCCATCATCATGAAGCTGTGACGGTTGTTACGCATCAGAACTGGACGCTCCTTCCTGTTGATGGGCTGATTATATGCCCGTGTGATTTGTTTGTCAACGAAAAGCCGCATTTTCATGCATGCTTCTGAATTTTCCTATCTCATCGGTCGAATTTCTTGTGCAACTTTTTATGCTGCTTTACAGAATAATAATTCTAGAATAATAATTCTCATGCTCTCTCCCCGCCTCCGGCGGGGAGAGAGCATGATGCAGCAGATAACATCATTTTGGAGCATAGCTGAGTATCGCTCAGATGATTTCGGCGTGGCTGCCACCGCTCCGGTCTTTCTTCACGACGATCTGCCGGTCGATCCGCTCCTTCAGCTCCGAAACGTGAGAGATGATTCCAACGAGGCGGTTGCTCTCCGTCAGGCCCGAGAGCGCCTTCATTGCCTGCTCCAGCGATTCTTCGTCCAGGGAGCCGAAGCCCTCGTCCACGAACATGGTGTCGAGCTGGATGCCGCCCGCCGAGGACTGGATCTCATCGGAGAGCCCGAGCGCCAGGGAGAGCGACGCCTTGAAGGATTCTCCGCCCGAGAGGGTCTTGACGCTGCGCTCCGTGCCGTTAAAGTGGTCGATCACGCTGAGCTCCAGGCCGCTCTGGGATCTCAGGTTATCCGCGACATCCCGCCGTTTCAGATCATACTGTCCGCCCGACATGATGAAGAATCTTGTGTTCGCCCGGTTGATCATCCGGTCAAAGAAGCTTGTCTGGACATAGGTCTCCAGCATGATCCGCTCTTTGCCCGATACGGTTCCGTTGGCGGTGTCGGAGAGCGCCTTCACCCAGGTGAGTTTCTTTTCCAGCTGCTCAAGCTCCGCTCCCTGTTTCAGGATGCCGCTCCGGGCAGTGTGATTGGCGTTCAGCCGCAGCAGAACATCCGCGTTCAGCTGGCTCAGCTCCTGCTTCTCTTTGCTGAGCCGCTCGCTCTCTTCCCGCAGCGCCTCTCGGTCAGGTTTCTCTGCCGATGAGAGCTGTTCTGTCAGCTGGGTGACACGGCCTTCCAGCGTCATGCAGACCGTTTTTCCCCGGCGCTGCGCTTCCTCAGCCCGGGTCAAGGCCTCTCGGATCCGCTGCTGGGCACCTTTCAATCTCGCGAGTTCTCGGTTTGCCTCCCCTTTGCTCGGGAAGGGCAGTTTCTCTTCTGTCTGCCGCAGGAGCTCGTCCCACTGTCGAATCTTCGTCTCGCAGGCCGTGATTCGTTCCCTGCAGCGCTGCATGCTCTCCTGCAGGCGCTGCTGCTCCTTCTCCGTCTGGGGGATCAGCTCCTCAAGTTCCGCTTTGCGCTTGATCTTCTTTTCTTCTGCTGTAACAGCTGCACTCAGCTCCGCATAGCGCTCCCGAAGGGCCTTTCGCTCGCTTTCCGCTGCTTCCCGGATTTGTTCCGGTGGCAGTTCCGGCCAGAGTTCTGCCGCCTTCTGGCTCAGTTCCTTTCGGGTCGCCTCTTCCTGCCCGAGGAGGCTGCCCGCTTCGCTGCTGGCCAGTTCCGCAGTTCGGCGGCACCGGTCTGCTTCCATCTTTGCCTGTTTCAGCTGGGTCTCCGTCGGTGCAGCTTCGGACAGCTCCGCCGGATGAGGATGTACCGTCGCGCCGCAGACCGGGCAGGCCTCTCCCTCTCTCAGTGTCTGCGCAAGGATACCCGCCTGCTCGCTCAGGAACGCGCGATTCATGTCATCATAGCGCTGCTGCGTCAGCTCATACTTTTTCTGAGCAGCAAGATACTTCAGCTGAGCCTCTTCCAGGTTTGCCTTCAGGCGATCCGCCGCATCAAGCTTCTTCAGCACGTCTGCAATCTGCTTTCCTTTTGCTTCGACACTGTCCTTTTCCCGCAGCAGCGCTTCCCGCTGTGCTCCCGCGGCCTCCAATGTCTTCCGTTCGGCCTGCAGCTGCTCTGTCTGCTGGGTATTGGTATTCAGCGCCTCACTGTCCTTCTCCCGTGCCTTCTTTTCCGCTATCAGCTGAAGCTCGGCATTCCTCCGTTCGAGAAGGGTCTTCTCTCTGGCGTCATATTCCGGAAGCAGTGTATCCAGGGCGGCTGCCTCTGCGGCGAGTCGATCAGCCTCAGGCTGTCTGGCCGCGGCCTCGTCAAAAGCGGCGTCCAGAGCTTTCTGTCCTTCCGCTGCCTTCTCCAGCTCTGCCCTGGTTTTCTCCAGCGCCTGTTCCGCCTTCTCCAGTTCTTCTGCCCGACCGAGCCGTGTGTTCAGTACGTTAAGTTCGGCATCCAGGCCGCTGAGCCTGTCGCCGCACCGGTCGAGAAGTTCCGTATCTTTTCCGATGAGCCGGTCAAGCAGCTCCATCACCTCTTCCGTCGGGAGCTCTCCCGCCTGGGCTTTCCGGATCTTCTCGGCATACAGATCGCCGTCGGCGCACTTCATGCCGCTGATATACTGGCGGATGCTTCGCCGTTCGTTTTCACATTCACGGGAAAGCTCCCGGACGTCGTCCTTCAGTCTCTCCTGAAAGACCTGGTAGTAGCCGGTATGGAAGATCTCGCGGAAAATCGCCTGGCGGTCTTTCGTCTCTGCCAGCAGCAGGCGCAGGAAGTCTCCCTGGGCGATCATGGCGATCTGGGAAAACTGGTTCCGGTCGATGCCGAGAATGTTCTGGATGGCCGCGGTCACTTCCCTCTGCTTTGTCACGCTTCTGCCGTCGGGGCAGATGAGCTCGGCTTCCGCTGCCTTTTTCGTCGTGCCGGTTCCGCGGCTTTTTGCCTTCTCGTACTCCGGCTTTCTCGTCACGGTATACTGCTTCCCCGCGTAGGAGAAGGTCAGTGTCACGAAGGTCGGCCGGTCCGGGTCGGCGTACTTGGAACGCAGCATGGAGGCCTCGCGGTTGTTTCCGCTGGCCTCTCCGTACAGGGCGAATGTGATCGCGTCGAAAATGGTCGTCTTCCCCGCGCCGGTATCGCCGGTGATGAGGTACAGTCCGCTCTTCCCCAGCTTCTCAAAGTCGATGGTCTCCTCCCCCGCGTAGGGGCCGAAGGCCGACATGATCAGATTCAGCGGTCTCATGTTCTCTCCTCCCAGATGTCCTCAATCAGCGCCGTGACATAAGCCGTCTGTTCTTCCGAAAGCGGAGTTCCGTTCTGTTTTTCATACAGCTCGCCGAAGAGTTCCAGCGGGCTCTTCCGCTCCACTTCCTCCGCGCCTCCGACCAGGTTCATGCTTCTGGTCCGCTGGTTGTCATAGCTCAGCTTCATCACGTTCGGATAAATCACCCGGAGCCGGTTCATGGCTTCCGGAATCTCTTCCGCGTCCGTCAGAATGATGTGGAGATAGTCCTCCACCGCCGTCCCGATGTAGTTCGGTCTCGCCGTCAGCTCCATATAGCTGCCGCGGAGGACTCTCATGTCGTGCTTCGGAATCAGGGGAACTGTCCGGATCTGCAGCGTCCCTTTCTCCGCCAGTTCGGCCACCGTCACCGACTTGATATGCTCGGCTTCCGAGAAAGAGTACTTCAGCGGTGTCCCGCAGTAGCGGATTCTCTCGGAATCGATGTTCTGCGGGCCATGGATGTGTCCGAGCGCCACATAGTCAAAGTCGTCAAAGACCTGCGCATCCACATTGTCAGATCCGCCCACCGAGGTCTCTTCCGATTCCGAGCGCGTCGCCCCCGTCACAAACTGGTGCGTCACCAGCACGTTCCGGGCCGAGCGGTCCACGCCCATCTTCCGGATCGCCGTGCCCACGGCATCGGTGTAGCTCTCGATTTCCTCATCCGGGAAGCAGCGGCGCACATGGGTCGGCTTGATGAACGGCAGCATGTAGATGCAGACCGGTCCGTACGGATCCTCCAGCACAACCGGCTCCACCTCCCCGTGATATACCGGGGACAGATGCACGCCGCTCCGGTCCAGGAGGCGGGAGCCGAACGCGATTCTCTCCGGAGAATCGTGGTTCCCGCTGATGACGAAGATCTGCAGTTTTCTTTTTGCGAGATTGTACAGGAAGTCGTCAAACAGCTGCACGGCTTCGGCCGGCGGAACAGACTTGTCGTAAATGTCGCCCGCCAGGATCACCGCATCGGGTTTCTCCCGGTCGATGATGTCCAGGATTTTTTTCAGAATATCCCGCTGGTCTTCCAGCATGCTGAATTCGTTGACCCGCTTTCCCAGATGCAGGTCCGAGAGATGAATCAGTTTCAAGTCGCAGAACTTCCTTTCCTGATTTTTCAGCGTACCATGTCCGGGCAGAGATCCGCGAGCTTTCGCGCTCCGACCATGTACATGGCCCCGGTAAACTCGTCGCGCAGCTTTTCGACATAGGTCTTGATCCCTTCCGCGTCTCCGCCGAACCACGCCACCGCAAAGGGTCTGCAGATCATGACCGCGTCCGCGCCGAGGGCGAGGGCCTTCACCATGTCCGATCCGTGCCGGATCCCGCCGTCCACGATAATCTTTGTCTGGCCCTTCACCGCCCGAGCAATCTCGGGGAGCACCTCTGCCGTCGAGGGGACATCCGGCAGCACGCGGCCGCCGTGGTTGGAGACGATGATGCCGTCCGCCCCGGCCTCCACGGCCTTCAGCGCCGCCTTTGCCGTCATGATGCCTTTTATCAGAAACGGTTTCTTCGTGCAGGACTTCAGGAACTTCAGATCCTCCACAGTCTTCGAGCCCGGACCCTCGCCCTTGAATCTCCAGTGGCTGAGTCCGGCGCTGTCCACCACCACACAGGTCGCCAGCGTTCCGCTCGACTCAAAGCGTTCGATCTTCTCGCAGATCTGCGCATTCGGCAGGGGGTTGAACACCGGGATCGCACAGTCCGGATGTTCCGCAACGGCCTCCAGCGCACCCGCGACGGTCTTCTCGACGATGCCGTCCCCGAAGCAGTCGACGATACCGGTTTCGGCACAGGCGCGGATCATCGCGGCGTTGAACCCGACGGTAACGTCTTCCTTGCTGTACTGGGTCATGGAGCCGATGGGTCCCGTCAGGATCGGCAGGCTGAAGCGGTGTCCGAACAGGTCCATCCCGGTGTCGACCGCCGTGTCGGGCACAAAGGTGTCGACGTTCAGGCGGATCGCCTTCCAGCCCTTCCAGTTTTCGTGTGCGCCGTTTCCGGGCGCCTTGGATCCCGGACCGGGTAGGGTATTCCCGCAGCCGAGTCCGTTGCACTCCGGACATACCTTGCAGTTGAGAATGGTCTTTCTTGCGTTTTCAAGTACTTCCTGATAAGTCATGATCATCACCCTTTTTCAATAATACTTGGCAGGCGTACTGCAGCATATAGCGGGATGTTTGTCAGCCAATCCTGCTCTCTGTAATCGGACATTGAAATCCGATAAGCTTTTGCATCAGGATAATCCAGGCAAAACTGCCGAAGGGATTTTGAACGCAGATTTTCCTCTGCCTTCACTTCGATCGGTGCAAGGAAGTTTTCACCCTGCATAAGGAAATCAAGTTCCAGTTTGGAGCTCTCGCTGTCATAATAGAAAATACCTGTTTCCGCGCTGCAGATCAGCTGTTCATATACATATTGCTCCGTGAAGGTCCCCCTGTATTCCTCGAAGACATTGCTTTTCAGAAGTATTTCGGAAATCGGTGCGTCAACCTGTGCACCCATCAAACCATGATCGACAGTAAACAGTTTAAAAGCAGAGAAATCTTCATAGAACTTCAACGGCAGTCCGGCTTTTCTTACTCTGGGCACCTTATAAACAATTCCCGCATCTACCAGCCATTCGATCGCGAGTTCGAAATCCTTTGCGCGAGCCCCTTTCTGTATATCAGCGTAGACGAACTTTTTGTTGCTCTTTGCAAGCTGCTGCGGAATGGAATTCAATACCTGATGAATTCTTCCCAGGATCTGAGGATCTGCATGTTTCGAAATATCCAGCGCATAGTCTGAAAGAATTTGTTTTTGAATGTTACGTAAAGACTTATAGTCTTTACCGTCAACTGCTCCTTGGACTACTTCAGGCATACCGCCTGTGAAATAGTACTCCCTCAATGAATCAACAAAAACAGATCGGAGGCTTGCAAGATCTGCCAGCGGATCCATCATCAAGCGCACATAACTGCTCTCCCCGAGTCTGGCACGTACGAATTCCGCGAACGAAAGAGGATACAGCGTCAGTTCGTCCACTTTACCCACCGGAAAAGAAACGCCTTTATGGATGGCCAGTCCCAGCAATGAACCCGCAACGACAATATGATACTGTGGTGCATCCTCGCAAAAATATTTTAAAGCCGCAAGTGCTTTCGGTGCATCTCCCACCTCATCGATAAAGATGAGCGTTCTTCCCGGCACAATTGTCTGTCCGCTTAGCACCTCCATGTCGGAGATGATACGGTCAATTCGAAATCCGCGCTCGAATATCTCACGTACACGAGGATCTTTATCTGCATTCAGCACCACAAAACTATCAAATTCGTGGTTCCCGAAATCCTTGATAAGATATGTTTTTCCAACCTGACGTGCCCCTTTGACAACAAGAGGTTTTCGATCAGGTTTTTCTTTCCATTCCAGCAATTTCTGATAAAGATCACGTTGCATAGCAGCTTTCCCCCAGTTTTCCACCCTTTTATTCGTATGGTTTAAAGTAGGCAATTTCATTATATCGTTCGCCGGTGAGCATGTCAACATAAATTGGAACGAATATTTCCGTGTTTCTCGCGCAAATCGGAACGAATATGTTCTATGTCTCTCCGGCAGTTCAAAGGGACCAATCTCAGAGACGTCGCTGCTCTATAACTTCTTTGGGTATTTATATACTCGCCGACTTGTTTGACGCTTACAGACCGACGGTAGAAATTTACCGTTTTAAAATCTTTTCCGTCAAATCTTCCACCAAAAGTGGACCGCCTTTCGGCGGTCCGTCTTGTTTCTCTTCAATTTATGATTGTATCGTTTCTCTGAGTTTCTCCCAGACCTTCACCATGGCAAAGGTATCCAGTCCGCAGTATTTTAACAGGTTTTCCCGGCAGACCGGCAGCTCTTCTTCCGTCATGTTCTCCATCGCGGCAAACGCGGCCGAAGCCTCTGTGCCGTTGTGCACGCCTTCGAGATTGTGATAGTTCAGCGCCGGATCATCCGGGAACAGCGCCGGAAGCACATACTTGATGGAATAGGAGCCTTCCATCGCCCTGGTGTAGTACTGTTTCTTCTGAAACGGTACCATCAGGTCCTGAATATGGTCATGGATATCCATCAGATGGTCCGAGAGGTCCGGATACAGCCCGGCCAATTCCCGGATCCTGGTTTTTTCAAAAGTCATATTATAAGCCAGGGTGCAGACGCCTCTCGGAATATCCCGGCAGAGCTGCTCGGCAAGCTTCCGCCTCGGGTCTTCTCCCGGCCAGGCCAGATACTCCTTATGCTGCAGAGCCTTCCCCTCCCCTTCGATCAGGTGCAGAGAATACTGAAAAACAATCTGATCATAGGGGCTGGAGTTTTCATACAGAGGCACCGCCGGCTGGAAAGACTCGAAGTCCAGGAAATACAGCGGATAAGAAAGGCCGGAGAGGAAGCTGCGTATGCTTGCTCTGTCAATCTGATCGGGCAGCTCCGCCAGGGCATGGGAAATCTGAAGGCGCTGGCCGTCGTTCAGCTTCGCCCCCGACGCCAATTCCTCAAATGAAATGACTCCCTGATTATAATACTTGAACTTGGTCCTCTTCTGCATGCCGGAGACATCAAAGACGTTGGGCACGGGAAGATGTTCCGTGCAGTGATGCCAGAATCCGCAGTCATACGGATCGGAGCAGTGCGGTCCGATATCGTCTCCCGGTTCATCCAGATTCAGGATCGTCTGTTTCAGAGAAGCAGTTCTGGACTCAACATCGCCCTGCATGGCCCGCACCTGATCGGTCAGGTCCTCGATTTTGAAGAGCTTCTCAATCTCCAGTTCTTTTCCGCGCACATAACTGCGGTCCAGATGGACCAGGCAGACTTTCGTGACGGTAAAGCCGAGATGCTCCAGCACATACATCTGGTAGGCCACATCATGGTAATAGATCTCATGTACCGAGGTGGAGCTCTTTACTTCATAGAGCTCTGCTTTTCCGTCCGGCAGATTCCGCAGAATATCCACACTGCAGAACATTCCGTCATAGGCGAAAGATGCTTCCGCGATGTTTTCCACACCATCTGCAAGCA
>JAGAFT010000219.1 GCA_017627975.1 Oscillospiraceae bacterium
CTGCCTGTGAGATCGCGCGAAGAGCGGCAAAGGAAGAGACCTTCCTCTTCTCCACCATCGGCCCGATCGAGGAACAGGACGACCGGGATCTGGAGGCGGAATACCGCTTTGTGGTGGACTGCTTCCTGGAGCTCGGCATGCAGAACTTCCTCATCGAGACTCACAGCAATGACCTCTGTCTGCACGAGACCGCGGCCTATATCAAGGCGCGGGCCCCGGAGGCCTTCATCATTCTCTCCTTCAACGTCCAGCCGGACGGCTTCACGACAGCCGGCCGGATGATCCGGGACCTCTGCAAGGCTGCGGAGGAGGACCCCAATGTGGACGCGGTGGGGATGAACTGCATGACCACGGCGCGGCACATGGTGGACCTCCTGCGAAAGATCGGCCCGCTGAACATTCCGATCTCCGTCATGCCGAATGCAAGCTATCCCACGGTCCGCGGCAACCGGAGCTGCTATGACGGCGACCCCGGGTATTTCGCCGCCCAGATGGCGGTGCTGCGGGACGAGGGCGCGTGGATTCTCGGCGGCTGCTGCGGCACGACGCCGGCCTATATCGCCGCCACGGCCAGAGCCCTGGAGGCTCCCGCCCATATCCGGATGGAATATCCGCTGCAGCGGGAAAAAATCCCCCAGACGAGGCCGAACCCCTTCTGGGACGTGCTGTGCGATCCGGACCGCAAGGCCATCGCGGTGGAGCTGGATCCGCCGGAGGGTGCGGATTTGAGCAAGTTCATGACCGGCGCGAGGGAGCTGCGGGCGAAGGATGTTGACATCATCACCATTGCCGACTGCCCCGTGGCCCGGGTGCGGGTGGATTCCAGCCTGATGGCCTGCAAGCTGCACCGGGAACTCGGCATGAGCGCCCTGCCGCACATGACCTGCCGCGACCGGAACCTGAACGCCACCCAGGCGCTGCTCCTGGGCCTCTGTGCCGAGGGCATCGGAAACGTCCTGGTGGTCACCGGAGACCCGATCCCGAACGCCAGCCGTGACGAGGTCAAGAGCGTCTATAACTTCAACTCCCGCCGGCTGATCCGGTACATCAAAGGCCTGAACGAAGCCGTGCTGCCGACGCCGTTTCATATCTTCGCGGCCCTGAACGTCAATGCAAGGAATTTCCGCATCCAGCTGGATATCGCCCGGGCAAAGGAGGAGAACGGTGCGGACGCCTTCCTGACCCAGCCGGTTCTGAGCCCTCAGGCGGTGGAGAATCTGAAGCTTGCCCGCGAGACGCTGAAGGGAAAACTTCTCGGCGGGATCATGCCGGTCGTCAGCCAGCGCAACGCCCTGTTTATGAACAGCGAAATCTCGGGCATCTCGGTGGCGCCGGAGATCATCGCACGCTATGAAAGCGCGGATCGGGCCAGGGGAGAAGAGCTGGCCGTGGAGATCTCCGCGGAATTCGCCCGTCAGATCGCGGACTCTGTGGACGGCTATTACCTGATGACGCCCTTCGGGAGAACCGGCCTGATCGCGCGGATTCTGGACCGCTTCCGGGCGGAAGGTCTGGTCTGAACGACGGCTGCCGCGGGGCTGCATCCTGATGCAAAACCCTGCGGCAGCCATTTTTAAGGAGAAGAGAAGATGGAAAACGGCAGCGTCCTTCTTGGCAATACGGAAATGGATTATGTTTCTTTCGGCGAGGGCGAAAAGAGGCTGGTGGTCCTGCCGGGGCTGTCGGACGGTCTGACAACGGTGAAAGGGAAGGCCTGGCTTCTTTCTCTTCCTTACCGGAAATTCTTTCGGGATTATACCGTCTATATGTTCAGCAGAAAGAACGACATGCCGGAAGGCTATTCGATGGAAGATATGGCCGAGGATCAGGCTTCGGCCATGAAGCGCCTTGGGATCGGGCAGGCCTGTGTGCTTGGGGTTTCCCAGGGCGGCATGATTGCGCAGGAGCTTGCCGTCAGACATCCGGCGCTGGTAAAAAAGATGATCCTGGCGGTCACGGCCCCGAATGCGAACGAGACCGTGAAAACAGTGGTTTCAGGATGGATGGAACTGGCGGAGCGGGGGGATCATACGGCGCTGATGATGGATACCGCGGAGAAGCTGTACTCGGGGCGGTATCTGCAGAAGTACAGAAAGGCGTTCCCGTATCTCGCGAAACTCACGAAGCCCTCCGGCTATGACCGCTTCCTGAAAAACGCGGATGCAATCCTGCGCTTTGATGCGCGAAGAGAGATACCAAAGATCGGCTGCCCGACCCTCATCATCGCGGGGAGCGACGACCGCACGGTCGGAAATGACGCGGCCTCTGAACTGCACAGCGCCATCGCCGGCAGCGAGCTGTTTGTCTATGAAGGCCTCGGGCACGGGGCCTTTGAGGAAGCGAAGGACTTTTACGACCGGATTCTGGCGTTCTGCAGCAATTGAGAAGTTCAGTCGGCACTTCATCAAAATATATGGGATATGGGATTCAGGAAAATGCCGCAGGAAACTGATCCGAGGGTGGTGGGAGGACAATGTAGGAGAATGATGGAAATATGGACGCAAAACTGTTTTCACAAGCGATCGTAAAATTCCTGAGCGGTCTGCTGATTGTCGGTCTGCTTCTGTTCCTGCCGGCGGGGACATTTGCATACTGGCAGGCCTGGCTTCTCATAGGAATCCTGTTCATTCCGATGTTCCTTGCGGGCCTGGTCATGATGAAGAAATCTCCGGATCTGCTGCGCAAAAGGCTGGATGCCAGAGAGGAACAGGGCGAGCAGAAGGCGGTGATTGCCCTCAGCGGGCTGATGTTTCTGGCAGCGTTTAATGTCGCCGGGCTGAATTTCCGGTTCGGCTGGATTATGCTCCCCGACTGGGTTTCCTATGCAGCGGCGGTTCTATTCCTGCTTGCCTATGCGTTGTATGCGGAGGTTCTGCGTGAGAATGTCTGGCTCTCCCGGACGGTTGAAGTGCAGGAGAACCAGACGGTTATCGACACCGGACTTTACGGTGTTGTCCGACACCCGATGTACATGTGTACACTTTTGCTGTTTCTTTCAATGCCGCTGGTTTTAGGGTCTGTCATTTCCTTTGTGATCATGCTGGCGTATATCCCGATCATCGCAAAACGGATCCGCAATGAAGAACAGGTACTGGAAGCCGGACTGGAAGGATACGCAGAATACAAGAAACGGGTCAAATATAAGGTGATCCCATATATGTGGTGATGGATCCGGCATGAAAAGAAGGGTTTTGCAATGGAATATAAAAAG
>JAGAFT010000220.1 GCA_017627975.1 Oscillospiraceae bacterium
GGAAGCGCGGCGCCTGGAGATTGTCGGAATCAAAGGAGAGCGGAAAACCCCGAAGGAGATCGACGCGGTGCTTAAAGATCGCCAGAAGCATTGGAAGGGATTTACGAGCCGATACCGGCACGGCCTGCTGAAGCTCTATGCAGAGCATGCCGTCAGCGCCATGAAGGGCGCATATATGGAATAACAGGAGGCAGACATGAGACCCAATCAGGAGGAAATGGAGACCTGGCGAGTGCAGTCGCCCGAAGAACCCGGCTTTCATGCCGTTATTACACCGGAAAAAGCAGCCTGCAAGGAGACGCAGATCTATCGCCTGAATCTCCCGGAAGGGGAAAGCTATAAACTGAGAACAGGAGCACTGGAAATGCACCCGGTTCTGATTCAAGGAGCGGCGCATCTTTCCGGACATGAAACAATTTGCCGAAACATGAAACGCTTCGATGCCTTCTATCTGCCTGGAAATGATGAAATCACCCTGACGGCACTGGAGCCCTGCATCTTCTACATTGCGGCAGCTGTGTATGAGGGATACGGCAAGGCATTCTTCCGGGCATTTGAGAAAGATGCCCCGATCGGAGACATTCATCAGATCCATGGAGAAGGGATCGGCCAGAGGGAAGTGTTTATGACACTTTCCGACAAGGACGAGGCTTCCCGCCTGATCTGCGGTCTGACCTGGGGCGGAGAAGGTGCCTGGACCAGCTGGCCTCCGCATCAGCATGAGAAGGATCTGGAAGAAGTTTACTGCTATTTCGATATGCCCCTGCCGCATTTTGGCTTTCATATCAGTTATCTGGAATCCGGCGGTGTGGACGATATTGTGACACATACCGTTCATTCCGGTACCATGGTTCAGGCTCCGCGCGGGTATCATCCCACGGTCTCAAGCCCAGGGACAAGAAATGCTTATCTGTGGGTTCTCGGTGCACTGCGGCATTCGAGCAGACGATACGATCTTGCAATTCTTGACCCCGCACTTAAAGAGTTTAATTCTGCAAGGTAAGAGGAGAACAAATAAAGATGGCAAAAAAAGTGCTGATAGCCAAGCCTGCTTTTAAAAAATTCAGTCCGACCGGGTATCAGATGCTGCTGAATCAGGGCTATGATGTCATAACCACCGATCTGGATCGGGATTATTTTCTGGAAGAATTGCTGCCTCTGGTGGGAGATATTGACGGCTGCATCGCCAACTGTGAGCCTTGGGGAGAGAAGGCGATGAGCGCCGCGCCGAAGCTGAAGATTCTGGCCCGCTATGGTACGGGCATGAACTCGGTGGATACCGAAGCGGCCAAGCGACACGGGGTCATGGTTACCAATTGCCCGGGCGTAAATGCCAATGCGGTGGCGGAGCATGTGATTGCGTTGATGATGGGGGCAGTCAGAGACCTGGTGCATTTGAATGATATGACCAAACAGGGCCTCTGGAAAAACCTGACTTTCCATGAAGTTGCAGGTGCGACGGTTGGAATCTTGGGCTTCGGCGCCATCGGACGGCTGGTTGCAAAGAAACTGACCGGCTTCGACTGCCGGGTTCTGGCCTATGATGTCGCGCCGGATTACGAAGTCGGGGATCAGTATCATGTCCGTTTTATGAGCTTCGAAGAGGTGATGTCCCAGAGCGATATCATTTTCATCCTGGTCCCGCTGTTGCCGGACACGGAGAACATGATCAACCGAGAGAGCTTGAAGCTCTGCAAGAAAGGCGTGATCTTTGTCACGGACGCCCGCGGTGAAGTCGTGGACGAAAAGGCCATGTACGATGCGCTGGTGGGCGGACAGGTCGGATTCTTTGCCTCGGATGTGTTTGTCCATGAGCCGGCAACCCCGGAGAATACGCCGCTGCTGAAGCTTCCCAACGTGATTACTACGTCACATAACGGTGCCGAGACCTATGAAAACCTCGAGAAATGCGGCATTATGACGGCACAGCAGATTATTGACGCATTGGAAGGACGCGAACCGGTGAATCGGCGGGTCTGAACAGAAGCAAAAAACAATTCAAAAATGCGCAGTCCCACAGAACAGCTCTGTGGGACTGTTTTCATCCTGGAAAAATGTTTCTGTGATTCTGAGTCGGCTGATGGGTTATAAAATTTCCGGTTGAAAAATCAGCGGAAACAGACTATGATGTGCTGCGATACACATTTCAATTCACGTTGAACAAGTCTGGAGCGACAGCATGAAAAAAAGCAGTTTTCTCGATACCGGTCTCGGTGTTTTTCTCGCGGCGATCCTGGCCAACCTCCTGTGGGGCAGCGCGTCTCCCTGCATCAAGCTGGGCTATCAGCTGTTTCAGATCTCCTCGGACGCGGTCATGAGCCAGATCTTCTTCGCCGGGATTCGTTTCACCCTGGCGGGGATTCTGACCGTGCTTCTGGGGAGCCTGGTGGAACACAGGGCTCTGCTGCCCCGGAAGGGCAGCGCGGGGATGCTTCTGGCCTTGGCCTTTGCCCAGACCATCGCGCAGTATACCTTCTTTTATATGGGCCTCTCCAAGGCGCCGGGCTATAAAGGCTCGGTAATCAGTCCCAGCAGCGTCTTCTTCGCCGTGCTTTTGGCCTCGCTGGTGCTGCATCAGGAAAAGCTGACGTTGCGAAAGATCATCGGCTGCGTGGTCGGGTTTGCTGGCGTGATCCTCGTGAGCCTTCAGAGCAGCGGAGACGCCGGCGGTTTTCGCTGGGACGGGGAGGGCTTCCTTCTCCTGGCGGCCTTTTCTTATGCCTGCTCCACGGTGCTGATCAAGCGCTTTTCTCAGAGGGAAAATCCCGTTACGCTCAGCGGCTGGCAGTTTATCATCGGCGGGAGCGTAATGGCGGCGGTGAGTTTCCTGGCGGGAGGAAGGCTCCGGCCGGTTTCTCCGCAGGCCTGGCTCCTGATGCTGTATCTCGGCCTGCTCTCGGCCGTGGCCTATACGCTGTGGTCTCTGCTGCTGCAGCGGCATCCGGTCTCCCATATCACGGTCTACAGCTTTGCAAACCCCGTCTTCGGGGTGATCCTCTCGGCGCTCCTTCTGGGGGAAGGAAAACAGCTGGATGTTCCGCGCTGCCTGCTCTCCCTGCTCCTTGTGAGTTTAGGGGTCTGGATCGTGAACGGCGGGCAGAAAGAAAGCGAAGCAAAAAAGCCGAAGACCGCATGAGAGACAAGGGAAAAGAAAGCGAAAATCCCGGAACTTTCCGGGATTTTTTTGCTTTATCATGGTTTTTTGTATTCTGTATAGCGCTTTGCCGTTTCGGTATATCCTCTTTCCCGCAGGATAAGATCCACACATTCGCGAACTTCCGCGGTGGTAATGATGGTATTCTCCGCAGTGAGGCGGGAGAAAACGTCCGCTGCAATGCTTGCCGCAATCGTCCGGGTAAGCGTTTTTTCGGATGTTCCCTCATTCGCTTTCAGAATACTGCTGATGACTTTCTCGTCATCATACATGGCCTCATGCCCGTTCTTTTTTGTGATCTTCACGTTTTTCTCCTTTCTTCAAGCCTTCCGCAGTTACCGAACAATAAAAATCGTGATAAGCAGAGCCAGAAACATTCCGATCCCGGTCTCGATTACGATCTTCCTCAACACCCTGTCTTCTTCCTCGACACGTTTCCTGACCTGCTGATAATCCATCATGTTTCGGCGCCTCCTTATGTTCTTATAGTGTTACTATACTTTGCTTCTCCGATGCTGTCAATCACCGAAATAAAATTGATCTGATAAGATCAATCTGATCAGAGTTAGCGGAGGAGAGAGAAGGCCGAATACCAAAAAAGACGCCCCGAAAAATCGGGGCGCCCATATATACTGTATGTTTGGATCTTATCCTTCGATCATGATCGTTTTCTTCTCAGGCAGCTTGATGGTCTCTTCCTTCGGAAATTCCAGCCGCAGGACGCCGTCTTCGAATTTGGCCTTGACATTCTCTTCCGTCACATGATCACCGACATAGAAGCTTCTGGTCATGGAGCCGGAATAACGCTCCTGATGGACGATCTTGCCTTGCTTGTCTTTGTCATCTTCCTCAACGCCTTTGCTCGCGGTGATGGTAAGGTAGCCGTTTTGCAGCTGAAGATCAATCTGATCCTTCTTGAAGCCCGGCAGATCAACCGCCAGTTCATAGTGATCGTCGTGATCCTTCAGGTCGGTCTTCATCACGCGGGCCGCGTGCTTGCCGTACAGCTTGTGGTCCATATCGGAATCAAAGCCTCTGAACGGAAAATCGAACCAGTCATCAAACAAACTCTCTCCAAAAATACTCGGTAACATAAGTCATGCCTCCTTTTGTTATGCAATCATCATTATGTTGTTACCAGAGCAAGGGGGAAGGAGGTCATTCATTCGATCTCTATTTCCTCTGTTCGATTGTTATTATAGCACAAATATTAGCACTGTCAAGCCGAGAGTGCTAAAATCTGTGAACAGACCATGAACAAGAATTGCATATAATTGTGAACATCGCATTTTTCTTTCGTTCCCGCGATTTTAACATTTCTCAAACATAACGTGAAAAACTCACAAACATTCCTCTGGTATCTTATGACCATCCCAAAGGGATGGAACAAAAAACAAACTACTTTAATATACGGAGGAATCAATCATGAATACCGCCATCAACACCGTTGCCAATACCAACAATGAGCTCTACATTGTCACCGGAGCGGCCGGAAATCTCGGCAGCGCCATCGTCCGCAGTCTGGTCAGCAAAAAGCTGCCTGTCCGCGCTTTCGTCCTGCGGGGCGAGGAAGCGGCAAAACACCTGCCAAAGGAGGCCGAGGTCATCGAGGGCGACGTGACCGATCTCACTTCTCTCGAAAACCTGTTCGCCGATCTTCCCGAGCACACTTCTGTCTACTGCATCCACTGCGCTGCCATGGTCTCCGTGAGTACGCTGGTGGCGGAAAAGATCTGGCATGTGAACGTGGACGGCACCCAATACATCGTCGACAAGTGCCGTGAGCACGGCGTCCGCCTGATCTTCATCGGCTCCACCGGCGCCATCCCCGAGCAGCCTATGGGCACCGCCATCAAAGAGATTGATCACTACGACCCCGACGCGGTCATCGGGCTCTACGACCAGACCAAGGCGGCTTCCTGCCAGCTGGTGCTGGATGCCATCCATCACGGTGAAATCGACGGCTGCCTGATTCTGCCCAGCGGCATCTCCGGCCCGAGGGACTATACCTTCGGCAACGTGGCCGGCGTCATCCGCGAGTATACCGAGGGAAAAATGCCCGCCGGCGTGGAAGGAACCTTCAACTGTGCCGACAACCGCGACATGGCCGAGACCATTCTCCGCGCCTGCAAGGACGGACGCACCGGCGAGAGCTATATCCTGGGCGGCGATATGATCAACATGAAGGAAGTTTTTGACATTCTCTCCGAACACACCGGCCTTCCCACCATCAGGACCATTCTGCCTGCCTCCGTCGGCAAGGTTCTGGGAAAGATGAGCGATATGGCCGAGAAGCTGACCCACAAGCCCCAGCGGATGACCAGTTTCGCCGTGTATAACCTGGTGCGCAACAACGAGTTCGACTCTTCCAAGGCGGTCAAGGAGCTGGGCTACAGCCCCCGCCCCATGGCGCAGAGCATTGCCGAGGAGATCGACTGGATGATCGAGGAGGGCATCGTGACCCTGCCGGCGTCCGCCGCCATGGCGGCATAAGCGGGAACTCAAAGGGCTTTTTTACTGCCTTTTGTAGGAGATGTGGGGAAGATTTACTTCAACTGCATCGGGCGGGGAATTATCTGAGGAGCAGTGACAGGGGGATGTCTTCCATCTGACTCACCGAAAACAGGGAAGCGGGTGTGTCTGAAATTTCCTTTTGACAGTTGACATTTTGCCAGGGAACAGGTAAGGTTACGCCGAGGGGGCGAGGGGTTGAACATACACATTCTCCGCTGCGGCTGCATTCAGGTCTCGGAAACGGTTCCCTACGGAAATGCCATCGACCTGAAGAATACGGCAAAGCAGCTTACAGCGTCGGATAAGGATCGGCTGACTCTGCCCGTCTGCGCCTATCTGGTGGAACACCCCAGAGGCCTGATGCTCGTGGATACCGGCTGGTGCCGGGAGATCAGTCCTCACGGCGTCTATGACCCGAAGGCCGTGCGGGAGCTCCTGCCGCCCCATCTC
Source organism: Oscillospiraceae bacterium (assembly GCA_017627975.1). The sequence goes on from JAGAFT010000220.1 coordinate 6,119, forward strand.
GCCGCACTGTTTCATCCGTTTTTGCCGGAGGGGATGGCGGTTCATGAACAGCTGGCGGCCATGGGCATCCGGCCGGAAGACCTGGACTGCGTCGTGCTGACGCACTTGGACCCCGATCATGTGGCGGGACTGCGGCATCTGAGCGGCGCAAAGCGCATCGTTCTGCCGGAAGATGAGTACTTCTGGTCCTGCCGCACGGTGTTCAAGACCCGGCAGCCCCGGAAGTTATGGTATGACCCGCGGATCGAGCGGCTCTTCTACCGGGGCTCGCCCCTCGGGCCCAACCGCTGGGCGATCGATCTGTTTGAGGATGAGAGCGTTCAGCTGGTGAATGTCCCCGGGCATACCGACGGACAGGCGGCTGTCATCCTGCGAAGCGGCGGACAGTTTGTCCTGCTGGCTGCCGACGCGGCGTTTTCCCCGCGTAACTGGCAGGAGATGATTACGCCGGGATTTGGCTTTTCACGGGACTGGCAGAACAAAAGCCTGCAGTGGATTGCGGAAATGGCCGCCGATCCCGCCTGCGCCGCGGTTCTGTGCAGCCATGATCCGGAAGCGGCCGCACGGGGTGTCGTCTCCATCTAAAAGTGCCATGAGAATCAATGCCCGGCTGCGCGTGTGTGCGCAGCCGGGCGTATTCGTGTGTTCAGAGGCGTTCGCTTACAGCTTCAGAACCCGTTTGCTGAAGGCACAGACCAGCTCTTCATAGCGTACCGGATCCACCAGATAGCTGAGGCCGTGGGCCGCGCCGGGGAAGGTGTGCCGCTCAATCATGGTGGGATTGGCATCCAGAATCTCCCGGCTCATCTCGCAGGGGACAAAATGGTCGTCCTCGCCGTGGATCAGAAGGATCGGAACCGGGGTTTGTTTCACCGCCTCGACAGGGCTTGCGGCGGAGAGGTCAAAATGGCCGAAGACCCGGGCGGAAGCGGAAGCCAGAAAGCCGGAGAGCCCGGCCGGCAGATGCATGTCCCGGCCTACCTTCCGGATGATGGCGAGGGGCGCGCTGTAGGGACAGTCGGCGATGATCCCGCGGACCTGCGGGGGAAGAGACAGTCCGGCTGCCATCAAGACCGTCGCCGCACCCATGGAGATCCCTACCAGAAGGATCCGGGTGTCCGGTCCGAAGCGTTCAAGCGCATATCGGACCCAGTCCAGGCAGTCCCGGCGTTCTTCAATTCCGAAGGTAATGGTATGTCCCCCGCTGGAGCAGTGGGCACGCTCTTCAATCATCAGCAGATTGTGTCCCTCCCGGAGAATAATCTGCGTGCCGCCGCTGAAGTCCCTGGCGGGAGTGCCGCGATAGCCATGGAAGCAGATGTCCAGGGGTGCGCCGTCATGCTGATGATAGTATCGGCCGCAGAGGCGGAGCCCGTCATGGGAGCGGATCGAAACCGGCTCATAGGGAAGTTCGCGCACGGCGGCGATCATCGCCTCGACACCGGGACGGCGCGGATCTTCCTTTGGGATAACAGCGACGGCAAAATCGTCGTTCTGCGTCCGGTTCGGGGAATAAAAGCCGAAGCGATAGACCCAGCGGCAACTGCCGAGAAACAGCAGCGCGAGAAGGAACAGAATAAGAAGAACGGTCATGAAATCACCCCGAAACAGGATAGCGCAGATTACGGGATTTTGCAAGGGAGGATCCCGCAGGCTTGTTCCGGGCCGGTCAGAGCATGGCGCTCTCGAGGGAGGATACGGCCGTGATGTCGCGGGTCAGGGAACTGTCGGTGACGGCGGTCCTGGCCAGGACCATCTTCCCGGCTTCGACAGAATGGGTCAGCCAGACGCTGCCGCCGATGACGCAGTCGTTGCCGATGTGCGTATTTCCGCCGAGGATGGTGGCGCCGGAGTAGATGACCACCCGGTCGCCGATGTCGGGATGACGCTTGATCCCCTTGACGAGGGTTCCGTCCTCTCCGACGTCGAAGCTCTTGGCGCCCAGCGTCACGTGCTGATAGAGCTTGACGTTCTCGCCGATGGTGGTGGTCTCGCCGATGACGACGCCGGTGCCGTGATCGATGAAGAACGAGTCGCCGATCTGAGCGCCGGGGTGGATGTCGATACCGGTCAGGCGGTGAGCGTATTCGGTCATGACACGGGGCAGGGTCGGAATGCGCTCCCGGTACAGCACATGGGCCAGACGGTAGGTGCTGATGGCGAGAAAGGCGGGGTAGCAGAGGATAATCTCATCGATGCTGCGCGCGGCGGGGTCGCCGCGGTACGCCGCTTCCAGATCGGTGCCGAGCTGACGGCGAATTTCGGGAAGGCTTTCCAGCATGCTGCGTACGACGCTTTCCGGCCTTGCGGACGGGGGCAGGACGACCCGCAGGCAGGTGTCCAGGAGCTCCGCCGCCTGGCGGAGGGCATCCTCCCGGCGGATGGGGGCGGCGGCGTGACGGGGGAAGAGAGCCTCGATGAAAAGATCGGTCATCTCAGCCGCGCGCTGCCGAAAGCCGCAGAAATCCTGGGCTTCCGACGGCTCAGCCGCCTCCAGCTGCACGGCGGCGCCGCTGATCAGGTTTTCCAGGGTGTGATCCATCTCACACCTCGAACATCGGGGAGGACAGGTAGCGGTCCCCCGTGTCCGGCAGCAGGACGACGATGGTCTTGCCCTTGTTCTCCGGGCGTTTTGCCAGCTCGGCAGCGGCCCAGACCGCGGCGCCCGAAGAGATGCCGACAAGGACGCCCTCCGTCCGGCCGATCTTCCGCCCGGTCTCGAAGGCGGCTTCGTTTTCGACGGTGATGATTTCGTCGTAGACGGCGGTGTTCAGCACCTTCGGCACAAAGCCGGCGCCGATGCCCTGAATCTTATGCGGGCCGGCGATGCCTCTGCTCAGCACCGGAGAAGAGGCGGGCTCCACCGCGACGATGCGGATCTCGGGATTTTTGGCCTTCAGGTATTCGCCCACGCCCGTGATGGTCCCGCCGGTTCCCACACCGGCGACGAACAGATCCACCTTGCCGTCGGTGTCTTCCCAGATCTCCGGACCGGTGGTCTCGCGGTGCGCGGCGGCGTTGGCGGGGTTGCCGAACTGATCGGGAATGAAGGCGTGGGGGATTTCGCGGGCAAGCTCCTCGGCTTTTGAGATGGCGCCCTTCATGCCGGCGGTTCCGTCGGTAAGAACCAGCTCGGCACCGTAGGCCTTCATCAGCTGCCGGCGCTCCAGGCTCATGGTCTCCGGCATGACGATGATCACGCGATATCCGCGGGCCGCGCCCACGGAGGCGAGGCCGATGCCGGTGTTGCCAGAGGTGGGCTCGATGATCACGGATTCCTTTGTCAGGAGTCCTTTCGCTTCCGCATCGTCGATCATGGCCCGGGCCACGCGGTCCTTGGCGGAACCGGCAGGATTGAGATACTCCAGCTTGGCCAGGACCCGGGCCCCGAGACCTTCCGCCTGCTCGAGATGGGTCAGCTCCAGCAGCGGGGTTTTGCCGATCAGCTGATCAACCGATGTAAAGATTGCCGACATATTGATTTCCTCCTTCAAAATAAAAAGCCGGAAGGCCCGATGGGCCTTCCGGCTGAACTTGCTCTGCAGTCTCCGGGAACGCTCAAACGGGCATGACAAAGCGCGTGCGGCCACAGCGCACGTCACAACACACACAACAGGAAACGAAAGTGCTGCAGGCTTTGTACATGAGAACCCTCCGAACGGACACGGAATGATTTGCTTTCTTTTTATACTCCTTCAGGGAAGATTTGTCAAGGGACCGGAGAAAAGGCGTGAAGGGGGGGGAGATCTTTCCATGAAAAAAGATTGACAGCAAAGCGCGCTGTTTTATAATATGACAATAGAACAGCGGAGTATACAGGTTTCGGAGGAGCATATATGGCGGAGATTGATTACCGTGCAAAAATAACACACACGGAAAAAACCGTTGAGCAGCTTTATAAAATGCAATACTATGTATATGAAAAACCGCGCATGTGGCTTCGGATGCTCATCGGTTTCGGTCTTGTTCTCACCGCGGTTGTGACAGGTATCCCGAACTGGGGCAAAGCGCTGCTGCTCCTTGCCGGCGCGTGGCTGCTGGTAAGCAAAGATTTCCCCGCAGCGGTGCGTGCCGACCGGGCTCTGTCCGAACGCAAGGCCAGGCTGCCCAACATGAATTACAGCTTCGGCCCGGAGACCGTGCACCTCAGCGGCGAGGGCAGTATGGACATCCCTTACAGCAAGTTTACGCGCCTGGTAGAGGACAGACAGTTTCTCTATCTGTTTGTAACACGAAACTCCATCTGTATGATGGAAAAGGATTCCATAAAGCCGGCAGATTTCATGGCGTTTGCGAAATACATGGAGGACAAAACCGGACTGAAATGGAGAGCGGAAAAGTCGTTCCTGAGTATGAGCATCTACGACCTGCGCCGTGCATTCAGAGACATGCGGGAGAAGTAAGCCGTATAAGGCAGAAAAGAACTTTGTCGTGATATGCCGTCATGACAAAGTTCTTTCTGTATGATGCGACACTTAGGTGAGAGGCGTGCGGTTTATGGCATTTTTCAACTGCTCACGGTATTCCGTCGGCGTGATGCCGTAAAGCTTGCGGAAAGACTTGACGAAGCTGCTGTAATCGGAAAAGCCGCTTGCGAGACAGGCGTCCAGAACATTTTTTCCTGTCACAAGGCCGTAGCGGAACTCCTGCATTCGAAGATCCGTTATGTAATGACGGATGCTCTCGTTGGTGTAGCTCTTGAAGCTGCGGGAAAGATGCTCACGGCTGATATAAAAATGCTGCGCAATGTCTGACACATTGAGCTCCGGATCTCGGAAGTGCTCAAGAATATATGCTGTGACCCCGGAGATGAGCTTGCTTGACGCGTTGGGAGGGACCGACTGGGAGGTGCTTGCGACATGCTCAATGGTGAGCATGAGTTCTCCGATCTGGCAGCGGTAAAGCTGGTCGCGCAGTTCCGAATCCGTGACAGAGGCAGAGGCGTTAATCCGTTCCAAAAGCTCCCGCAGGCCCCAGCGGCAGACATCTTCCGCCCGAAGAATATACAGCGACGGAGAATTGGATATCCTTCCGTGCAGCATACACTCCGAGAGCACCTGGACCATGAAATCCGCGTCAACTTGGAGAATCAGACGCTCGTAACTGGAGGAATCGGATGGGCAGATCATCGTGTGCACCGTGCCGGGGGCGATCAACAGCATCTCATCCGGATGCAGAAGGAAACGCTTGCCGCCGGAGAGGTACTCGCAAATCCCGCGGCGCACGAGAATGAATTCATAGTAGGGGTGCGAATGTGCGATCGAGGAGCGGGTCTGCACGTTGACGTAGTAGCCGACCGAGACAAGATTGCGGCTCAGCTGGAAGTTTGCCATGTCCTGGGTCAGATGCTGGTCAACGACGGATTCAACACGATGGTATGCCATGGAAGGGCCTCGCTTTCTGCCGGGTCACGTTTTGCGATAATTTCATCACAAAGAAAGGCTTGCATTTGTCTGTATATTTGGTATTATAGACAAGATAGAGAATAAATCAAGTACCAGACATCGTGCATTTTCGTTGCTTTTGTATATTCTGCATAAATTATGCCGCCGCTTTTTGTGATATTTTCCTATCCGGTGCGAGGGAAATCTTTTTGTATCCACTATCAGACTTGTCTGATGCGGAAATAAATCATTTTTATGGAGGAAAAACATGAAACGTACTCTCGCTGCTATCCTGTGCCTGGTCATGATCGTTGCGGTTGCCGCCGCGATGCCCATCAATGCCAGTGCTGCGAACACGGTCTACCTGACCCTCGCCCACAACATGGCTGAGGACCACGCCATCAACGTCGCGCTGACTGCCTGGGCCGAAGCGGTTGACGAAGCCACTGACGGCGCCATTGTCATCGATGTCATGCCCGGCGGCACACTCGGCTCCGAAGCCGACTGCGTCAGCCAGATCCAGGCCGGCCAGCTGGAGATGACCAAGGTCTCTGCCGGTACCCTCTCCAACTTCAACAGCGCCTGGAACTGCGTCTCCGTTCCCTATGTTTTCAACGACAAGGATCATCTCTACAACGTAATGAACGGCGAGATCGGCCAGGATCTCTACAACCTGACTGCCGATGACGGTTTCATCGGTCTTGCATGGCTCGAGTCCGGCACCCGCTGCTTCTACACCGCGAAGACCCCGGTTCGCACTCCCGCTGACCTCAAGGGCCTGAAGATCCGCACCATGGACAGCCAGATGGCCATCGACATGATGAATGCCTTCGGCGGTTCCGCCACGGTTATGGGCTATGGCGATATCTACACCGGTATGCAGCAGGGCGTTATCGACGGTGCTGAGAACAACATCACCGCCATGCGCGACCACGCCGACGTGACCAGCTACTACTGCTATGACGAGCACACCATGATCCCCGACGTCATCATCATCTCCGCTGACATCTGGAACGAACTCACCGAAGAGCAGCAGCAGATCATGCGCGATACCGCCGCAGACATGGTTGCAAACTATCGCGAGCTGTGGGCCCAGTTTGAGGAAGACGTAAAGGCTCAGGTCGAAGGCAAGGTCGAGTATGTCACCGACGTGGACAAGGCTGCCTTCCAGGAAGCCGTTCAGGGCATCTATGAGAATCTGGCCACCAGCGATCCCGACACCTACGCATTTGTCGAGCGCATCCAGGCTGCGGGCTGATTCAGCGGCACAGAATCCTTTTAACTTAACATTTCATCTGTTTGTCTGGAACAGAGAGCGGCTTACCACCCAGGCGGTGATAAGCCGCTCTTCCTTTTGAGAAATAATTGGAATCTGATAGGAGATGGTAGTACTTGAAGAAAATTGAGAAAGTACTGGATACCGTTATGCGCTTCCTGATGGCGCTTGCCATGCTGACGCTGCTCGTGTTCGGCACCTGGCAGATCTTTACGCGCTGGATCCTCGGGAATCCTTCGACCTTTACCGACGAGCTTTTGCGCTACGTGCTCATCATCGCCGGGTTCATCGGCTCGGCCTACTGCTTCTACCGTGATGAGCATCTGGCGCTGACGCTCATCACCGATAAGGCCAAGGGACCGTTCAAGGTTGTCCTTGACATTTTCATCGAAATCTGCATTCTGTTCTTTGTCGTCTATGTCTTCATCTATGGCGGCTGGAAGCTTTCCGCAACCGCGACGAACGTATCCTCCGTCATGCATATTCCGATGAAGACCCTGTATATGATTGAGCCCGTCTGCGGCGTGCTGATCGTGCTGGCGCGTATTCTGAAGTACGTCGGCATGATGGCCGAAAAGAAAGGAGAGAACAAATAATGGTCGTAACCGCTACAATCGTTCTGTTTGTCTCCTTCTTTGTCATGCTGCTGGCAGGCGTCCCCATCTCGGCGGGCATCGGCATTGCCTCCGTCATCGCCATCTGCGCCTCCGGCCGCTCAGACTTCCAGGGCTTCGCATTCACGGCTGCCCAGAAGTGCTTCTCCGGCCTTGACAGCTTTTCGCTGCTGGCGCTGCCCTTCTTCTCGCTGGGCGGCAACATCATGAACAAGGGCGGCATCGCCAAAC
>JAGAFT010000221.1 GCA_017627975.1 Oscillospiraceae bacterium
AGGCCGCCGCGGGCGCCGGCCCAGCCCATCCCGGTCAGGGGCAGGAACAGGACCCAGGCAGCCGCCGCAACGATCAGGCAGCCGTCCGGAATGATCATGCAATCCAGATCCGTCAGCGCCAGGCAGAACAGACAGCAGAGAAGGATCCAGTTTCGAAGGCAAAGCCAGCTCAGGTCAAAGCGCAGCAGGCAGAGCACCGTCAAGGCGGCAAACACCGCCTCCGTCAGGGGATAGCGTGCGGGAATCCGGCTGCCGCAGTAGCGGCATTTCCCCCGGAGGAAAAGCCAGCTCAGGATCGGGACGAGATCGCCCGGGCCCAGCACGTGCCCGCAGGCCGTACAGTGGCTCCGGCCGCGAAGGACCGATTCCCCGTGCCCAAGGCGCCATGCCGCGCAGTTGAGGAAGGAGCCGAACACAGCGCCCAGCAGTGCCGACACCACACAGCAGTAGATCAGCAGTCCCCTGCTGTCCCAGATGGACATAACGCTTCCTCCCAATCGCACTCAGTGTCTGGACGAAATGACATCGGAATAGCTGTCCCCGGTCCAGCCGTCCCACGCGCTCCAGTTGGCGCAGTGCTCTTCATCCGCAAAGGAAAACCAGCAGATCTCGCCGTTCGGGACGCCGCGGCCGGTTCCAAAGTCGCTGTAGCCGGCGATGGCATAGGAGACCAGCGTCCCCTTCACCCCGACGGTAGCCCGGGTCCCGCGCCGAAGGCCGGTGTCTTCTTCCGTGATCTGCGCCTCCAGCGGCTTGTGGTGCAGGGTAACCGTCAGGCTCTCGGGATATCTTGTGCCCAGCACCTGGGCGGTACGCAGTTCTTCACGAAGCTGCTGCAGCACATAATCCGCGTTCAGCCTCGTACACTGTTTCCGGTCCTGGCCGTGCAGGCCGCAAACCACGTCCCAGTCCAGCTCGCTGTTCTCCTTCGGGACGATATAGGTGGTTCCGCCGCCCGGGCACAGGTCATCCCAGCCCGCCATCACGAAACCCACATAGTCCCGCGCTTCTTCCGCGCTGCCGTTCTCCCCGTTGAAGAGGTATTGCGCGGCAAGCTGCCTTCGCGCCGTATCCAGCCCCGCAAGACAGCCCAGCGCATCCGCGCGGAAACGGTAATGCTGGATCACCGGGTAAAGCGCCGCCGCCACCAGCACAAGCGCCAGCACGCTGAGGATCACAACCAGGCGGGCAATCCCGCGGTTTCGATGCAGTTTTTTGTATATCTGCTTTCCCATGGTGACCTCTCCGCGCCGTGCCTTCCGAAAACGAACATACTATTGACAATTTATCATCTTATAATAGCACGAAAGCGCTTTTTTCGCAAGAAAAATCCGAACGGATTAAGCATTTCTTAAGCCAATCTTTTCTGAATGAAAATACGCTTCCTGCTTTTTTTTACTCCCCTCCGGCTCCGGGCGGGAGTCCCCCGTTCCGAACAAAATTGGGTGCTTTTCAACATGAGTGTGGACAAAAGCGCCGTTATCGGTTAGAATAGGTCATACAAAGATCGTTTTTCGCCCGTTCCTGCCCCCTTGGAAAGGAGGTACCAATGGACTCAAGCTTTGTCGCAGTCTTTTCCACGGTCTGCATTTTCCTCTCGGCTTTTGACTTTTTCTTCAGCTACCGGGCCTTCCAGAAGACCGAAAAGATCGGAAAATGGCTCGGGCTTTCGGCCGCCTCGGCCGGGGTCGTTACGCTTTCGTATCTCTACAGCATTCTGACCCTGGATTACCTTCACGCGTCGATCCTTTCCAGCATCTACTTTCTGATGATCGACTGGCTGCTGGTGTGCCTGGTCCACTTCTGCTACCTGTTTACGGGGCTGCACGATGTCCGGGGAAGCCGTCTGATCCGCCGCTTCATCATCGCCTTTGCGTGCTTTGACTCGCTGGTCTTCCTGATCAACATCTCGCGGGAGATCGCCGTGCACTATGTGGCGCGCAACACCTTCATCGCGCACTTTGCCTATGAGATGAAGCCGCTTTACTACGCGCATCTCGCCTTCACCTATTTCCTTGTCGTCCTGGCCCTCTGGATTCTGGTGCGCAAGAGCATCCGGACCCCGAGGCAGTACCGGAATCAGTACGTCCTCATCATCGCGTCCATCACGCTCGTCGTCGCGGTCAACGCCATTTTTCTCTATCCGGCGACCGAGGAACTCTATACGCTCATCGACTATTCCATTCTCGGCTACAGCGTGGGCCTGCTGCTGATGTACTGGGCGGCGTTTGACTATCGCCGCAACGACATGCTCAAGTCCCTGTCCATGACCATCTTCGAGAACATCGGTCAGGGCATCGTCCTGTTCGACTACAGCGACCGGCTGATCATGCACAACCAGAAGGCCGACCGGCTTCTGGCCGGACTGGACTTCAAGGACGACATGACCATCGGGGACTTTGTCGAGCTCTGTCAGGTTCCGCAGGATCTTCGCGGCAAGGACCGCTACAGCATCCAGTCCCAGCTCTTCGAATCCTCCCCCGAGCCGGTCCAGTGCAACTTCCGCCGCCTGCAGGACGCGCGCGGCGGCACCATCGGCAAGCTCTTCGTGCTCTCGGAAGTGACGAACGAAACCGACCTTCTGACCGGGTTCCAGCACTGGGAGAACTTCCGCCGCTTCGCCCTGGAAAACCCCTATTTCTTCGTTCATCCCACCGCCGTGGCGGTCTTCGACATCAACGGTCTCGGCCACATCAACCGAAGCTACGGCCGCGAGGTGGGCGATCGGAAGATCCGGAATCTGGTGCGCGTGATGCGGCGCTGTCTTCCGCAGGACGCCACGTTTGTCCGCGGATATGAGGCGCACCTTGTCGCCGTATGCCCCGGAAAAACGGAGGCGGAGCTTCTGCCGAATGTGGAAGCCGTGCTCAGCTCCTGCGGCGACTCGGTCCTCTACGGCATGGGCGCGACCAGCGACCGATACGCCCGCAAGGCCCCGGCAGAGACCCCCGATCCCGCCAGGCCGGCCAGCACCGTGTTCCAGGAGGAGAATTTTGACATCTTCTCGGCGGTGGAAAATGCCACCCGCGCCCTGCAGGGCAAAAAGCTTCTGAACTCAAAGTCCTTTCACTCCCAGACGATCAGCTCGCTTGTCCGCGCGCTCCAGGAGGCGGACTCGGACACCGAGGCCCATGTCCAGCGCACCCAGAAGATGGGCGAGGCGCTCGGCCGGCGCATCGGTCTGTCCGATTCCCAGCTCACCGACCTGAAGGTGCTCTGCCTGCTGCATGACATCGGCAAAATCGGGATCCCCCTGGAAATCCTGAACAAGCCCGGCGCCCTCACGCCCTCGGAGTGGATGGTACTGAAGTCCCACGCGGAAAAGGGCTACCAGATCGCCATGTCCTCCGACGAGCTTCGTCCCATTGCGCCGATGATTCTCTCCCACCACGAGCGCTGGGACGGAAACGGATATCCCGAGAAGCTTGCCGGCACGAGCATTCCGGTGCTCTCGCGAATCATCTGTATCGTGGATTCCTACGATGCCATGGTCAACGACCGCGCCTACCGCAAGGCGCTCACCCCGGAAGCCGCGCAGGAGGAAATCCGCCGGAACGCCGGGGCGCAGTTTGACCCCTATCTTGCCTATGAATTTCTCCTGATGCTGGACGAGAACCCGAACATCGCCCTCGGCGAGTATACCGATGGTCAGGAGGTCCGGACATTTATCCAGAACATCCTGCAGAGCGACGAGGGCGGTTCCACCGTTCCGGTCCACTGCAGCCGGTATCTTCTGGACCTGGACGACATGATCATCGAGGTGGACGGCAATTTTGAGGAGATCACGGGCTACTCCGCCGCCCAGTCCGTGGGAAAAATGTCTCAGTACGACCTGGTCCCGGAAGCCGACCGCCCGTACTACATGATCCAGGTGAACAACCAGTTCTCCAAGGGCAGCTATGCCTATCTGCGGCACAATCTTCAGCGCGCAAACGGCGAGATTATTCAGATCATCTGCTACGGCAAGCGGTATTTCGATTCCGCCGAGAAGGCCTTCCGAAGCGAGATTCTGATTCTCCCGCTGCTGGACCTGCTGACCGAGCCCTGAGCGGGCCCGGCCTCATAACAGCGGTGGCTCCCGAGATTCGGATTGAGTTCCAGGGCTCGGGGAATCTGAGAATATCCAGCGCATTATCTTCACATTTCGAGGCTCTCCTCAAATGTGCGAAAAATTCTTGACACTACCGAAGACCGTTTTCTTTCATCAGTCTAAGTTTTGAATAATCCTCATTTCAAAAAACATCTCTCCTCCGCATTATAGCAGGAGGAGAGATGTTTTTCTTTCACGGCGTTCTCTGTCACGTTCCCGAACCGGAGCCGTCCGCAGGCGGAGTCTGCAATCCCATTGTCTGAAAAGCCTATACGCTCGTACATCGGAACTTTTTCTTCAAGACATGTCAGGATGAGCTTTTCTCTTCCTCTTTCCCGTTCTGCGTAACGATGGACAATTTCCTTTGAACGGCCATTTCCGCGGTATTCAGGAAGAACGTCCAGGCCCAGAAGCATGACATTTTTCCCAACTGGGTTGTGGAGCGTGGGTAACCAATATATCATCCATTAACGACCCATGTAGTCTTATTTTTTGCGCCCTTTCTCTCCATAAGCTCCAATTCTTGAAGTTTGTGGACAATCTTTTTCACTCCGCCAAGACTTAGATTACATGCGTCTGCCGTCTCCTGCAATGTTGCCCTCGGATGATCGGAAAGGTACTGAAGAACCGTATACTGATTATTTGTAAGCTGTTCCTCCGCACGTTCCTTCATTAATCTTGCCTTTACGTGATCTGGCTCATACGCAAAAGGAATTGTTACGATCAATAGCCCGTCCCTGAAACAAAAAGCTTCTTTCCCATACATTTTGACTATCTGTGGAATTCCATGGCCGCTCTGTTCTGAAAAACCGCATGTAATGAAGACATTGAACAAACGTTGGTTTACCGGCTTACTTGTTCCAGCATAAAATCCATCTTCACTCAGGCCATACGGCAATCCACCGTAAGAAACGACTTCTACCCTATCATCATAAATATAGATTGATGGCGGAATTTTGTCCGTCCATGTGTTATGAACACATGCATTGATCCACGCTTCACGAAACGACTGCAAATCAAAAAGTGGCGTTTCCGAACGAATCCCTGTTGTCAGATTCACTTTTTGAGGAAGATCAATCAATTTAAAATAGTCCAAAACCTGTTGTACTGTCAGGAGAATGCTTTGCTTTCTGAATATACTTCTCTCATCAACGATGGTTTTATCTTTCCCGGCAAAACGCATCACTTTAATGATCATATCATTCTGGTCAGAGAGCAAATATGCCAGCAGATTGAATCTTTCACTCTTGTTAAACATTCCAAAGCTGTTTAGAAATTCCCTCGTTTCAGCAGCATGGACACCTCTATTTTTCAGATATCCAATCATTCCTTGAAATGTCAGCGTCTGATCCTCTGAAGTTATTTGCATCAGCAGATCAGTATTTCCCGACACCAGCATCTTCCGCAGCAGTTCACTGCCGATCTGTTCATCTGAGGCAGCAGTTCTGAGGTAGTATCTTCCGTCACAGGAGTAAGGGATATTTGCTCCCTCTGCATGCACCCGGATATAATCTCTCCCCATTTCATCTTTCAGATCTTGTATATCAAGTATGATGCGCGGTTCAATCAGTTCGGCGGCTCTGCTTCTGATATCCAATAATGTTCTTTTTCCTATCGCAAGGCCTTTTACAGTCCCATCATCATCCACCCCAAAGAATACAGCACCTTCAGTGTTCCGATTTAACATGGCTGAGAGCGATCTTAACCCTTTATCCAACTGGCCCAGGCCCAGTTTAAATTCCTGTTTTTCATTTTCCTGTCCAAGATTCATCCTGCCATTCCTCCTGTCGGATCATAGTCTACCACAAAGATCCTCTAAAGTCTACCTCTAAAGTCTACTTTTAAGTAGCCTATCCTTTAGAATAATAAATGCCCACAACAGTTTATGGCATAATACCATGATCTCTGCCAGGGCATTCATTCCTGTCTATCAAAAATAGCATCTGTGCGAGAGCCTATCACATATATCTCGTCTCAGCCTAAAGGCCTCTTGGCTCTCTGGGCTTCAGGCCTCTTATATACGGAATTTTTCGCAAAATGGAAAATTTTGTATCCCCCGCCTCCGGCGGGGGATACAGGTTAACATTTCCGGTTTATCCGGGTTAGGTCCTATAATTCCGACTAAACCATGCTTTTTTCCGGACGACTCTGTCAGGATTCGCCGTTGTCCACACCGTCTGAAGGCTCACCGGTCCGGGTCTGCCGGTCATTTTCAGGCTGAGACCGGCGCATCATTTCGAGGGCAAGCGCGATCTCGCTGTAGCTGACACCCTCTTGGGGGTTCTCAACGGAGAGAACCGCAACGGCAAGCGCCGCGTAACCGGAAACGGGATTGGCCGCCAGAGGCCGCAGAAGGAAATGAACGACGGAACCGTCCGGCATCTTCCGGTCCATAACAGAGACGGTTCCGCTCCGGCAGATCTGATTCAGGGTCTGAATAAAGCGCAGTCTATTTTTCTCAGAGAAGGAACCCAGCGCGGTTTCAATGGCTTCCGGCTCCACGGAAAACATCCTTTTCGTAAAATCACGGAAGGCGTGATTACAGCGGACGTAGCGGGCAGAGCGGTCGGATACCTCCACGATCCCCATGGGAAGGGTGTCAAAATAGTTGCCCATGAGACCGCTTCTGTCATTGGCGACGGAGCCAAGGTCAAAGAGGTTAATCTTCCCGATGCTGTCAAAATACGCTGATTCCTCCGGGTTTTCAAACCCGATCTGGGTCCCGCTGGCATAGCGTTCCAGGATCGTTTCAAGCGGAATCGGCCGGCAGAAATAGAAGCCCTGCAGTCTGGTGCAGCCGATCTCCTGGAGGAAGCGTACATGTTCCGGGGTCTCAACGCCTTCACAGACGGTCTCGGTCCCCAGCGCCGTCGCCATGCGCATCAGCTCGGTCAGAATGATTTTTCCGCTCTCTCCCTCGTCAAAGCTCTGCAGGAAGCGCATGTCGAACTTGATCAGCTGGAAGCGGATGCTCTGCAGCACGTCCAGCGCGGAGTAGCCGCTGCCGAAGTCGTCCATCCAGACAGAAAAGCCGAGCTGCTGGAAACGGGCAACCTGCTCCCTCATAAAATCAAAGTCACTGCCGACGGTGGATTCCGTGATCTCGATGGTGATCATGGTTCGGCTGATGCCGGCGGCGTCTACGCGACTGCGGATTTCCTCCACCATGTCGCAGGCGTCAAAGTCCGAACGGGAGAGATTGACGGACTGGGGGACGAGGTACAGGCCGGAACTTTCCTGCAGTTTCAGCTTGGCCAGAACCCGGTCCAGGATGTGAAGATCCAGCTTGTAGCTCAGCCCGGCATCCTCAAGGTACGGAATAAACTGGGCCGGAGCGAGAAAGCCTTTGCCCGGATCGGCCCACCTGGCGAGGGCCTCCTCGTTTGAGACTCTGCCGTTGAGCGATCTCACGATGGGCTGGTAATACACCCGGATCCAGTCCTCCGCAATCGCCCTGTCGAGATTGGAGAGGATATACCGGCGATGTTCCTCGTTGTCAAGCAAGGACTTCTCATAATAGGTGAAGCAGGAACGGTAGGAACTGCGCAGGGTGTCGCAGGCAATCTTTGCCCGGTCACAGGCGATGCCCACCGACACATCCTCGGCCCAGTCCAGATAGATGCCGACCCGGACCGGCAGACTGCGTCCGTTGTTGAGCTCCCGGGCGTCGGTAAACAGCAGCTGCAGCCGCTCCGCGATGCCGGCCCCCTCGGTCAGAACGACAAAGTGGTCCTGGGCAAGATGCCCGCAGTTTTGTTGACCGAAATAACGCGTCAGAACCCGCCCGAACGCCTGAAGAAGGCGGTCGCCCTCGGCAAAGCCGTATTTCTGGTTATAAAACTTCATGCCGTTGAGGTCAATGTAGAGCAGGATCGGGTCTTTGTCCCGGGCATACAGCCCTCTCCGGCCGGATTCCGCCAGTTCGAAGAAATAGCTCATGCCGGGAAGCCCCGTCAGGTGGTCGTAAAAGCTCTCATTCAGCATGCTCTCACGGCGGATGGCCCCGCTGAGCGTGCGGTTCAGCGCCCCGTGCCGGTCGATGATCCCCTCCCGGTATTCCCCCTCATCCGTATACCAGACATAGGCAAGCTGGGTTCCGTCGCCTGCGGATGCATGTTCTCCCACGGCATGGACAAGGCGGTAGCCGTCGCCTCTGCGTTTCCGGCTGCGGTAGATGACGTCGTATCTGCCGCCTCTTGTCGCAAACAGAACCGCGGCCTCCGAGATCCGGGAGACATCGTCCGGATGCGTATCCACGTACATCTGCTCGTCCATGTCGTGATAGGCCAGGGCGCGGTCTTCGTAGCCGAACAGCCTGCAGAAGCCCTCCGAGAGCGCAAGGGTGACGACCCGGCTGCTGACAAACTGATAGACGGCAAACGGAATCGGGGAAGCCTCGATGAGGTCCAGCGTATGATCGTCGATGCGGTATTTTTTCATGGGATCTCCTTCGTTGAACTATGCTTTACCCGTGCAGGCTTCTGTCGGACCCCCGACAGGATCTCCCTCCGAAACGGCGGGCATGATCATTTCGGGCGCCCGGAAAGCAAGGATTCATCTGTAGTTCATCCCGTCCCTGTTCTTGAGTATATCACAGTTCGGGCGGAAAACAAGCAATATTATTTTTCTTTTTGACAATATTGATCACGGTTGCTATAATGAGCAAAAAGCGCTGATCAAAGAGGGAAACGCACCATGAATGTCAACAGAAAAGCAATCATCGAAGGGGCTCGGGGGTTCTGCCTCATTATGATGGCGCTTCAGCTTGCGATGCTGCTCCTGTTTCTCGACACGGGCGTCCTGCCCATGTCGGGTCTTTCGGGCCTTGCCTTTTTCGTTTTTCTGCTGTGCATCGTCCTGCTGGAGAAGGAGCGCTTTCACAGCTTTACGGTGCTGCTGCTGACGGCGATGCTTGTGTACACGGGTGCGGCGATCCTTCTGGTCGGGATGGATAATGGGTTTCAGCACCTCTTTGCCGCGACGGTGCTCCTGGCCTTTTACGCAGAGTATATCCTCAGAAGCCTGAAGCTGCCGTCGGTCAGCGGAAGGGCGGTCGGGTGGATTGCCCTCGGGGAGTACCTTCTCCTCCTGGGGCTCGTCAGACTGCATCCGGCGCCCTATGATCTTGTCGGCAGGGGCGCCGAGCTGGTTCATGCGGCGCTGGAAATCATTGTTCTGGTCGGAACGATTCTCTGCCTGAGTTCCTTCCTGCGCCTGAGTTCCTTTTCCGAGCGCGTTCTGCAGGATCAGGCAAGCACGGACGGTCTCACCGGGCTGTACAACCGCAAGGGCTATGAACGGCTGCTGGAGGAGATCGACCCGTGGACCACGACCCTGCTGCTGTTCGACGCGGATCAGTTCAAGCACATCAACGACGACTTCGGCCATGAGGCGGGCGACAGAGTACTGCGAAAGATCGGCCGGGCGCTGCAGGAAAACTTCCGCCGCGAGGACTATATCTGCCGGATCGGCGGAGATGAATTCGCGGTGCTCGTGCTGAATGCGGACGAGGGCCTGAGTGATCTGATCATGAAAAAGGTCAGCCGCATCAACATGACCCTCTCGCATGTGGAAGACGGACTTCCCACGGCATCGGTCAGCGTCGGCGCGGCAAGGGGAGCGGCCGACTGCAAGACGCTTTTTGAGCATGCGGACGCAGCCCTCTACGGCGTCAAGGCGGCAGGCGGACGCGGCTGCGGCTTTTACGGCTGGGAACAGAATGAGGTTCCCGCCTGGTAAAACGGAAAAGCCTCTCTCCTCCGCATGATAACGGGAGGAGAGATGTTTTTCTTTTATGTCTTTTTCCGAACCGTGTTAAAACGCAGCCCCCCTCCCGCTTTTGGCGGGAGCGGGCTGCGTTGTTTTTGTTTTTGGATCAGAAGTCGTCGTAGTCGATATCGCCCACGTCCAGCGTGTCGGAGTCGAAGCGGATTCTCAGCTTCTCTTTCCCCTCTTCGTCGATCAGGACCGTGGTCTCGGTACCGCTGTCGATGCGTACGCTTGTGGTCTCATAGCCGCGCCACCAGACGTTCCGGTCCGTCACCAGGAAGATATAGGCGTCGGTTCCGCCCTCGAACCAGCAGCGGCTGTAGTCCAGGGCGACCCGGTCGATCTCGGTAAAGGCCGAGAGCGGGAATCTCCCCTTCTTTGTGGGTGCCCGGGGCGCGCTCGTTTTCACCGTGCCGTCGACCTCGGAGGTCACCGTGATGTCGCCGCGGATGGTCTTGCGCGGCTCACGCCTGCGCTGGGCAAGGATCAGCAGGCCAAGAAGCGCAAGCGCCAGGATGGCAAGCAGGATCACCACCGTGTTGATGACCCGCAGGCGGACCGTCACATTGCAGGCAAGGCCCTCCGCGTCCTCCGCCCGGATGTCCAGCGTTCCGCCCAGAAGACGGAAGTTTCCAAGCTTCACATTCAGACTGCCGGAGGGCGTCATGGTGTACTCGCTGCCCTCCGCAAAATCCCGGGTTACCGCCGTGTAGCTCAGCGTGTCCCCTTCCGGATCCGTCACCACCGTGTTCAGGTTCAGGCGGTAGCTTCCCCCGGACATGGGCCAGATCAGGACGAGCTCCGACACGTTCCGCGTGTTCGCCGCCGGGGCCGTGTTGGGCTTCGGCGTGGGCACGGGGGTCGGGGGCGGCGTGGGCGTCGGTTCCGGCTCCTCCGGCGCGGCAAAGCGGATGGG
>JAGAFT010000222.1 GCA_017627975.1 Oscillospiraceae bacterium
ATGGGCTTTGAAGTCGTGCACGTCGGCATCAACAGCGCCGACGCCGACACCGCCATGGACATCGCCGAAGCGTTCCAGAACGCCTTTGACTTTACGGTGAAGCCGGGCAATTCCTCCAACTTTGCCGGAACCGGCGTCGAAGTGATGAAGAGCCAGTATCTCGGCACAAACGGCCACATCGCCGTCCGCACCAACAGCATGGCTGTCGCCATCGGCGAGCTCGAGAAGCGCGGCTTTGAAGTCGACATGAGCACGGCCAAGTACAAGGGCGACCGTCTGCACGCGGTCTATCTGAAGAACGAGATCGGCGGATTTGCCGTTCATCTTCTGCAGAAATAAGAAGCGGAACCGCGGCCCTCTCCCGCCGACGGCGGGAGAGGGAGACCATAGAAATGAAAATGGAGGAAACTGTTATGAAATTCCTGACTTTCGGTGAAATCATGCTCCGTCTCAAATCCCCCGGTCTGGAGAGATTCTTCCAGAGCCCGATGCTTGAGGCCACCTTCGGCGGCGGCGAGGCCAACGTGGCGGTCTCCCTGGCAAACTATGACCAGGATGTGGCCTTCCTGACCGTTCTGCCGAAGAACGTCATCGCGGACGAGTGCGTGAAAGAGCTGCGCAGGTTCGGCGTGGATACGAGCCGCATTGTCCGTTCCGACAAGGGCCGTATCGGCATCTATTATCTCGAGACCGGCGCCAACGCCCGCCCGAGCAAGGTCGTCTACGATCGCGCCGGATCTTCCATGGCCGTTGCCGCCCCCGGCGACATCGACTGGGACAAGGCTTTTGAGGGCGTCGAGTGGTTCCACATCACCGGCATCACCCCGGCGATTTCCGAAAGTGCGAAGGATCTCAGCCTCGAGTCCGTGAAGGAAGCCAAGAAGCGCGGCATCACGGTCTCCTGCGACCTGAATTTCCGCAAGAACCTCTGGAAGTACGGCGTGCGTGCAGCCGAGGTCATGAGAGAGCTGGCCAATTACGTGGACGTGGCCATCGCCAATGAGGAAGACGTCCAGAAGTCCCTGGAAATCACCACCGACGTCGTTGTGG
Source organism: Oscillospiraceae bacterium (assembly GCA_017627975.1). Next base: position 1,051 of record JAGAFT010000222.1, read on the forward strand.
AGTCCGGCGAACTGGACCGTGCCAAGTACAAAGCCCTGGGCGACAAGGTCCTGGCGGCCTATCCCAATATGAAGATGATCGCCATCACCCTGCGTGAGAGCAAGAGCGCCGACTGGAACGGCTGGGCGGCCTGCCTGAACGACCGCGAACACTTCTATGAGTCCAAGCGCTATGAGATCCGCGACATCGTGGACCGCGTCGGCGGCGGCGACAGCTTCGGCGGCGGCCTGCTCTACGGCCTGACCCACTATGACGATCACCAGAAGGCTCTGGAGTTCGCGGTTGCGGCCTCCTGCCTGAAGCACAGCATCCCCGGCGACTTTAACCGCGTGACCGTCGATGAGGTGGAGAAGCTCATGGGCGGCGACGGAAGCGGCCGCGTGCAGAGATAAAACCTGCATGACAACAAGATATTAATCTGATTTGGAGGAATATTCATTATGGACATGAAAGCCTTTTCCCTGGAGGGTAAAGTTGCACTGATTACCGGCGCCGCCTACGGCATCGGATTCGCCATCGCCGAGGCCTTTGCAGCTGCCGGTGCAAAGATCTGCTTCAACTGCCGCGGTGAGCATCACATGGAAGCCGCCATGAAGGCCTATGCCGAAAAGGGCATCGACGCCCACGGCTACTACTGCGACGTGACGAAGGAAGAGGAAGTCAAGGAGATGGTCGCCAAGATCGAGGAAGAAGTCGGCGTCATCGACATCCTCGTGAACAACGCCGGCATCATCAAGCGCATCCCGATGCTCGAGATGAGCGCGGAGGACTTCCGCCAGGTCATCGACATCGACCTGAACGCCCCCTTCATCGTTGCCAAGGCCGTCATCCCCGGCATGATCAAGAAGGGCCACGGCAAGATCATCAACATCTGCTCCATGATGTCCGAGCTCGGCCGTGAGACGGTCTCCGCCTATGCGGCAGCCAAGGGCGGACTGAAGATGCTGACCCGCAACATCTGCTCCGAGTACGGCGAGTACAACATCCAGTGCAACGGTATCGGACCCGGCTACATTGCCACACCGCAGACCGCTCCGCTGCGCGAGCGTCAGCCGGACGGCAGCCGTCATCCCTTTGACCAGTTCATCGTGGCGAAGACGCCGGCAGCCCGCTGGGGCACCCCGGAAGACCTGATGGGACCGGCCGTGTTCCTGGCCTCCGATGCATCCAACTTTGTCAACGGCCACATCCTCTATGTGGACGGCGGCATCCTGGCCTACATCGGCAAGCAGCCGTAAAGAAACCGTACTCCCCGCCGGAGGCGGGGAGCACAGGGCCAGCCCCTGCATCTGACGGCGGCATTCTGGCCTGTATCGGCAAGCAGCCGTAATCATACTTCACTACCTTGAACAGAAAGAAGGCACAAACCTGATGAAAGCAGCTGTATTAAAAGACTGGTTCCAGCTCGAGCTCACCGACGTTCCGATGCCGGTTCCGGGCCCGGATGAAGCCCTGATCAAAGTCCGCTACGGCGGCGTGTGCGGCTCGGACATGGTCGTGTACCGTCACAAACATATGACCGCCACGATCCCCCGCGTGCTCTGCCATGAAATCCTCGGCACCATTGAGACCCTGCCGGAAGGCTATGAGGGACCCTTCCATCTGGGCCAGCGGGTTCTGATGAACCCGGTTGTCTCCTGCGGTCACTGCTCCGCCTGCAGACGCGGCCTCGGCCATGTGTGCGAGAACCTGGAACTGCTCGGCATCCACCGGGACGGCGGCTTTGCCGAATACACCAAGGTCGGCGTGGAGAAGCTTGTCGCCATTCCCGACGACTTCCCCGATGAGGTCGCCATTCTTGGCGAGCCCTTCGCCGTCGGCTATCATGTCATGGTGCGCAGCCAGCTCCAGAAGGGTGACACCGTGTTCATTTCGGGCGGTGCGGCGGTCGGCCTGTACATCGCCATCTTCGCAAAGGCCTACGGCGCCGGACGGGTCATCGTGTCTGAGGTGAATGAGCCGCGGCGTCAGTTTGTCGAGTCCATGGGAATCGAAACCATCAATCCCACACAGACCGACCCCATGGATCTGATGCGCGAAGTCACCGGCGGCGGTGGATTTGACATGGTCTATGACACCTCCGGCGCGAAATCCGCAACGCTCCAGATGCCGGATCTCACCCGCTGCGGCGGCAAGATGATGAGCCTGAACCTTTCCGGCGACATCTATGAATTCATCATCGGCAAGGTCTCTTTCAAGGAGATCACGCTCATCGGCAACCGCCTGTACTCTCAGGAGGACTTCGAAGGCGGCGTCCGTTTCGTCGAAGAGAACTGGCGCAAGCTGCATCTGGACCGCATGGTCAGCGATATTCTCCCGCTCAGTGACATCGACAAGGCCATCAACATGATGATCAACGGCGACAACCTCTGCAAGATCATCATTGACTGCCAGAAGGTCTGAGCGTATCCCGGAAAAAGGGGAGCTGTGCTCCGCACAGCTCCCCTTTATGCACTCTGAAAACAACAGGAGGAACGAACACCCATGTCACAGAAACTTTATCCCTCCGCGCATATTCTGGAGATGTTCATGCCCTATCTGCATGATGAAAAACGGCTGATCGAGGTTCTGAACAGAATTGTGGAGAAGGACTTCTACCGGAACGTGGAGCTGCCTTCCTTCCCGACGAAGGAGCACCGGGATACCGTGCGGAAGATCCTGAAGGACAATGATCTGACCGCCATCACCTTTGTCGCGCCGTTTCTGAACGAGCAGAAGATGTCTCTCTGCGATCTGGACGACAGACGGCGGGAAGAAGTCCTGGATTTCCTGAAGATGCATGCGGACTTCGCCGCGGAGAGCGGATACACGACCTTCGGCGTCCCGAGCGGACCCTATCCCGGAGACGAAAAGCACGACGAGGCCATGGCGGCGCAGGCGGATACCCTTGCCCGGATCGCGGATTATGCGGCCTCTCTCGGCATGAACTGCAGCATCGAGCCGCTGGACCGCTATGCCCACAAGAAAGCCCTCATCGGACCGATGGACGAGGTGGTGGAATGGTTCCGGCCGCTGCACGAGGCGCATCCGAACCTCTTCCTGCACTGGGACAGCGCCCATGAACGCCTGGGCGGCCTCGGCATCTTCAACACCCTGGAGATGGCGGCGCCGTTTCTGAGCCAGATCCATCTCTGCGACTGCATCGACGATCCGACGCATCCCTGCTTCGGGGATCTGCATATGGATCCGGCCGAAGCGCCCGACTGGAAGACGGAAGGCTTCCTGACACCGGAGATCGGGGCCGAGATTATCCGCCGCGCGGCGTCGTTTGACAGACCGGAAGGGGTAAAGCGCTTCTGGGTGTCCATCGAAGTGCTCGGTCACAAGGGAGACAACCTCTGGCGCAAGGAGCGGATCGCGAGAGAATTCCTGACGCGCTGCTGGGAGCTCTCCGGCGTGGAAATCAGCCGCTGAGCGGGACGGAGAGAGAAGATGCATTACTTTATCGGTCTGGATAACGGCGGAACGGCGACCAAGGCCGCGCTCTTTGACAGAAACGGAAAAGAGATCGGCAAGGCGGTTGTCGCGACGGCTTCTATCACCCCGAAGCCCGGCTTTGTGGAGCGGGATATGGAGGAGATGTGGGAGGCCAACTGCAGCGTGATCGCCCGGGTCCTCCGTGAAACGGGCGTCGACGCGAAGAATGTGGCGGGAATCGGAATCGCCGGACACGGGAAGGGCCTGTATCTCTGGGGGAAGGACGGAAAGCCCGCCCGCAACGGCATCATCTCCACCGACAACCGCGCCTGGGCCTATCCGAAGCGCTGGGCGGAGGACGGAACCGAAGAAAAGGCCTTCGCCTGTACCGCACAGCATATTCTGGCCTGCCAGCCGGTTTCGCTGCTGGCCTGGCTGCGGGATAACGAGCCGGAGAGCTACCGGAATATCCGCTGGGTTTTTGAGTGCAAGGATTATGTCCGCTTCCGCCTGACGGGGGAAGCAAAGGCGGAGATCACGGATTATTCCGGAGCCAGCCTTATGAACCTCCATACCAGGGACTATGACGGGGAACTGCTGAAGCTCTTCGGCCTGGAAGAGATTGCCCAGGCGCTTCCGCCGCTCTGCAGGGCGACGGAGATCTGCGGCCTGGTGACGGAAGAGGCGGCGGAGCGCTGCGGCCTGCTCCAGGGGACCCCGGTGGTGGGCGGCATGTTCGATATCAACGCCTGCGCCCTGGCAGCGGGCGTGACCGATCCGGAGCGGCTCTGCATGATCGCGGGGACCTGGAGCATCAACGAATACGTACGCAGGGAACCGGTCACAGACGGAAGCGTCCTGATGAATTCCCTCTTCTGCCTGCCGGAATACTATCTCATCGAAGAATCAAGCCCGACCTCGGCGGGCAACAACGAATGGTTTGTGCGGGAACTGCTTCCGGAACTCGGCGCGGAATGCAAAGCGCGGGGCGAGAGCGTATACGAAGTACTGAACCGCTGGGTGGATGAAATTTCACCCGGAGAATTTGTACCGGTGTTTCTGCCGTTCCTGATGGCGTCGAACGTCCATCCGAACGCGAAGGGAAGCTTTGTCGGCATGTCTCTGAATCACAGCCGGAAACACCTGGCACGGAGCGTATACGAGGGCATCGCCTTCTGTCACCGCATGCATCTGGAGCGCCTGCTGAAAAGCCGAAGCGAACCGCCGGTGTGCATCCGTCTGGCCGGCGGCGCGGCACGCTCCGCCGTCTGGGCGCAGATGTTTGCCGACGTGATGAAGCTCCCGGTGGAGACCGTCGAAGCCAACGAGACCGGCGCGCTGGGCTGCGCCATCGCGGCCGCGGTGGCGACGGGAGAATACCCGGATCTGGAGAGCGCCGTGGAAAACATGACCAGCGTCTCCAGACGCTTTGAGCCGAATGCGGCATACACGGAACTCTACGACAGAAAATACAGGCTGTACTGCAGGACCATTGACTGTCTGGACGGACTCTGGTCGGAGATGCAGGCGATGATCGAGGAGGAAGCATGATGAAAAAGGCCTATTCTCTCGGCCTGTATGAGAAGGCCATGCCGGATGTCTCCTGGAAGGAGAAGCTGCAGATCGCAAAAGAGGCCGGCTATGACTTTGTGGAGATCAGCATCGATGCCACGGAGGCGCGGATCTCCCGCGTGTACAGCACGAAGCAGGAGCGCCGGGAGCTGGTGAACCTCTGCTTTGACCTGGACATGCCGATCCGCACGCTCAATGCCAGCGCCCTGACCAAATACTCCCTCGGAAATCCGGATCCGGCGGTCTGTGCCAGGGGCATGGAGATCGCGGAGCGGTCCATCGAGCTGGCGGCGGATCTGGGTGTCCGGATCGTGATGATTCCGGGCTACGACGTGTATTACGAGCCGCATACCGAAGAAACGGAACAGCGCTTCGTGAAGAATATCCGCGCGCTTACGCAGATCGCGGCCTGCGCCGGGGTCCAGCTCGGCTTTGAGACCATGGAAAACGAATTCATGAACACCGTGGAAAAGGGACTGCACTACATCGGACTTGTCAACTCCAATTACCTGAAGCTCTATCCCGACATCGGCAACACCACCAATGCCGCCGTGCTGCACGGAACGGACCCCATTGAGGACCTGAAAAAGGGCAGAGGACAGCTGCTGGCCCTGCACCTCAAGGAGACCTGCCCGGGGCATTACCGGGAGATCCCCTACGGAACGGGACATGTGGACTTCGAAGCCGCGGTAAAGACGGCCTGGGAACTGGGCGTGCGCCGCTATGTGACGGAATTCTGGTACAAGGACGGCGGAGAGACGCCGAAGGAGGTCTGCGCCCGCTTCACGGAGCTGCTGGACCGGCAGACCTGAGCGACAGGACGCGAAAGGGAAAGGAAAGTTTATGAAAATCAGGAAAAAAGTTCTGGCACAGCTGAACAAGTGCTATGCCATCGCGCCGCTTTTCTACCAGGGGAAAAGACAGTTTCTTGTGGCCGCGGAGAAGGCGGACCCCTGCTATCTCTTCGACCAGGACGGAACGCTGCAGGATACGCTCTGGACCGAACCGGGCGGCGTCATGACCATGGTTCAGGTTCCGGGCACGGACGGACAGCTTCTGTCCACGGCCAGGTTCTATTCGCCGGATGAGTCGCTGGAGGCGAAGCTTGTGGTGGTAACGCCGAAGGGAAAGGGCGACTGGGAGATGCACACCCTGACCAACATCCCGCATGTCCACCGCTTCGACATCCTCTCCCGGGGCGGCGTGAACTGGCTCATCGTGTGCACGGTCAAATCCGGACAGGACCATCCGGAGGGCGACTGGAGCTATCCGGGAAAGGTCTATACGGCGATTCTGCCAGAGGATCTGAGCGCCTTTGACGAAGAGCATCCCCTGGAACTGTATGTCCTGAAGGAAGGCCTGCACCGCAACCACGGCTATACCCGATGCGACCGGAACGGAATCCCGGCAAGCCTGATCGCGGCGGACGAGGGCGTCTGGCGCCTGACACCGCCGGAAACTCCGGACGGGGCCTGGCAGGAGGAGCGGCTGCTGGACTGCCCGGTCAGCGACGCGGTGCTGGTGGACCTGGACGGGGACGGAGAAGACGAGCTCTGCACGCTCTCGCCCTTTCACGGAGAGAAAATCTCCGTCTGGCACCGGAAAGAAGGAGCATATGTCCCGGTATGGCATTTTGAGGAAGACGCGCCCTTTACCCATGCGATCTGCGGCGGCGTCATCGCCGGGAAGCCGACCTTCGTCGTCGGACACCGTGCCGGGAAAAAGAACTTGATGGCGGTCCGCTATGGCCACGAAAAGGCGGATTACTGCGTGACGCTGATCGATGAGGGAAGAGGCCCCGCAAACGTGATGCACTACGTCAA
>JAGAFT010000223.1 GCA_017627975.1 Oscillospiraceae bacterium
AGAAAACCTCTGCATCAAAAGACGCAGAGGTACAAAAACAATCAAGATGATGTTGATGTCCTCGGCAGGATTTATGGGCAAACCCACCTGCTGTCTTCGGAGCGCTCGAATAATATAGTCGATTTCGAGCCGTTTGTCAAGAGATATTTTGACTGTTTCCGGTATTTTTTCAAAGGATTCGGAGAAAGCGCCGCGGAAGCGGCGGCCAGCGCCTCAGCCGTTCAGGCTCACGGTCAGCAGGACCGGGTTGTGATCCGAGTTTTCAAAACCGAGATCGAGGGTTTTGACCGAGGAGACATCCACGTTCGGCGAGACCAGAAAACCGTCGATGGCATAGTACTGGGTGTTTTCGGTGTCCGAGGGATCATAGGGCTGGTTCAGCAGGCGGCAGGTAGGAACCGTCAGGTCGTAGGCAGAGCCGAAGCCGCCCAGCATATCGGTGTCGAGAATTCCGGGCGTCCAGAGCTCGGGATGGGTATTCGGCCAGGCTTTCTGTCCGCCGGGGAAGATCTGGTTAAAGTCGCCGCCGGTGATGACGTAGTTTCCTTTCTGATACTCCTCGTCCAGGAAGTCCATCAGCTGCCTGGTCTGGGCGATTTTCCCTTCGCCGTCGTCATAAGCCTCCAGGTGGACATTCACCAGGACCAGCTCATGCTCGGAGCCGGCCACCGGATGGCGGGTCACCAGCATGCAGCGCTTCAGATTGGCCGTGGAAAGAGGCCAGGAGAAGGGGCAGGGCAGGGCGATCCGGTCCGCGGAGGCGACAGCCAGGTCCGTGGTGGTGAAGAGCCCGCTGTGGACTTTTCCCATGGGCGGAAAAGGAATCGGAACAAAGGGACAGGAATAGTTCAGGGCAAAGGCGGACACACCCCTGGCCAGAGACTCGGTCTCATCAATGCCGTAGGTGCGGGCGGAATCGGTATCGACCTCCTGAAGAATCACGAGATCGGCCTTGACCTCTTCCAGCGAGGACGCGATTCCGCGAAGATAGGAATAGACAGCATCCGGGTCGCCAGGACGGGATTTTTTCCCTCCGTCCATGAAAAAGTCCTGCTGCTTTCCGAGCCCGGCATAGCCGATGTTCCAGCTCAGCACCGTAAAGCCGTCGGACGGGACGGGCGCGGTTCCGGCGCCGTCGCCATATTGAACCGAGACGGATTCCACATCGGCGGGACGGTACTCCGTGGCGGTCAGAAAGCCGAGAAGTCCGCCGAAGGCCACAACGATCACGAGGACAAGAATGAGCAGAACTCTAAGAAATTTCTTCATCGGAAAGCCCCCTTTTCTCCATGATTCTACCATCTTCCGCCGGAAGAGGCAAGCGATATTCGTTCAAACTGACCGATTGTCAAAAAAAGCCAAAAAAGGTATAATACCATGGCTTATAAGAAATAACAGGGAGGCAATCGCCAATGAACTATGAACATATTCGGCAGGCCGATCCGGAGGTCTATGAGTCGATGATGAGAGAGCTGCAGCGGCAGCGGGACCACATCGAACTGATCGCATCGGAAAACTTTGTCAGCGAGGCCGTCATGGAAGCCGTGGGAAGCCATCTGACGAACAAGTATGCCGAGGGCTATCCCGGCGCGCGCTACTACGGCGGCTGCGATTTCGTCGACGAGGTGGAGCGGATCGCCATTGACCGCGCAAAGAAGATCTACGGCGCCGAGCATGTCAACGTGCAGCCCCATGCCGGGTCCCAGGCCAACGTCGCGGTATACCTGGCCCTGCTGAAGCCGGGCGACACCATCCTCGGCATGAGCCTGGCGGAAGGCGGCCACCTTACCCATGGGGCGAAGGCATCCATCTCCGGCAAGTACTTCCATGCGGAATCCTACGGCGTCAGCCGCGAGACCGAGCGGATCGATTACGAGGCGCTGCAGCAGAAGGCGGAGGAAGTAAAGCCGAAGATCATCATCGGCGGCGCCAGCGCCTATTCAAGATTCATCGACTACAAGCGGATGCGTGAGATCGCCGATTCGGTCGGCGCCTATCTGATGGTCGACATCGCCCATGTGGCCGGCCTGATTGCCGGCGGCGTGCACCCGAGCCCGGTACCGTATGCGCATGTGGTGACCACCACCACCCACAAGACGATGCGCGGTCCCCGCGGCGCACTGATCCTGTGCACCGAAGAACTCGGAAAGAAGATTGACAGCGCGGTCTTTCCCGGCTCCCAGGGCGGCCCGCTGATGCACGTCATCGCGGCGAAAGCCGTGGCCCTGAAAGAGGCGATGCAGCCGGAGTACAAGGCCTATCAGCAGCAGGTTGTGAACAACGCGGCGGCGCTGGCGGCCTCTCTGCAGGCAGAGGGCGTCCGTCTGGTCACCGGCGGCACCGATAACCACATGATGCTGGCCGATGTCTACAGCTGCGGCAAGACCGGCAAAGAGGTCCAGGAGCTTCTGGACAAAGCGAACATCACCGCCAACAAAAACGGCATCCCCTTCGATACCCTGTCGGTCAAGGAGACCAGCGGCATGCGCTTCGGTTCTCCGGCCTGCACGACCCGCGGCATGAAGGAAGCGGAGATGACCGAGATCGGAAAACTGATTGCCCGCCTGATCCATGAAGGAGAGAGCGCCGTCCCGGCTGTCAGGGAAGAAGTCCTTGCAATTTGCAGCCGGTTCCCGCTGTATCCGGAATTATGAGGCGAAGCGTCGGCGGAAGAATCCTCGGAACGCTTCTTTCGCTTCTGATCCTTGCCGCGCTGTGCGGCTGCGGCATGGGTGCCGGGCCCGACCCGGAGCCGACGCCCGCCCCCACGCCCGAGATAACCCCGACGGTGGATCCGGAGGAAGAAGCGGCGCGCCAGGCCCGGCAGGAGCGCCTCGCGGCCCAGAAGGACGGATTCCTGCTGGACAAGGGATATCTCTATGCGGTGGATGAAGAGGGCGAGCTGCGCTGCAGCACCTATGTCGGCGTGCTGTATTTCGGGGAAGACGGCCGCTATACCAGCGGCTCGGAAAACCTTGACCGCCTGGTGGCGGGGGTAATCCGGAAAAACACAGACGAGAAGATGAGCCGGATGGACATGCTCCGGGTCATGTATGAATACACCCGGGACAACATCAAGTATGTCGGCTTCGGAAACCACGAGGACAGCTACAAGGCGGCGCACGGGAAAGACGGCTGGATGGTGGAGAGCGCGGCCTACGCGCTGGAAAACGGGACCGGAAACTGCTATCACTTCGCTTCGACCTTTGCGGCCCTCGCAAGAGGCATCGGCTTCCAGGCCTATGCCGCCTCCGGCGTGATCGGATCAGAGGAGCAGGAGCACGGCTGGGTCGAGATCGTGGACGACGACGGGACGGTCTGGTACAGCGACCCGGAGACGGAGTACGCCCGAAGCTACTGGATGGACCAGAAGTACGACCTGTTCTACAAATCCAAGGACGAGATCGGCAGCGTGACGGGCATCGGGTATCTTGAAATGACCGATCCGTTTGAAGCCGAGCGGAAGGAAGCAGAACAGCAGGGACGCCCCCTTCCGTCGCCGGAACCGAAGCGCTGAGAAGTCCCGGCAGAGCGTGTTTCCGTACAGCTTGCCGGAGCGGGAGACTTATTCCGGAACATGATATAAAAAGCAGGCCTGAGGTCCCGATTGAGGGACTTCAGGCCTGCTTTTTGGCGATCCGCGGAGATCAGAGCCGGCCGAGGGTCTTCAGGACATAGTCCGCGATGTCGGTCTTCTCGATGACGTCGTTATGGAGATAAGCTTTGCCCTGCAGGCCGGAGAGGGAGACGGGCGGCTCCAGCCCGGAAACCCGGGAAAGCTGCGCCATCTGCTGGAAAGCATCGCCCTCGGGGGCCTCGCCGAGGGCGGTGAGAACCGCGGCTGGGAACTTGAAGGGGGAGGCGGTGGAGAGCACCACCACGGGGGCACTGCTGGGCTCTTCTTTTTTATAGAGCTGCGCCGCGTGCAGCGCGACGGCCGTATGGGTGTCGGGGAGATAGCCGGTCTCGGAGAAGCAGCGGCGGATTTCCGCAAGGGTTCCGGCTTCGTCGCAGCAGTAGGCGGAGAAGTCCTTCCGGATGAAGTCCAGCGCCTTGGCCGAGATCTTATAATAGCCGGAATTCTGCAGGCGGAGCATGTCATTCTTCACACACTCGGTGTCGCCGCCGGCCGCGTAGAAGAGCAGGCGCTCCAGGTTGGAGGAGACGAGGATGTCCATGGACGGAGAACTGGTTTTAAAGAACTCGCGCCGACGGTCATAGACGCCGGTGGTAAGGAAGTCGGTCAGAACGCGGTTGGCGTTCGAGGCGCAGACCAGCCGGCCCACGGGAAGGCCGAGCTGCTTGGCATACCAGCCGGCGAGGATGTCGCCGAAGTTCCCGGTGGGCACGACATAGTCCACCGGATCGCCGTAGGAGATGCGGCCCTGCCTCATCAGAGAAGCGTAAGCGAGGAAATAGTACACCACCTGGGGGGCGAGGCGGCCAATGTTAATGGAGTTGGCGGAGGAGAGTCGGACGCCGGGAACCGGGGCGCTGCCGGCATAGCGGGAGAAGACCTGCTTCACCGCGCTCTGGCAGTCGTCAAAGTTTCCCTTTACGGCGCAGACGGCCACGTTGCCGCCCTCCTGGGTCAGCATCTGGGCCTCCTGGACGGCGGAGACGCCCTTGTGCGGGAAGAAGACCATGATTCCGGTGCCCGGCACGTCATGGAAGCCCTCCAGAGCGGCCTTGCCGGTATCGCCGGAGGTGGCGGTGAGGATGACGGTCTTGTCTTTCATGCCGGTGAGTCCGCGCGCGGCGGTCATAAGCTGGGGCAGCATGCAGAGCGCCACGTCCTTAAAGGCGGCGGTGGGCCCGTGGAAGAGCTCCAGCACGTAGTCGTCGCCCACCGGCACCAGAGGCGTGAGCTCCGCACTGGCAAAACGGCCCTCATAGGCGCGGTGAACCAGCGGCCCCATATCGCCGAAGCCGGGCAGCAGCCGGGAGAGAATCTTCTCGGACTGGCCGAGAGGGTCCAGCGCGAGGCAGCCCTGCACATCGAAATTCCCGGAGGCGATCTGGGGGTCGACATAGAGACCGCCGTCCGGCGCAAGGCCGCGAAGCACCGCTTCCGGTGCGCCGGCACGGGCATCGCTTCGGGTGGATTGGAACGGGGCGGAGACCGCGGCGGAGGCAGAAGACTGCGCATCGGCGGAACAACGGGATTTCAAAAGATCAATCAGACTCATGACACAGTTCCTTTTCAGTCAGTATTTTCAGCGTTTGTTATTCTATGGCGAGCAGGCGCAAATTGTCAAGCCCGGGAATGGACGAAAGACGGCCGGAGAGGGAATCGACGCTCTCCGTAACATCGGTGATGTCGATGGAAATGGTGACGCTGGCTTTGTTGTGAATGGGAAGGCTCTGGGTGATGGTCAGGACACTGGCCCCGCATTCGGAGATACAGGCCAGCAGGGCGGAAAGCACACCGGGCGCGTGATCAAGCATCATGGAAAAAACCGCCTTTCGTGAGCTGTTCAGATCGGAAGGCTCAAAGATGTAATCTTTGTATTTGTAGTAGGTGCTGCGGGAAATGCCCACCTGCTTGACCGCCTGGCTGACCTCTTTGAACTTGCCGCTCTCCATCAGCCTGCGGCAGGCGAGGACTTTTTCATAGTATTCAGGCAAAATGCTTTTATGAACGATCAAATAGTTTGAAAGCATTGTTCAAAATCTCCAATTCTGAAAAAATCAGAAAAACAAGACTTGTTTTTCAGGCAGGTATATGATACACTGTCGCCCGTAAAAAAACAAGTGTTTTTATTTCACGGACGAAAAGTTTTTTTAAAAGAACTCCGGCAGCTTCCCCGCCTCCGGCGGGGAGGCCGAAAAGAAGAATCCACGGACGAAAAGTTTTTTAATAAGGAGACAGAGACGTGAAAGTTGCGGTTTTGGGTTACGGCACCGTCGGTGTCGGTGTCTATGAGATGCTGCAGGCAGCGAAGGGCCTGGAGGCGGGACCGGTTCTGGTCCGGCCGGGCAAGGAGAACGAGGCATTCAAGGTTTCCTCCATTGAAAAGATCACCGAGGATCCCTCGGTGGACGCGGTGGCCGAAGTAATGGGCGGTGTGGAGCCGGCCTTCACCTATGCCATGGCGGCAATCCGCGCGGGGAAGCACTTTGTCACCTCCAACAAGGCCCTGGTGGCGGCGAAGGGTGTCGAACTGAACCGCGCGGCGAGAGAGGCGGGCGTGAGCTTCCTGTTCAGCGCGGCCTGCGGCGGAGGCGTTCCCATCCTGCACAATCTGGCCAGAGCCGTACAGACGGATACAATCCTCTCTGTCGGCGGAATCCTCAACGGAACGACCAACTTCATGCTTGACCAGATGCAGAGCACCGGCAAGGATTATGCCGACGCGCTGAAGGAAGCCCAGGAGCTGGGCTATGCCGAGGCGGATCCGACGGCCGATGTCACCGGCCTGGACGCCCTGCGCAAGATCATGCTGGCCTGCGCGGTCGCCTGGGGCGTGCTGCCGCAGGAGGGGCTTTTGAACGAGGGCATCGACAGCCTGAGCGCCGCGGATGTGAAGGACTTCATGGCAAGAGGCTGGGTCTGCCGCCTGGTGGCCAGCGGCCAGCGGAGCGAGGACGGACGCATCTCGGCCTATGTGGAGCCGGTTCTGGTCCGTGCGGGCGAT
>JAGAFT010000224.1 GCA_017627975.1 Oscillospiraceae bacterium
CATTATTCCGGCTTTGCCGATGCCTGTGTCGGAGCGGAGCTGGATCTGCAGACGGAGCTTGAAGCGGCGCTTGCGGATGAAAAGCTCTCCAAGGTTGTCTTCAAAGCGGACACCATCGAGGAACTGGCCGAAATGATCGGTGTAGATCCCGCGGCGCTGAAAGAGACGGTAGAGAAGTACAACAGCTATGCCGCTTCCGGCGTTGACGAAGAGTGGGGCAAGGCCGCGGAGAACCTCTGGGCCTGCGACACCGCGCCCTTCTATGCCATGTGCGTCTCCTCTGGCATGCTGAACACCAACGGCGGTATCCGCATCAACCGTAACGCCCAGGTGGTCGACGCCCGCTTCAAACCCATCACCGGTCTTTACGCTGCCGGCGTCTGCACCTCCGGCTGGGACGGCGAACTCTACGGCGGCGGTTCCTGCCAGACCGTCGGCATGTGGGCCGGCTCCAAGGCGGCACGCCATGCGCTGGAGAATCTCTGCGGTGTAACGGTCGCTGAGGACTGGTACGGCGAGCTCCTGGACAACGACAAGGATGCCGCGCCCAGCGCCGAGAACCTGAACAACAAGGGCTGAGAATCGGCCTGAAAGTACAATTCCACAGAAAATAACGAGGACTGCTTTGCCGACATCGGTGAAGCAGTCCTTATCACTGCCGGTCAGACTGCCGAGTGCATGGGACTGCACACAGTCCACCACGAGCGGGAAAACTGGAAGGATATTCTGGTTTCCAAATGCACGCTCTTCACCGATATTGACACTTCTTTTGTTCCCATTGGCCGGATTGTGAAAGGCAGCATTCAGACCTTGCAGTAATATTCGCTTTTTCTGGGAAAATACACGAAAAAGGTCCATTGACATTTTTGCATCCGGCAATATAATGATATTATATTGTGAGGTATCACAGCAAAATATCAAAGGAGACATATTATATGAAAAGAATCATTGCAATTCTTGTCGCGGTCCTGCTGTGTGTGACTCTTTGCGGGTCTGCCTTCGCGGATGACAGCTGGACAATCTTTGTGTATCTCTGCGGGGCGGACCTGGAAAGTGAGGGTTCTTTGGCGACCGACAACATGCAGGAGATAATCGCTGCATCGGCCGCTTCTCCCAACGTCCGCTTTGTCGTGCAGACCGGCGGCGCGGCGGAATGGCATAACGGCGCTTCGGCCAATGAGCTGGATCGCTTCGAGGTTGCAGGCGGTGCCAGCACGATTGTCGACAGACAGCCTCTGGCCAACATGGGAGATTCCGCAACACTGGCGGAATTCCTCCGCTGGGGGCTTGCGGCGTATCCTTCCGCCCATACCGGCCTGGTCTTCTGGGATCATGGCAGCGGCAGCATCAACGGCGTCTGCTTTGATGAGCTTTCCGACAATGACAGTCTCTCTCTGCGGGATATCGACAACGCCCTCAGCGGCGTTCAGGGGGCCCTGCCGGGCGGTTTTGACTTTATCGGCTTTGACGCCTGCCTGATGGGCACCATTGAGAGCGCTTCCATGCTCGCCCCGTACGCAAAATACATGATCGGTTCCCAGGAGGTCGAGCCCGGCTCCGGATGGGATTATGCGGTGATCGGAAGCTGTCTGGCTGCGGATCCTTCCGCGGATATGGTCACCCTCGGCAAAGCGATCTGTGACGGCTTCTATCAGATGTGTGTCGAGAATGAATGCGGGAATTCGTCCACGCTTGCGCTTACGGACCTGAGCAAAATCGAGGCA
>JAGAFT010000225.1 GCA_017627975.1 Oscillospiraceae bacterium
CCGCGCTTTGGTTTATTTACCACGACCAAAAGAGCCGTATCCGGCTCCTCTGGCTTTTTGGATCAGCCCTCCCCGGTCAGGATGAAGTGCACGTACTCCTTCGGATGCTCCTCCAAAAAAACGACCAGCTCGAAATAATCCCGCTCATAGGCCATCCGCTGCACCACCGGCAGGTCGAACATGTTTGTCTCGCCTGTGGCGCGGATCTCAAGGATCTGTTCCTTCACTCTCTCAGGCATCCGGATCACCCACCTTCCGCACGCGGTCTTGCTGACAGACAACATTCAGGCCGGAACCGTTGTCCCACTTCATGAGAAGGCTTCCGGTATCATCGACGTCAAGCACCGTGCCCTTGGTTCCGACCGGCGGGGCCTGCACATCGTCCATGAAGGCAAGCTCCACCCGGGTGCCTGCGGGGTACATCCGGCGGATGCGCTCCACCGTCTCTTTATTCGGAAATCTCATCGTTCTCGCCCTCCTGTGCAGCGTCTTCCGTCTCCGGAGTCTCTGTTTCCAGCTGGCCTGACTTTGCGGCAGCTTTCTTTTCCTTCAGCTTTGCGTAGAAGGCGTCGGCGTCCGCCTGATTCTTAAAGGCAGCGTGGCCGGAAAGGTGTTCCATCAGGATCGCCCGCGTGGCCTTGTGATCGCCGCCGATGAAGCCCAGCCGCAGGAGGAAAGTCCGGAAGGTGTACTTCTCGCTTTCCGTGGGCCGCTCAGTCGCCGTCACGCGCTTGGCTTCCTTTGCCATCTTTGCAAGGGCGGTAAGGAAGGCGCTGTAGGCTGCGGTCTGCTCCGGCTCCGGCATCTGATTCCACCAAGGGAAGGAAACCTTCTCGTCATCCGTTTCGATCTCAAGGCTGTCTGCCTGCAGGGCCTTTTTGATCAGCGTCTGCTTGGAGGCGATCAGGGCCTTCAGGTTGGCAAGGGCCATCTCGGTGAAGTCAGCCCTCGGAAGGGAAATGGTCAGGCCCTCGGGCTCCTCAGCTTCTTCCGCTGCCTCGGTGGTTCCAGCTTCCTCATCTGCCTCCGTCTCCGGCTCTTCTGCCTGTGCGGTAAATCCTGCCGCTGCAAGGGCTACCGTGACCTGCTCGATCACCTCCGCGTCCGTGCGCTCATCCCAAAGAAGCTCGCCGGTCTTCGTGACCTTCATGTTGTTGATCACAAAGGCGCATTCCGGCATCCGGGTGTAAACCGCCTTGACTCCCGTCTCCCTGCTGATGATCTGAACCATCTGCCTTCTGTCCTCGCCTGTCACGTTGTAGTTCGCTTTCATAGTGTACCTCCTTATTTTTCCGGGCCTTGCGGCCTGTTTTCTTTTGGTAGTGTATTAATCACTCTGAAGCGAACGAATAGCAAGTCAATTCTGCAGGATAAGTGAACAAATATCCGGGCGGGAAGTTGTGCATTCAGTCAGAAGAAAACGCCTCGCAAACCGACAGGTCTGCAAAGCGTCTGCATCGTTCTTCCACATCTTCCCTGATCCATCCCGGCGGCTCCGGGACATCGTTGTATCTGCCGTACTCCCCAAACATGCACTCCATACCGACATTCCGGGCCTGCACGGCTTCCTCGAAATCATCATAGTACCCGAGATGGATTTCCTGCTGGGACACCTTGATCCGGGCACGGTACTTTTCATTTCGCGGATAGAAATCGACGCCGGAAACACCGCTGCTGTTATTGCGCTGCAGGGAGTGGTTGATCTGATTCTGCTGGTGCGTCACCACCCGCAGGTTACAAGACCTGTTGTCCAGCGTATCGAGGCTGATATGATCCACCTCAAATCCCGGTGGGCAGTTACAGAGCACCCTGTGCAGGTAGTTCCCGTGCCGGTCGATCAGGTACAGTTTCCTGTGCCCGGGCTCCCGGTAGTTCCGGTACCATTTGGTATCCCGGATGCGGTCGAACCGGTCTGCGTCAAACAGGAACCGCGTCCCATCTGGCAGGGTGCCGATGCCGGTATCTCCTTCAAAGCGGTAAGTGACATTACTCACTGCCATCACCGCCTTTTCCAAAATAAAAAGAGCGGTATGTTTTTGTATCAACATGCCACCCTTGTTGCTCAGCTCGGCGCTTGCATCGCTCAAATATTCTTCTCTTTTGAGACAGGCTCAATTCAGGAATTTCTGCTCCCGTATTTTCCCTTCGGAACTCTCCAAACATAACTTTGGAAGCGAAGTTGTATGCTGCCGCAGCAAGATCTTCATCCGGAAATACACCAAGCTCAATATGCTTATCGTTATACTTGATCCTCGCATACCAGGACGGTCGATTCTTTCTGCGAAAGACCCCCTTGTACTTGGAAGAGCAAGGCACATTCGGTTTCTTTCGATTGAAGGCGTTTTTCTGTGTATCTGCATAACGCAGATTGCACTTGCGATTATCGAGGCTGTTCCCATTAATATGGTCAATCTGTACTCCGGCGGGTGCATTAAGCACGGCACGGTGCATATGTACCGTTCTTGGCTCTCCGCGCCCCTTTCTGCCCTTCCGTACTGCATATCCACGACCTTGAGGATTCAACTCCCAGCTGTCTCCAACTAAACGCTCATAATCCTCATCATCAATAATTGCGACGGCCCCTCTCGTCAGTTCAATCGTTTTCATTCGTCGGTGCCTCCTTCCGGCTCGAAGGTTGCCACCTCCTCAAACTTCAGTTTCTGGCCGTCGCGGATCACGTAGACATCATTGTAATGTCCTTCTTTAAAAGCGATATACCTCTTTACCGCGACATCAACATACTTCTGTTCAAGCTCGGCACCGAAACATACCCGGCCCGTCTGTTCACAGGCAATCAGGGTAGAAGCGCTGCCGAGGAAGCCGTCCAGCACGAGGCCGTTTGTCATCGTCGACTGCTGGATAAGGTATGCCATCAGTGGAACTGGTTTGCTGGACGGATGGGAGAAGCCATCCTTCTCCGAATCACGGATCATATCGAACTCAAACACAGCCTTCTGCTTCTGATCGCCATACCAGACATGTTTCCCGTCCTTCCGCCACCCGAAGATGATCGGCTCCATGTTGAACTTCCAATCCGTCCTC
>JAGAFT010000226.1 GCA_017627975.1 Oscillospiraceae bacterium
CATGTCCGTCATGGAGATGAGCCACCGCAGCCCGGTATTCTCGGAGATTTTTGCAGATACCAACACGAAGCTGCGCAGCCTCCTTCGGGTGCCGGAGACGCATGAGATCCTGTTTCTGCAGGGCGGGGCCACGCTGCAGTTTGCGGCGATCCCGATGAACCTGATGGAGGGCGGCACGGCGGATTACGCCGTCACGGGGAACTTCTCCAAAAAGGCGGCCAAGGAAGCCGAGAAGTACGGGACGGTCCATATCGCCTATGACACCGGCGACACCGGGCATGACCGGATTCCGACGCAGGCGGAGCTGAAGCTCAGTCCGGAGGCGAAGTATTTCTACTACTGCGCCAACAACACGATCTATGGGACCGAATGGCAGTATGTGCCGGAAACGAAGGCACCGCTGGTCTGCGACATGTCCTCGGACATTCTTTCGCGCCCGGTGGAAGTCTCCCGCTTCGGCCTGATTTACGCCGGCGCCCAGAAGAACATGGCCCCGGCCGGGCTCACTGTTGTGATCATAGACAAAGCCCTCGCCGGACGGGAGCTGCCCTATACCCCGCAGATCATGAGCTATGAAACCATGATTCAGAACGACTCGCTGCTGAATACCCCGCCGTGCTGGTGCATCTACATGCTCTCGCTGGTTCTGGACTGGCTGAAGGAGCAGGGCGGCGTGGAAGGCATGGAACAGCTCAAGCGCGAGCGGGCGAAACGTCTGTACGACTGCCTGGAAGAGAGCAGGCTCTTCCGCCTGCATGCACAGCCCGGATCCCGCAGCGACATGAACGTTACTTTCCGCACGGGAGACGCAGAGCTGGATGCCGAATTTATCCGCTATGCCGCGGAAAAGGGCCTCGTAAACCTGAAGGGACACAAGGTTGCCGGCGGCATGCGGGCCTCTCTGTATAACGCCATGCCCATGGAGGGCGTGGACGCGCTGGTAAAGACGATAAAGGAGTTTGAACAGAAGCATGTTTAAGATACAGACCATGAACAAGATCGCGGCCGCCGGGATCGAAGCTTTGGAGAAGAACGGCTGCCAGGTCGGCGAAAATATCAAGTATCCCACAGGCCTGCTGCTGCGCAGCGCGGACCTGCACGAGATGGAATTCCCGGAGAGCCTGCTGGCGATCGCGCGGGCCGGAGCTGGGTACAACAACATTCCGGTGGACCGCTGCACGGAAGAAGGAATCGTGGTTTTCAATGCGCCCGGAGCCAACGCCCAGGCGGTGAAGGAGCAGGAGATCTGCTCTCTCGTGATGGCGTCCCGCGACATCCTCGGAAGTATCGCGTGGGTACAGTCCATTGCCGGGGAAGGAGATAGAATCCCCGAACTGGTTGAGAAAAAGAAGTCCTCCTTTGCCGGGCCCGAACTGCTGGGCAAGACGCTGGGCGTCATCGGCCTGGGCGCGGTGGGCGCCCTGGTGGCAAACGTGGGTGTGGACCTGAACATGCGCGTCCTGGGCTATGACCCGTTCCTGTCGGTGGACGCGGCCTGGCGGCTCTCCCGCAAGGTCATCCACACGGAAAACCTGGAAGAGCTTTACGAAAACTGCGACTATATCAGCATCAATGTCCCCTTCACCGAGAGCACCCATCACATGCTGAACGCCGAGGCCTTTGCCAAGATGAAGGACGGCGTGCGCATCATCAACGAGTCCCGGGCTGAAGTGGTGGACGACGAGGACATGACGGAAGCGCTTCGAAGCGGGAAGGTCGCAAAGTATGTGACGGACTTCCCCAATGAGACCATTCTCAAGGCGCCGAACGTGATTGCAATGCCGCATCTGGGCGCCTGCACGCCGGAGAGCGAAGACCGCTGCGCCGAGATGGCGGCCAACGAGATGTATGACTATCTGCTGAACGGGAACATCCGCAACTCGGTAAATCTGCCGGATATCTATCTGAACCGGGCAGGGACCTGCCGCCTCTGCGTCATTCATCGGAACGTGCCCCGCATGATCACGAGAATCCTTGATTTTATCAGCGACAAGAACATCAACGTCGAGCACATGATCAACAAGAACCGCGGCAA
>JAGAFT010000227.1 GCA_017627975.1 Oscillospiraceae bacterium
ATTATAGGAAATCTTTTCGGGAAAGTCAACGGGGGTTTCTGCCGCAAGTGTCTGAAAACAAAAAGAATTTGTTGACACTTTTTGTTGACACCCAAAAACAAAGTGACTTTTCAAACGCTATATAGAGTGATGAAAAAGGCTTGATTTCTCTCAAAATCAAGCCTTTTTCTTGGTCCGAGTGACTGGATTTGAACCAGCGGCCTCTTGAACCCCATTCAAGCGCGCTACCATCTGCGCTACACCCGGATATTCGGGCTGCCATTTCCGACAGCCCAAGTATAATAGCACATTTTGAAGCGTAATGCAATAGAAAAAATCGAATTCCTGAAAAAATCAGTTAAATCTCCGGCAGAACGATATATCCGTCGGCGTTGATGGTAACTCCGCCGGTTCCGGAGACTGCGGAATTCAGCAAAGCGTTCGGCGCTGTGCCCGAAGCGGGGGCTCCATCCGTGGCCGGAATCTCAAATTCCCGCATCTTGAGTCCGGAGCCGGACGGAGAGATCTCCGGCCCCGGTGCCGAAGTAGGAGTAGGCGTCGGTGTCGGCGTGGGAGTAGGGGTAGGCGTCGGAGTTGGTGTAGGCGTCGGCGTAGGTGTCGGAGTCGGCGTGGGGGTCGGTGTCGGCGTGGGGGTCGGTGTCGGCGTCGGCGTAGGGGTAGGTGTTGGCGTCGGCACAGGCGAAGGTGTGGACACCCAGGTTGGCGTACTTACCGGCGTCGGTGTGGGTTTCAGTGTGGAACTCGGCGTTGGAGCAGGCGTCGGTGTGGGCGATGGTGTTGGTGATGCGGATGGTCTCGGTGATGGCGTCGGTGACGCTGTCGGCGACGGCGAAACAGACGGCGAGACGCTGAGAACAGGCGTCGGAGATGTTGCCGGAACTTCAGATGCCCGATGACGAAGCAGCATGACCAGCAGGAGAATCAGCACCAGCACAACAACCGCACAGAGAAGGATGGTCTTCTTTTTCATTCACATGTCCTCCCGAAGCATTCCGGAGTTGGACGGCTAACGGATTAATTAGCCTGCTTCAGCGCGTCTGAGGCTTTGTAATAGTGATACAGCGCGGCCATGGCATTGACCATTTCGCCGCTCGAAGCTTCGCTTTCCAGACAGGCTTTGACATAGGAAAGAGCGGAGAGCTGTACGGTCATGGGCTCGGCGCCCTCAGTTTGAATTACAATGTGATGCGTATTGCCCAGCCGATCCGCGGAGATGGCCGGAATGACGATCCGGTACCGGCCGTCCGCCTCCTGCGTCACGGGAACGGAGGCGTTGTCCAGAAGAGCACTGACGGTACCGCTGTAACTCTCTGCAGGAGTCACATAGAGATAGACGGAAGTCACGGAGTCGAGAATCAGAGAGCAGGAAACGGAGCGGATGTTCCGGTTCCGGCCGCGCAGGAACTCCTGATCCGAGAGGGCTTTCAGGATGTCAGCGATCTGCTCCTCGGAATAGGATTCGGTGAAGTAAGTCGACATGCGGGTGTGGTCCGCGAATACGGTACGATTTTCAAGCTTGGAGAGGAAGACCTGGGAATGGTAACCATAGTCCAGCAGAGCGCGGGCGAGGGTTTTCACCTCGTCAGTGATCTCGTCACTGCCGATCAGGGCGTTGAGGTAGCCTTCTGCAGTAAAGACCTCTGAAACGGTCTGTTCTGTGTTGCCCACGCGGTAATGGTAGACCGCCGTGATCTCATCCGCCAGCTGCAGGGCATTCAGACTGCAGGTAAAGCCGTAGCAGCCGCTGCCGCCCAGATCGGTATCGGACGGATCAAAGGGATCCTGAACGGTTTTACCATTGACCGTAAAGTCCATATAGCTGTCGGAATAGTCGGCTCCGTCAAACACGGGCAGATCCAGGAAGAAGTTCAGACCCAGCTCACCGCCGAGAACCAGAGAGTGGGTGGCAAAGGCCGGCCGGGGAGCTTCTTTGAAGGAGGCAGAGACGGTCACATCGCCTCGGGGCATTTCGAAAGAGGCTGCAGCGCCCTCCATGGAGAACGGAACTGCGGTGTCGCCCTGCATCACCTGCAGCGCGTCGAGGACATAATTCTCAGCCGGAACCACCGTCACAGTCACCAAATCATGCACCGCCGCGTCGGAAGAGGAGAGCGTGACGCTGCCATTGAGCATCGAAGGATCCGGAATGATGCTATAGCGGTCGGGGTAGACGGGGATCACATAGGAATTCTCGCGGTTGAAGCCTGTCTCACTCTGGCCGCCGACACTCACGAGAGAGCCCGTGTCCAGAACGACGGAAACAGGTTCGGCGGGGCCGTAGTCGGAGCTGTCGCTCTGGCTGCGCCGGATTACGGCGTCTGCGTAAGCCGCTGTCCCGGCAAGATCAAAAGCGGCGATGCCGGTTTCGTCTGTCACGACTGCAGCGGCGACCTCGCCGGACGGCAGGACAAGCTCCAGAGAAAGATTGCCCACGGCGATATTGCCCGGGGTAACGGCCATGACCCAGAGCGTCGGATA
>JAGAFT010000228.1 GCA_017627975.1 Oscillospiraceae bacterium
CACTGAAAGAGCGCAGAAGCATTCGGAAGTTCACACCGGAGATGCCAAAGAAGGCAGATCTGGAGCAGATCATCGAAGCCGGGCTGTATGCCGCAAGCGCGAGGGGAGAGCAGGATGCCATTATCGTCGCCGTCACGGATCCGGTGATCCGGGACAGGCTCTCCAAAGAGAACGCCAAAATCTGGGGAAAAGAAGGTGCGGACCCCTTCTACGGCGCGCCCGCCGTTCTGATTGTCCTTGCCCGGAAGGACTGGCCCAACCGCGTATATGACGGCAGCCTTGCGCTGGGCAACATGATGCTGGCGGCGCATTCTCTGGGTCTCGGCAGCATCTGGATTCATCGGGCGAAAGAGGAATTTGAGGAAGAAGAGTGGCAGTCCTGGCTGAAAAGCCTTGGCGTTGAGGGCGAGTGGGAAGGCATCGGTCACTGTGCGGTCGGATATATGGCAGGCGAGATGCCCAAGGCCGCTCCGAGAAAAGAAAACAGAGCATTTTGGGCGGAATAAGGCAGAGCGCAATGCATTATCTGGATAATTCTGCCACCACGCAGGTCTGCCCCGAAGCCGCGCAGGCTGCGCTTTTTGCCATGACTCAGGAGTTCGGCAACCCGAGCTCCACCCACACCGCCGGCCGGGAAGCCAAAAAGCTCCTTGACCGTTCCCGTGCTTCCGTGGCATCGGCGCTGGGCTGCAGCCCGGCAGAGCTGATCTTCACCTCCTGCGGCTCCGAGAGTGACAACTGGGCCCTGCTCTCCGGCGCCGAGAGCATGAAGCGCAGGGGAAATCATATCATCAGCTCGGTGGCCGAGCACGACGCCATCCGCCGAAGTCTCGACCTGCTGGAGGAGCGCGGTTTTGAAATCACCCGTCTGAAACCCGGCCCCTCCGGGGCGGTTTCGGTGGATGCGGTCCGGGAGGCGCTGCGGGAAGATACGATTCTTATCTCCCTCATGCTGGTCAACAACGAGACCGGCGCCGTCACAGACATTGCCGGCATCTCGGCCATGCTGAAAGTGGAAGGCTCCCAGGCGCTGCTGCACACGGACGCCGTTCAGGCCTTCATGAAGATTCCCTTTACACCGAAGACACTGGGCGTCGACATGATCAGCGTCAGCGGGCACAAGATTCACGCCCCCAAAGGGATCGGCGCCCTGTATATCCGCAAGGGGCTGCGCCTGAAGCCCATGATCGTCGGTGGAAGCCAGGAGGACGGACGCCGTGCCGGGACCGAAGCCACGGCGCAGATCGCCGCCTTCGCCGCCGCCTGCGAAGTTGCCGCGCCGAAGCTCCGTGAAAACGCCGAAAGGATGAGCCGTCAGCGGGAGGAGATCATCCGCCGCCTGCAGGCGGATATTCCGGAGCTGCGGGTTATCGGCGGCGGTGCGCCGCATATTCTCTCCATCTCTCTGCCCGGCTGGCGCAGCGAGGTTCTGATGAACTTCCTTGAAGCCCGTGAGGTCTATGTCTCGAAGAGCTCAGCCTGCAAGAAGGGGGCCCGCAGCCACGTCCTGGAGGCCATGGGCCTCGATTCCAGAACGATCGACGGGGCCCTGCGCATCGGCCTCTGCCGCTATACCACACAGGAAGATATCGATGCCCTCTGTGAAGGGCTCCGGGATGCCCACGCCACTCTGGCCCACCGCTGACTTACTTCCACATTTGAAGCAGCGCCTCTTTCACGAGGCGGACGAAAGGAATGCAGCCATGATCTCAGATGCGGAACTGATCTATCGATTCTTATCCTCCCCCGGCCCCGTTCCCGACCGGGCTGATGTCATCATCGCGCTGGGAACCTATGACCTGCGGGTGGCGGACTACGCCGCCGAGGTCTTTCTCTCCGGGCGCGCGCCGCTCCTCATCTGCAGCGGTGGCCTCGGGAAGCTCACTTCGTCCCTCTTCACCTCTCCGGAGGCGGAGCTCTTTGCCGCGCGCTGCCGCAGCCTGGGGGTCCCGTCGGAGAACATCCTGATCGAAGCCGCTTCGACCAACACCGGTGAAAACTTCCGTTTCTCCCGGGACCTTCTGTCTGAGCGCGGAATCTTCCCCCGGACGGGAATCGCCGTCTGCAAGCCCTATATGGCAAAGCGCGCCTGGGCAACGGGGACCAGGCAGTGGCCGGATGTCACCTGGAGCGTGATGACCCAGCCCCTGTCTCTGGAAGAATACGGTGCCGACGACACCAGCATCTCGCTCATGGTGGGCGATCTTCAGCGGCTGCGGGTCTATGCCGAGAAGGGCTTTCAGGCCCCCGTGGAGGTCCCGGATGAAATCTGGTCCGCCTATGAAAGGCTGGTCGCAGCCGGGTATGATCAGTATGTGATCGCATCATAGGCCCCGGCCAAAGCCGATACAAAAGATTAAAAAAGGAGAACACTGTCAGGTCAAAGTACCCGGCGGTGTTCTCCTTTTTGCTGTTTAGTAAAAGGTAAATAGTCCGTGGGTTGGCCAAGATGTTAAAATGTGGGATAATGCTGTGAAAAGTTGTATCAATTTTTCACACTCACACAACAGGAGGCCAACTCATGGAAACAGGTTTAACAACTCAAGCAGTGACACGAG
>JAGAFT010000229.1 GCA_017627975.1 Oscillospiraceae bacterium
CAAAGCGGATGGGTCCCAGGCGCTCGGACTGCTTTTCGAGGGAGTTGCCCGTCACGACCGCTTCAAAGGTATAGGTTCCCTCCTCGATGCGCGACTTCACCTCGAAGCCGTTGTTTCCCACGTACATGGGCAGGCGCAGGACCTCGGTTTCGTTCCCGTCATACGCGACGAGGTCCGCCGCAAAGCCAAGATAAGCATCATAGTCGCCGGCCTCCACCTCCCCTGCCGAGAGGCGGGCGTTGAAGGTTACCGGCTCCAGCGGGTCGAGCTCGTCGCCCTCCCGGTTCATATACAGCGTAACCTTGAGATTGGTGTTGTAGATCACATCGATCCGGATGCGGTCGCCGGAGATTCCACGAGTCTGCAGGGACCATTTACCGGGGATGATGTCCATGAGCTTGATCGCCGTGAAGGTCTCGTACTGCTGCAGATCCGCCTCATACGGGTTTCCGTCGGGCGTCCGAAGACTGGCCTCCGTTGCGTTTCCCTGAATCACGACATTGACCTCTTCGACGCCGAAGCCCGGCACCTCAAACGGGGTGTCCAGCACGCCCTCCGGCGGGAACACGCCGTCCGTCAGCGTGACGGTGGAGCTTCGGTAGATCAGCTCGTAAAAGACCTCGAACACCCGGTTCAGGTCCTCGGCTCTGCGCACCTCGGTGAAGACGCCGCCGGTCTCGCCGGAAATGCGCTCCATCTCCGAGCTGTCGGCCGTGCCGTTGCCGTTGAGGCATATGCTGTAGATGGGGACCTCGGCTTCCGCGGCCCGCCGGATCGCCTCGTCCCGCACCTCGGCCGCCTCTTTGGTCATGGCGTCGGTGTACATGGCGGTGTTTCCGTCACTGAGCAGGATGATCACCGAAGGAATCTCCGGATTTCCCTTCTCCTCCAGGCGGTCCAGCGCGGTGTCAAGCCCCGCGCCGATGTTGGTCCAGCCGCCCGGCGTCGGTACATTCCGAAGCGTCTGGACAACGACGTCCTTTTCCGACGGTCCGGTCACCGGCTGCGGGCCGATCTCCCGGTCGACACCGGTGGAGAAGACGACGCCGCCGAGGGAGTTTCCCTCATTCGGCAGCAGGTTATTGAAGAGGCGGATCGCCTCATAGCGGTAGCCGCGGGCATCGGACTCGTTCATCGAAACGCTTGCATCCAGGACCAGCTCCACGTTAAAGCGGTTTGCCGTCTCCGACGGGAGCGGCCCGGTCGGCAGTGCCGGCGCCTCCGCGGCCGCGCACAGCGGCAGCAGCAGCGTCAGGATCAGAAGCAGCACCGGCAGCGCGCTAAGTCTTTTTCTCATGTCCCCGCCTCCTTTCCGGTACAGCAGCATTGTACCATGCTTTCCGCCCCTGCGCAACTGCGATGTTTCTGTGGAAATGTGCGGACGGGTATGTTATAATAAAATCTGTATATGGTTACGGATCTCGAAAAACGCCTGCCGCAGCGCGGCAGGCAGACTTCGGAGGTAGCGGGATGAACAACGACAGAACCCTGCAAAAGCACCTGTCGCCGGCGGGTGCATGGGCCTTTGCCATCGGCACCGCCATCGGCTGGGGCTCGCTGGTGGTGACCGCCAACACCTATCTTGCCCAGTCCGGCCCCATGGGCAGCGTCCTGGGTCTGGTGCTCGGCGCGCTGATCATGGCGGTGATCGCGGTGAACTACGCCTATCTGATGCGGGCCTTCCCGGAGGCGGGGGGCGCCTATGCGTACACGCGGGAGGCCTTCGGCTACGACTTTGCCTTCCTGACGGCCTGGTTCCTCGCGATGACGTATCTTGCGGTCCTTTGGGCCAATGTCACGTCGCTGCCCCTGTACGGGCGGATCTTCATGGGCGGTCTGTTCCGTGTCGGGAAGCTCTATACCATCTTCGGGTATGACGTTTACCTGGGCGAGGTGCTGCTGTCCATGGCGGCGCTGCTTGTGACGGGCTACCTCTGCATCCGGCATGAGAAGCTTGTCGATGTCCTCATGATCGCCCTTGCCATCCTCTTCACGGCCGGAATCGCGGTCTGCTTCATCGGGGGCTTCGCCGGCGGCGGCCGTGAGCTGAAGCCGCTCTATCTCCCGGACAGCTCGGAGCTGTCACAGATTGTGCAAATCGCCGTCATCTCGCCCTGGGCCTTCATCGGCTTTGAGAGCATCTCCCACGGCGTGGAGGAATTCCGCTTTGACCACCGGCGGATCCGGCGGCTGATGCATGTGGTCGTGGTGATGACGCTGGCGCTCTACGTGATGGTGACGCTTCTGTCGGTGACGGCGTATCCCGAGCGGTACGACAGCTGGCTCTCGTACATCCGGGACCTGAACAACCTCGAGGGCCTTGAGGCTCTGCCGGCCTTCTATGCCGCAAACCGCTACCTCGGCGGCTTCGGCGTATGGGCGCTGATGCTGTCGCTGCTGGGTCTGGTCATCACAAGCCTCATCGGAAACACCTTTGCCCTGAGCCGCCTGTTCTTCGCGCTGGGCCGGGACAAGGTCCTTCCGAAAAAGCTTGCCGAGCTCAACGACCGGAATGTTCCGGCCAATGCCGTGGCCCTGGTCATCGCCGTCTCGTTTCTGATCCCGCTGATCGGAAGAACCGCCATCGGATGGATCGTGGGACGTCACAACCATCGGCGCCACGCTGATCTACGCCCTGGTCTCCGCCGCCGCGGCGAAGCTGGCCAAACAGGACGGGAACCGGGCGATTCGCTTTGCGGGAACACTCGGCCTCGGTCTCATGCTCGCCTTTGGCGCGTACATTCTGCTTCCCAACCTTCTGCTCAGAAGCTCCATGGCGCGCGAGACCTACTTCCTGTTCATCGCGTGGAGCGTGCTGGGCTTCCTGTTCTTCCGCTACATTCTCCGGATCGATACGGAAAAGCGCTTCGGCAACTCCCTCATCGTCTGGGTGGCGCTGCAGGGCCTGGTGCTGTTCGTGTCCCTGATCTGGATGCGCCAGTCCATGATCGTCTCCAACGACACCTTGCTGGACAACATCCACACCTACTATGAAGAGCACGACGACCTGGACGGGCAGAGAACCGAAGATGAGCGCTATGTGGAGCTGCAGCTGGAGTCGGCCAAGGAAGAGGATGCCCGCACGATGGTGATCGCGGTCGGAATGGTCAGCTTCACCCTGTTCATCATGCTGAACAACCACTTCTATATGAACCGGCGGGCCAAAGAGAGCGATCACCTTGCGAATATCGACCCCATGACCGGTGTCAAGAGCAAGCTTGCCTTCCTCAACAGCGAGAAAAAATTTGACGAGGCCATCGCGGACGGCACCGTGGAGAAATTCGCCGTGGCGGTCTGCGATGTCAACGGCCTGAAAAAGATCAACGATACCCTCGGCCACAAGGCCGGCGATGAATATATCCGCAGCGCTAGCAGACTGGTCTGCGATATCTTCCAGCACAGCCCGGTATTCCGGGTGGGCGGAGACGAGTTTGTGGTGATTCTCACTGGGAGAGACTATCTCATCCGCAAAGAGCTGCTTCTGACCCTCCATGACCGCTCGGTGGCGAACATCAGCAAGGAGGGCGCCGTGGTGGTCTCGGGCGGGTTCTCCTCCTACAAGCCCGGGGAAGACCGCAGCTTCCATGAGGTCTTCGAGCGGGCGGACACGCTCATGTATGAGGAAAAGCAGCTTCTGAAGGGGCTGGGCTCGGTCACCAGGGATGACAGCGAAGCCGAAGCGCATCCGGCGGTCCCGCTGAAGCAGGACGGCGCGGACGTGCTGTCGCTGAGCCGGCATGTGCTGATCGTGGAGGACGAAGTGCCCAACCAGATGATGCTTGGCATGATGCTGGAAGCGGAGGGGTATGAGCTTCTCTATGCCGACGACGGCGTGGAGGCGCTGGAACAGCTCAAGCTGCACCATGACGACCTGGCCATCGTTCTTCTGGATCTGCAGATGCCCAAGATGACCGGCATGGACGTCCTTCGGGTCATGAAGGAGGAGGAAGAGTTCCGGAAGATTCCGGTCATTATCCTCACGGCGGACCAGAGCGCGGAGGTGGAATGCCTCAAGATCGGCGCCATGGACTTCATCCCCAAGCCCTATCCGAGTCCGGAGATCGTCCAGGCGAGGGTGCGGCGCTGCATCGACCTTGCCGAGAAGCAGGACATCATCCAGTCCACCGAGCGCGACAGCCTGACAAGGCTCTACAACGTGGACTACTTCATGAACTATGTCCGGATGTACGACCAGCATTACGCCGACATGCCCATGGACGCCATGGTGATCGACGTGAACAGTTTCCACATGATCAACGAGCGCTTCGGCCGGCAGCAGGGCGACCGGGTGCTCAGCCGCCTGGGAGAGCAGATCCGCCTCATTGCCCGCGAGATCGGAGGCGTCGCCTGCCGCCGGGGCGCGGACACCTTCCTCATCTACTGCCCGCACAGGGAGGACTATGAGGAACTTCTCAAGAAGGCATCCGGCGGCCTGACGGGAGACGAGGCGACCGCCAACCGGGTAAGACTTCGCATGGGCGTATACGCCCAGGTGGACAAGAGCCTGGAGGTCGACCGCCGCTTTGACTATGCAAAGACCGCGGCGAATACCATCAAGAACGGCTACCTGAAGACGGTCGGCGTGTATAACCAGCAGATGCACGACGCGGAGCTGTACCGCGCGCGTCTCCTGGAGGACTTCCGCCCCGCGCTGCGGGCGCGCTGCTTTACGGTGTTTGTCCAGCCCAAGTTCAATGTCCGCGCAGGCAAGCCGGTCCTCACCGGAGCCGAGGCGCTGGTGCGGTGGAAGCATCCGGAGCTCGGCATGATCAGCCCGGGGGTGTTCATTCCGCTTCTGGAGGACAACGGCCTGATTCCGGAGCTGGACCGCTACGTCTGGAGAGAGGCCGCCGAAAGGATCCGGGACTGGAAGAAGCGCTTCGGCTTCTGTGTGCCGGTGTCGGTGAACGTCTCGCGGATCGACATGCTGACCCCCGACCTCAAGGAGGTCTTCGCGGAGATTCTTTCCTCCTGCGGCCTGCAGCCGGAGGATCTCATCCTGGAGGTAACGGAGTCGGCCTATACGGGAGACTCGGAGCAGATTCTTTCCACCGCACAGGAACTCCGGGATATGGGCCTGCGCATTGAGATGGACGACTTCGGAACGGGATATTCCTCTCTCGGCATGATGTCCAATCTTCCGCTGGACGCGCTGAAGCTGGACATGAGCTTTGTCCGCAACGCCTTCGGCGAAGCGAAGGACCTGCGGATGATCGAGCTGATCATCGACATTGCGGACTATCTCGGCGTCCCCGTGGTGGCCGAGGGGGTGGAGACCGAGGAACAGTACCTGGCGCTCAAGGCGCTGGGCTGCGACGTGATCCAGGGGTACTACTTCTCCAAGCCGGTGCCGCCTGAAGAGTTTGACCGCTTCCTCGCGGAGCTGGAGACGCCGCCGGTTCCGGTGGTGCCGGAATACCGCCAGTCTTACATCAGCATCTCCAAGGCTCTGGCCGGAGACTTTGAGCGCATGTTCTACATCGACACCCGGTCCGGCCGGTTCCTGGAGTTCCGGGCCGAGGGCGAGCACGAGCTCGAAATCCTTCCGGGCGGGGCGGACTTCTTCGATGAGCCGGAGAAACTTCTTCCCGGCGCGGTGTGTGAGGAGGATCGCCCCCGCGTAGGAGCCGCCCTTCGCAGGGAGAGCCTGGCAAAGTGGGCGGAGACGGACGAGCCGCAGGCCGTAAGATTCCGGCGCGCGGACGACGAAGCCCGGAAGGTCCGCATTCTCCAGACGGTTCGGACCCGAAACCGGGACGACCGTCACCTTGTCATCGGCGTGAGGCCGGACCCGGATTCTTCGGGATCGCTGTAATCGGGCGGGAGGGTCCGCACATAGAAATGGGCAGACAAGACGCCATAGGGAGCATCAATTCATGAAAAAGAGTCTCGTTATCATCGGCAACGTGATCATAATCGCCGCCATCCTGATCTTCGTTGTCCTCTACTCCAGCTTTGAAAATGCCGATTCATACCGGAGGCAGGTAGAGCACTTTGAAAACACCATGGTGACCATGGAGAGCGTGACGGAGAATTATCTGGAGGGCGAACAGCAGATCTGCGACGTCTGGGCGCACTTCATCAACAGCCAGAACATGACCATGGAGGAGGCGGCCGCGTTTATTCGGGCCTCCCATGTGCTCCCCAACGCCTCGGCACATCTGATTTCCCTCGACACCCTCACGGGCCTCTCCACACGCCCGAAACTGGGTTCGACGGACGACTATGCCGTTTCCTACCAGCAGATCTCTCTCCTGCAGAATGTGGGCTGGATCGATGAAATCGGGACGTCCATCAACATCACCCGCGCCTACACCAATCCGATGAACGGCGAGCAATCCCTGGCTTTCTGCAACAGTGTAAGGCTGTATAAGCCGGAACGCGATACGTTCGAGACGGCGGTACTGCTGCGCGTCATTCCGATCTCGGTGCTGGAGCAGAAATGGGTTTTTCCGCAGGCCGAGCTGGTGAACGCCGAGCTGTCCATGATCGATGCCAACGGTAATTATATTCTGAAAGGATACAGCTTTAAGAACGCCAGTTTTTTTGAGTTCTACAAATCCTATAATCCGACGGATCCCGAATCGTCGGGCAAGCTGTTCGACAGGATTACGTCCTCGACCGGCTCCGCAGAAATGATCAACTCGCACGGGCAGGAATGCGTCCTTGCCTTTACCCCGATCTCGGCCACCGCCGGGTGGACCCTGCTGGGCCTCGTGCCGGCGAAGGATCTCCATGCGGACGCGGAAAACTGGATGCTGGTGGGCGTCGTCTCGGTCGGTCTTCTGATCCTTTTCCTGCTTGACCTGTACTATATGCTTTACCTGAACCGGCGATATCAGGCCGCCGCACGGGAGGCGGAATCCGCAAGCAAGGCAAAGACCGATTTTCTCTCCACCATGTCGCACGACATCCGCACGCCCATGAACGCCATCGTGGGCCTTACGACCATTGTCGAGAAGAATCTCGGCGATGTGGAGTCAACGCGGGAGAGCCTTCGGAAAATCAGCCTTGCCAGCAATCATCTGCTGACCCTGATCAATGACATCCTGGATATCTCGAAGGTGGAAAGCGGAAAACTGAAGCTGAGTCCGCTGACCTTCTCCATTGTGGAAACGGTTGAGAACCTCGTCAACATCTCACTGCCGATGATCAAGGAAAAGAATATTGATTTCAGCTTCCACATCAATCAGATGGAAAAGGAGTATCTGTATACCGACCAGCTCCGTCTGAATCAGATTTATATCAACATCCTCTCCAACGCCCTCAAGTATACGGAACCCGGCGGGCGTGTCACGGTCGATCTGCGCGAGGAAAAGAGCGCGAACCCCGGCTGTGTGCGGGTGAGCTATACGGTAGCGGATACGGGCATCGGCATGAGCCCGGAATTCATGGCGACCATGTATCAGCCCTTCTCGCGTCAGATCGACAGCCGTGTCAACAGCATTCAGGGGACCGGCCTTGGCCTCGCGATTACCAAGCAGATGGTCGATCTGCTCGGCGGCACGATCGACTGCCAGAGCGAGCAGGGCAAGGGAACGACCTTCACCGTCGTCCTCGATATCCCCGTCGCCGACAGACAGCGGGACGACATGACGCTTGATCCCATCGACGTGCTGATCGTTGACGACGACGAGATCCTTCTTCAGACGGCAGCCGAAACCCTGGAGTCACTCGGCGCCTCGGTGGAGAAGACGCAAAGCGGCCTGGAGGCGCTCGGCATGGTCAGGCAAAGGCATCTTTCCGGGCGGGATTACGGCGTCGTCATTGTGGACTGGAAAATGCCGGAAACAGACGGTGTTGAGACAATCCGCCGGATCCGCGCGGAGGTGGACGAGAATATTCCGATCCTGCTGATCTCCGCCTATGACTGGTCGGACATTGAGGACCGGGCGAAAGAGGCGGGCGCGAACGGGTTTGTCAGCAAACCGCTTTTCCGCTCCACGCTCTATGACAAGATCAACGATCTGATCGGGAAAGAGTCCAAATCTCAGGAGCCGGAGGACAATTATTCCGACCTGCAGGGCCTGCACATTCTGGTGGCCGAGGACAACGACATCAACTGGGAAATCATATCCGCCCTGCTTTCCATGTTCGGGATCACCACCGACCGGGCAGAAAACGGACGAATCTGCGTGGATATGATGCGCACGGCGGCGGAGGGCAGCTATGAGCTGATCTTCATGGATATCCAGATGCCGGAAATGAACGGACTTGACGCAACCCGGGCAATCCGGAGCCTGGAGAATCCCTGGGCGGCCTCCATCCCGATTGTTGCGATGACGGCAGACGCGTTCTCCGAAAACGTCACGGAATGCCTGGAAGCCGGAATGAACGGGCATATTGCAAAACCCGTGGATATCAAGCTGGTGATCAAGGAGATCCGAAGAATCAAGGAGGGAA
This sequence comes from Oscillospiraceae bacterium, assembly GCA_017627975.1. The sequence continues at coordinate 8,404 of JAGAFT010000229.1, forward strand.
AGGGACAGTTATGAAAAAGGCGATGTGCATGTTTCTGGCAGTGCTGATGATCCTTGGCCTGGCCGGCTGCGGCCAGGAGAAGCAGGATGCGGAGACGGCGGAGGGGTTCCGGCCGGCTCTGGATCCCTCTGTCAGCTGCCATATCAGCGTTGCCGGCAGCTACAACAACTTTGAGGCCCTGGAAGCTGAATTTGACCGATTCAACGAGTATTATCCCAATGTGGAGCTGGTATTTACGAAGGTTGACGACTATAACAACATGGTCGGAATGGTCCTGAATGGAAACGACGCCCCGGACATCTATGTCAATTACTCCTGGATGTACGGGAGGGCGCAGTATCAGGCCTCCATCGATCATGCCGAAAACCTGGCCGATCCCGCGCTGGGGCTTGATCTGGACTGCATCCGCAGCAATATTCTTCTGAATACGGACGACGGCACGCTTCCGATGGTCCCGGTTTTCTCAAACACCTACGGCATGCTTGTGAACAACAGTCTTTTTGAAAAAGAAGGCCTGCGCGTTCCCGCAAACTATCGGGAACTGGTGGAGGTGTGCGCCGCGTTTCGGGAAAAGGGCTATGAAAACCCGATGATGGGCTTTTGCCAAAATGAGCTCACCTCGCTTTTTACCCTGACGCTTTATCCGTTCTTCTGCGGAACCGTGGCGCAGGATGAAGAAGCCGTCAAAGAGCTCAACGCGCTTGATCCATCGGCCGGCGCGTATATGCGGCCAGCTCTTGAGAAGCTCGTGCAGTTCCTGAACGACGGCTGCGTCGACCTCGAGCAATGCGCGGAGATTGAAAACAACTATGAGGCCGTCATCCTTCGCTTCTTTGAAGGGGACGTGCCCATGATGATCTGTTCCGGAGACGCCGTCTCCGGAACAAAGAAGCGGGAAAGCCGTTCCGAGGCGTTTATCGCCAGCCCCTTTTCATACAGCTTTGCCCCGGTTCCCATGGCGGATGACGGTGCTTATTTCCTTGACATGCCGAATCTGCAGTTCTCTGTCAACAAAGACAGTGCAAACTTGGACATGGCCAACGAATTCATGCGTTTTCTCATCACGACGCGGGAGCTGAACGAGATGGCGCAGAACAAGGGCCTGATCTCGCCGACGAAAGACCTGTCTTTTGACAGCATGTACGCCGCGTTTGGGGCCGTCCCGGAATCCCGGGTCCTGTCGCCGGAAGTGTTCGGCCTGACGGATGACGCGGTCATCCAGCTGCGGCGGGCAGGTTACCTTGTCGGAATAGGCGCAATCACCATCGATGAAGCCGTCGCTGGCTACGGCACGTTTACACCGTGAGCGCGCCGCAGCAATCCTTCAAAGCCCAGGCAGCCACGCCGAGATAAAACAGGAAACAAAAACTCCCCGCCTATCGGCGGGGAGTTTTTCATCAGGGAGAAAAGGGATCAGCGGCCGACCCCGAGGCGGGACTTGCGCTCGTAGAGCATCGCATCCGCCCGCCGGAGACATTCGCTCATCGGGACGGCCGGATCCTTGCAGATCGCGTAGCCGACGGTCATGGCAAGCTGATAGGGCAGGTCCTTTGAGAGCTCGGCGAGGAGCTCCGTAAGATCCCGGATCAGCGCTTCCGGATCGGCCTTCCCGTCGGCGTCGGGCTGCCAGGTCATCAGGAATTCGTCTCCGCCATAGCGGGCCACGAAGCCGTTGTAGCGCCCGATGGTGCGCTTCAGGGCAAGACTGCAGCGGATCAGGGCATTGTCGCCCTCCACATGGCCGTAGGTATCGTTGATCTTCTTGAAGCCGTTGAGATCCCCGATATAGACGTAGAGGGGATTCTCATCAGAGACACGCGTCAGGCGTTCCGACAGATACTCATCCGCCTTGCGCCGGTTGTTCATTCCGGTCAGGGCGTCGGAGTTGATGCTTGACTCCTGCATGAGGATGAAGATCACCACAATCACGGCGAAGACCGCGGCCGGCAGGATGGAGGCCTTGCTCATGAAGCCGTCCAGCACGATAAACAGGAGGATCAGCAGCACCGAGGCGGAGAGCGCGGCATTGGACCGGCGCAGGAAGGTGGTGCGCGCCCGCATGGCGGTCACGGCACCCACGGCAGCCACGGCGAGAAGATAGAGACTTGCAAGCACAAGGCACGGAAGATAAAGCCTCTCATGGACAAAATAGCCCGCCTGGTTCAGCGTAAACACAAGGCCGGTCCAGGGATTCAGGATGATCAGCACGGTGGAGATGGCGGCCGGCAGCAGTCTGAGTATCCGTCCGGCCGGCGTCTGGAAGAACTTGACCGACTTTCGCTCCACCACGAAGAGGAAAAAGGAAGTAGCGCAGTTGATGATCGACCAGAGGCTCAGCGAACATACAACCATCAGGACCGCCCGCGGGAGCTCCAGCAGGTCGTATTCGTGCATGGTCCAGGCCGTGTTGCTCACGAGATAGACCATGTGCGTGACAATCAGCACACAGAACCAGGTATGCTCATCCTTTCTCGTGATATCCCGGCCGGTCTTTGAAAGGATGTAGATGTCCAGCAACAGAAACGTGGCCTGAAACATCCCGAACGCAAACAGAACGTCGTTGTCCATCTTGTTTTTACCTCCCTTCACCATACAAAGCGGGAGAAATGGTATATACAGTCAGTATAACAAATCTTTGAAGCGATTTCAATACCGCCGTTGGAAAGAGCAGAAAATCGGGTAGGAGGTCACCCGTTAATTGAGTGACCGTCCTCCCACACCACGTAGCGTACCGCTCGGTACTACGCGGTTCAACCGTATAAGTGCAGAGACTCGTATCGGTCAAGGATACTGTAATATCCGGCCTGTGCGA
>JAGAFT010000230.1 GCA_017627975.1 Oscillospiraceae bacterium
CCTCGCGGGGATTCTATCCTCCCCGGAGACCTATGCGGGGATCATCCGCTCCATCGACGACAAGGTGGAAACCGTTCTGAAACTGACCGCTTCCTCCACGGCCGCCTCCGCCGGGATCACGGCCATTCCGGGCGATGCCGGAACGCCCATTGCGGAGAAGCTCGCCGACTTCTCGGAATACGGCATTCTGATTCTCTGTGTCCTCTATGCGGAGAAATACCTTCTTTCCATCTTGGGCTCCGGCGTATTCAAGTACATCATCCCCATTGCCTGCATCCTGTATCCGATCGGTTTCTTCCGCGATCTGGAGGGGATCAAGCCGATTCTGAAGAAAATCGCCATTGTCAGTCTGGCCCTCTATTTTGTCATTCCCCTGAGCGTTCATATTTCCGACCGGATCTATGACACCTATCAGGCCTCGATCGACAATACCATCTCGGCCGCGGAAGATCTGGCAGAGGACGCAACGCTGGCGGGCAGCTCCGCGGAGGATCAGAACGCCATCCAGCGGATCTGGGGCTATCTCTCTGAGAGCGCGAGCAATTTCGCAGACCGCGGCGCAGAGATTCTCAACCGCTTCATTGAGAGCCTTGCCGTCATGATCGTCACGTCGTGCGTGATCCCGATTCTGGTTCTCCTGTTTTCCCTCTGGATCATCAATCAGGTTTTCGGCTTCAGCATTCCGACTCCTTCCCGCCATCCGCGGCTCAGGCCTCACCTGCCTACACCGCGCCGGACGTTGGGAAGCGGATCCTCTGCCCCGGATGAGCCCGAGGACGACGAGCAGGAATAATCCGGACTGCAAAACACAGACGACAACGAAGCAGCCAGCCGGTTCTGTTCCGGCTGGCCGCTTCTGTTGTTTTCCTTTGAAGCTGATAATCAGTACTTCAGGATCAGCTGCTGTCCGACTCTGATGAGGTTGGGATCCTGGATGTTGTTCCAACGCATCAGATCCGCCAGGGAGACGTTGTTCTTCTGCGCAATCGCGGTGAGCGTATCGCCCGCTACCACAACATAAGGAATCTTGGTTCCACCGCTGACTTCATTCAGCTGTTCGTCGTTGAGCATATTCTTATCCATTTTATGTTCCTCCTTTTTTCATTGGGCAAAAGAGCAATCATAATCGGCGCTGACCGCTTCTCTTGTTACATGTGCATTGTATCAGGTCCACTGTCACACAAGTGTCACACGCCCGACATTTCCGGCAGTCCGGGAGTCCTTGATTCACTCCCCTGCTTTCCTGTCAAACGTTTTCTGCTCTGCTTTGATTATACAGGATTCTTCACGTAAAAACAAGTGCCGGAATCGGGATGGACAAAAATCTCTTCCCGCGATATAATAAATTGTTTTGTAAACTTGGAACAGACCGAAACGATATTCTGGAGTATGACCTTGTTGAAACGAATTCACTTTTTTCTATGCAGTGCTTTGCCTGTGATTGCGGCCTGCCTCTTCTGCCTCTGTCTGCCGGTCTTTGCCTTTGCCGATGATACGGCAGTGCCCGACGGCAACACCGGGGATCTCATCATCACCGAAGTGATGATCAAAAATCATGCCGTCGTGCAGGATCAGGAGGGGGATTTCCCTGACTGGATTGAGCTGTGCAACAATTCCGGAGCAGACCTGGATCTGACCGGCTGGAGTCTGACCGACCGTCAGGGAAAAGACGGTCTTGTCTTTCCCTCCTATCTTCTGCCCGCCGATGCCTATTTTGTCGTGTTCGCTTCCGGGAAAGACCGCCCCGCCGATCTTCACGCTCCCTTCTCACTCTCTGGCGGGGAAGACCTCTACCTCAAGAATCCGGAGGGGGAGGTCGTCTCCCATCTCATTTGCCCCGATCTCCCTGCCAATATCAGCTATGCGATGGGTTCTGACGGAAGCTTCTCGGATTGTCTTTATCCCACTCCCTGGTACGAGAACACCACCTCCTCCTATGACGCGCTTCAGGAGCAGATGGAAGTTCCCGGCCCCATCCAGATCAACGAGGTGATGGTTTCCGACCCCAACGCCCGCTTTTCTCCTTACGACGGAAGTGACTGGGTCGAGCTGAAAAACATCTCTTCCGAAACCGTCACCCTCGAGGGCTGGTTTCTCTCCGATGATGACGACAATTACCGGAAGGCCTGGCTCCCGACGGCCGTTCTGGAGCCGGGGGCCGTAACGGTTGTTCGATGTGACCAGCTCGGTCTCTCCCTCGGCTCCGGAAACGAGTCCCTTTTCCTCTGGCAGGACGGGAACGGGCTGATCGACTGGCTTTCCCTGCGTGACATTCCGTACGGCGGCAGCTACGGGCGTATGCCCGGAAGGAACGGCTCTTTCTTCTTTGCGAAGGCCACGCCGAACGCGGACAATCAGGACGGCAGGCGCAGGGTATCCGCCACGCCGGTTGCCACCACCCCCGACGGCATTTTCGACGGCTCCGAGAAAGTCGTCCTGGATCTGCAGGCGCAGGGACAGATCTATTACACCTTTGACGCGACAATGCCGACGCAGGACTCTCTCCCCTGGATCGGGCCCACGGAGATTCCCGCCACCTGTGTCATCCGCGCCATCGCCTGTGAGTCCAACGCACTGCCCAGCCGTCCGCTTACTCTGAACTACTTCATCGGCGAGACCTTTGCTCTGCCGGTGCTCAGTCTGGTCTCCGATGACAAAGTCGCGTTCTACGGCATGTACAACACCGGCTGGAAAGATCTGGAATGGGGTGGAAACATCGCCTGGTATGATGCGAGCGGCAGCTTCTCCGCCCCCTGCGGCATCAGTATGCACGGCGATACCAGTCTGATCCTCGCCAAGAAGAACATGAGCATTCGGTTCCGCGGCTGCTACGGGCTGGAAGAGCTGAACTATGACCTGTTCGGCGGCGGGGTCACGAATTTTACGAATCTTGTGATCCGTGCGGGGCAGGACCAGAATGCCAGTATCATCCGCAACGAGCTCTGTGAGAATCTGGCGCTGGCCGCCTCCGACAATATCATCGGTTCACGAAACCGTTACTGTGTTCTGTTTCTGGACGGCAAATACGCCGGCATTTACGCGCTCTCCGAGAAGATGAATGAACAGCATTATGCCAACCTTGCCGGGGTCAGCAGAAACAGTGTCGTCACGGTCGAATCCGAGGCGCCGCGGGACGGTGATCTCTTCCTGGATGTTTTTGACTTCTGTACGAAGAACGACATGTCGGATCCGGAAAATTACGCGCACATTGAGTCTCTGGTGGATCTCGATAGCATGATCGACTGGGTCTTTCTTGAAGGATATTTTGCAAATCAGGATCTCACCTACGGAAATCTCCGCTTCTGCCGCTCTTCCGAGGACGACGGCCGCTGGCGTTTCATGTTCTATGATCTGGACGCCACGCTTACCGATCCCTATCTCAACCATGCGATTCTCCTTCACCGCAACAACATCCAGTGTGTACAGGTATCCGGGATGTTTGCCGATCTCTGGAAAAACGAGGATTTTCGGGACCGTTTTCTCAGCCGGGCTGCGGAACTGCTCAGAGGGCCGCTCACGGATCAGGCCATTCTCGATGAGATCAACCGCCTTGCGGATCAGATCGATCCGGAGGTAGCACGGAACCAGGCCTTTGTTCACCGCAGCTACGCCAGCTGGGTGTCGGCTGTCGAGGCGCTGCGGACCTTCGTGATCAACAACAGCTGGGCAAAACATAATGTAGATTTCCTCTGCAAGGAGCTGCACCTCAGTCAGGAAGTTCGTGACCGCTATTTTTCGGAGATCGGCTGATCCGGGCGTTGTCTCGACTTTCGCTGTGCTCACCCTGCTCACATATTACGAAAGAGGGAGACGCTTCATTCGTCTCCCTCTTTTGCTTTCTGTTTTCCAGCCGCCGGTGAGACGGCGATTTCCGTGCCGTCCCGTTCGATCTTCCGGATACTCTTTTCAAACTTTCCTCTCGGTCCTTCGACACAGCGGCCGCAGCCGAGGCAGCGCAGGCGGAAATCCGCCCCGCTTCGCAGCACCTGCCAGCGCAACCCGCCGCATGGATGCGTCTTTTTCATCGTAAGAATGTCATATTCCCGGATATCCATGACTATTTCCCCTTGATGTTGTCCCAGTATTTCTTTGCCGCCTGCTCGGTCTTGTTGTCTCCGTATTCGTAGTACCGCCGGTCTCTGAGGCCGTCCGGCAGATACTGCTGTCTCACCCAGTGGCCGGGATAGTCGTGTGGATAGAGATATCCCTGTTCCCGCTCAAAGCCGGTACCGTCGGCATGGACATTCTGCAGTTCGCGCGGGACAGAACCGATACGTCCCGCCTTCACATCCGCGACCGCCTCGTCGATCGCCATGACGACACTGTTGGACTTCGGCGCGGTGGCCAGCAGGATGCAGGCCTCCGCCAGCGGCAGTCTCGCCTCCGGCAGGCCAAGCTGCAGTGCGCTGTCGACACATGCCTTGACAATCGGGACCGCCTGCGGGTAGGCCAGTCCGATGTCCTCGCTCGCCGAGCAGAGAATCCGTCTGCAGATTCCGGTCAGGTCTCCCACTTCGATGGCTCTCGCCAGATAGTGCAGCGCCGCATCGGGATCCGAGCCCCGAAGCGACTTCATCATCGCCGAGAGAATGTCAAAGTGCTCGTCCCCGTCCCGGTCATAGCGCATCGCGCTCTTCTGGGAGATGAGGAGGGCATCCTCCAGCGTGATCATGTCCCGGCCAGCCGACGCAGAGAAGAGAAGTTCGACCGCGTTGATCGCCTTGCGCACATCTCCGCCGCAGGCCTGGGCAATCCGCTGCACAACGCCGTCCTCTGCCGTAAGCGGCTTTTCCCGGCGTCCGTTGAGGATCTCTATCGCCCGCCGAACCGCGGCTTCGGCATCCCGGGCCGAGACGGGCTTGAACTCAAACACCGTCGACCGGCTCAGGATCGCACCGAACACGCAGAAGTACGGGTTTTCCGTCGTGGAGGCGATCAGGGTGATCCTTCCGTCCTCAATGAACTCCAGCAGGC
>JAGAFT010000231.1 GCA_017627975.1 Oscillospiraceae bacterium
CAGCTTTTAAAGAGATGATTCTCTGCGCGGATGCGGCACTGCATAAAAATATCCAGGCCATCAACGACCTGAACGTGTTCCCGGTACCGGACGGCGACACCGGCACCAACATGGGCCTCACCATCAACAACGCCGCGACGGAACTGCGCAAGAAAGACTTTGACAGCATTTCCTCCGCGGCCGACTGTGTGGCCGGCGCCATGCTGCGCGGTGCGCGCGGCAACTCCGGCGTGATTCTGTCCCTGCTGTTCCGCGGGATCTCCAAGCGGCTCAAGGGCCTTGACACCGCAGGGGCCGTGGAGTTCACCGGCGCCATGTCCGACGGTGTTTCCGCCGCTTACAAAGCCGTCATGAAGCCCGCCGAGGGAACCATTCTCACCGTTTCCCGCCTCGCGGCCAAGGCCGCTTCCAAGGCGGCGGACAAGGGCGCGTCCCTGGAAGACGCGCTTGTCGCCGGCATCAAGGCCGGCAATCTTGCCCTTGAGGACACCGTCAACCAGAACCCCGTCCTGAAGAAAGCGGGCGTCATCGACGCCGGCGGCAAGGGCTACATGGTCATCCTCGAAGCGATTCTCGCCTCCCTGCGCGGCGAAGTGATTTCCGGTGAAGAGGGTGAGCGGGATTATTCCGAATCCGACGTCTTCACCAGCTCCGGCGATGTCCTGATGGAGTCCATCACCTTCGCCTTCGACACCGTCTACGTCGTTCGCAAGAGCAGTCCCGACGTCGACCTCGACCCGCTGCGCAGATATCTCTCCAGCATCGGCGATTCCCTCGTCATCAGCGATGACGATGAGATCTTCAAGGTTCACGTCCACACCGACATGCCCGGCAATGCTCTGAGCGAGAGCCAGAAATACGGCACGCTGGAGCTTGCCAAGATTGAGAACATGGTCACCCAGGCCGAACAGCTCAAAGCCGGCAAAAAGGCCCAGACCACCGACGACCTGGACGCCATCGACAAGGAGCTCACCGCAATGGAATCCGCCTCGGCCCTCACCGGCGAGGAGGAGGACTATGTGGCGGGTGCCGAGAAAGATTACGGCATTGTTGCCGTCTGTGCCGGTCAGGGGATGGCGGATCTCTTCCTGGAGCTCGGCGCGGACAATATTGTCACCGGGGGCCAGACCATGAACCCCTCCACCGACGACATTCTGAAGGCCGTACAGCATACCCCGGCTTCCACGGTCTTTGTCTTCCCGAACAACAAGAACATCATCATGGCTGCGGAGCAGTGCATCTCTCTCACCGAGAAAAAGGTCATCGTCATGCCCTCCCGCACCGTTCCCCAGGGCATCAGCGCTCTGCTGAACTTCGATCCCAATGAGAGCGAAGAGAGCCTGGTGGGCGCCATGGGCGAAGCCATGGGCAATGTCCATACCGCCATGGTGACCTATGCCGCGCGCGACTCGGACTTCGACGGACACACCATTCACGCGGGCGAGTATCTCGCGCTGCTGGACGGCAGCCTCATCGGCAGCTACACCAACACCAAGACGCTCTTCAAGGAGCTCAGCTGGGCCATCGACGACTTCCATCCCGAATTCATTACCGTGTATTACGGCGAGGATGTCCGCGAGGAAGAAGCCAACACCGCGGCCGAGACCATCATCGGGAACTTCCCCGACGCCGAGGTCAGCGTCGTCAACGGCGGCCAGCCGGTCTACTACTATATGATCTCCGCAGAGTAGACCCTCTCTCTCGCAGGCGAGCTTCCGCCCTGCAGAAGCAGGCAGCCCCGAAGCATCTCAAAATGCTTCGGGGCTGCCTGCTGTTCTTTTCTCCCGCTCTCCGGCCATATCGCCGGAATCAGAAGCCTGCCGTCTCTTTCCGGATCAGGTAGATGATCATGATATGCACCGGATACGCGGCATAAAAGGCATACTTCATGACTTTTCCCCGGATGAAGCCGCGTTTGCCATTATAGAGATTGATCGGGATAAACGCGAGGCCTGCGGCCCAGCCTCCGGACTCGATACAGGTCCCCACAACGGCCTGCAGGATTTTCTCTTCCCGCAGCAGATACATCACCAGGATAAACGCGAAGCCGCCGAGCCCGTAATCCGCCTTCAGGTTCATCGCCACCAGCGTCACAGCAAGCAGCGAAATCAGCTGCTCCCACGGTTTGTCTTTCAGTTCTTCGATGCAGCACAGTCCGGCATAGCCCAGAAACAGGGTAAAGAATACGTTCTGAACCGGGTACTGCAGGTTTCCGGTGTGCTCAAGATCCCACGGGATCTCCGAAATCAGCGCAAAAACCAGAAGATTCAGCCCGTACTTTTTCCGGTTATGGGTATGGAGGAAGCCCTCCACCAGGAGGAAACAGTAGATCGGAAACGCGAGCCTTCCCACCTTCCGCATCAGCGTGAAAAGCGTCAGGGTTCCCATGCCCGTATCCAGCAGCACAATTCCGCTGTTTCGCAGCAGGTGCAAGCCCACGTGGTCGACGATCATCGTAAAAAGCGCGATGCATTTGAGGGCGCTGCCGCTCAGGATTTTGAATTTCTCCGGGATGATGACAGATTCCCCTTTCATGAAGCACTCCTCCATCACGAGATGGCCTATTTTATCACGTCGGCCGCGGACACACAAGCGGCAATCTCTGCCTTTCAAAGAATGGAAAGTTGCCCTGTTTCCTGTCTTTTTTGCGTTTCTGTATATTGCCGAGGCGCTTTTCCCTATGGTATAATCCGAAGGAACCCGGCGGTGAACCGGTCCTTTTTCTGCGCCGCGGTGCGGCAGGCCGGTTCGTCACGAAAGGAGATTGCTATGAACCCTCCCGTCTCTCCGCTCTCCGGGCAGGAGCCTCTGGAGATTGAGCGGAAGTTTCTCATCGAATACCCGGATCCCGCATGGCTGGAACAGCAGCCCGGCAGCCGCCGTGTGGAGATTGTCCAGACCTATCTTCTGTCCGACGGCAGCAGCACCCGGCGCCTCCGCTCCTGGACCGAGGCCGGACGGACGGTTTATATCCGCACCTGCAAGCGAAGGCTTTCCGATCGCACCCGCGTCGAGGTCGAGGATGAGCTCACGGAAGCGGACTATCTCGCGCTTCTTAATGAAGCCGATCCCACCCGTCATCCCGTCGTGAAAATCCGCTGGTGTATTCCCTACCGCTCTCACGTTCTGGAGATCGACCTCTATCCTTTCTGGAGCGATCAGGCGGTGCTTGAGGTTGAGCTGCAGAGCGAGGAGGAAGACTTTCTCCTTCCGCCGGAGCTCCGCGTCATCCGCGAGGTCACCGGGGATCCCCGCTACCTCAACTCCTCCCTCGCCCGCGAGCTTCCCTGAGTTCTCCGGCAGAAGTTAACATAGAAGGAGATTTCTTTTCATGCTTCGGATTTTTGAGCAGGATCGGGCACTGATTCCCTTCAAGAGGGATATCGAACTGCGCATGGACAATTACCGCCGCGTACGCTACATGCTGGTAAAGAACGGCAGACTCACGGACTTCGCCAACGCGCATGAGTACTACGGCTTTCATCATACCCTGGACGGCTGGGTCTACCGCGAGTGGGCTCCGGCCGCCGACGCGCTCTACCTGATGGGGGATTTCAATGACTGGAACCAGACGTCGCACCCCATGACCCGCGTGGAGAACGGCAGCTGGGAACTGTGTCTTCCGGAAGACGCCCTGCACGACGGCAGCCGGGTCCGGACGGTGGTACAAAACGGCGACACCCTCACCGCTCATATCCCCCTCTATGCCAGGCGGGTGGTCCAGGACCCGGTCAGCTTCGACTGGCTCTGCGAGGTATGGGACCCCATCGAACCCTTCCCCTGGACCGACGGGGACTTTCGTCCGGACTCCATTCCTTTCATCTATGAATCCCATGTGGGCATGGCGACCGAGGAATACCGCCCGGGGACCTATCGGGAATTTGCGGATCACGTCCTGCCCCGTGTGAAGGATCTCGGCTACAACACCGTCCAGCTCATGGCCGTCATGGAGCATCCCTATTACGGCTCCTTCGGCTACCAGGTTTCCAGCTTTTTCGCCGCCTCCAGCCGTTTCGGCTATCCCGAAGAGCTCAAGTACCTGGTCAACCGCGCCCACGAGCTCGGGATTTCGGTTCTGCTCGACCTGGTCCACTCTCACGCCGTCAAGAACACCGTCGAGGGCATCAACATGTTCGACGGCACGGAGTATCAGTTTTTCCACGCCGGTCCGGAGGGCGAGCACCCTGCCTGGGGGACCAAATGCTTCGATTACGGGAAGCCCCAGGTGCTCCACTTCCTGCTCTCGAATCTGAAGTTCTGGCTGGAGGAGTATCATCTTGACGGCTTCCGTTTTGACGGCGTCACCAGCATGCTCTACCACAATCACGGTCTGGGCGCCGCCTTTACCAATCTCCGGATGTACTTTTCCATGAACACCGACACCGAGGCCATCACCTATCTCCAGCTGGCCAACGCCCTGATCCGCGAGGTCCGGCCCCATGCCATCACCATCGCCGAAGACATGTCCGGCATGCCCGGCATGTGCGTCCCCATCGAGGACGGCGGCATCGGCTTTGACTACCGCCTGGCCATGGGGCTTCCGGACATGTGGATCCGCCTCATCAAAGAGCAGAAGGATGAGGCCTGGAACCTCGATGCCATCTGGCGCGAGCTTACGGTCCGCATGGCGCCCACCGTGGCCTATGTGGAAAGCCACGACCAGGCTCTCGTGGGCGACCAGACCGTGATGTTCCGTCTGGCCGGCGCCAGCATGTATACCGACATGGATAAAATCTGCCATACCCAGGTCATCGACCGCGCCATGGCCCTGCACAAGATGCTGCGCCTGCTCACCGCGTCCGCCGGCGGCACCGCCTACCTCAACTTCATGGGAAATGAATTCGGTCACCCGGAGTGGATTGACTTTCCGCGGGAAGGCAACGGCTGGAGCTACCAGTACTGCCGCCGCCAGTGGAGTCTGGTGGAAAACGGCTATCTCAAGTACGGCCAGCTGAACGCCTTCGACCGTCGCATGATCCACACGATCCGGGACTGCGGCATTCTCCGGGAATGGGCCCCGGCGCTGAAGCTGCTGCGCCAGAACGACCACATGCTGGCCTATGAGCGCGGCGGTCTGGTCTTTGTCTTCAACTTTGATCCCCAGCACACCCACATGGACTATATTATCCCCGTGAGCGCCGGCCGCGATCACGAGGTGCTCTTCACCACGGATGATCAGGAATTCGGCGGCTTTGGGAACATCGCTCATGCCCCCTGTTCCGCCTTTGTCCCCGGATACAGCGGCCCGGCGCTCCGGCTTTGTCTGCCGCCGCGCACCGCCATGGTGCTGAAGCCCGTCGACGACGTTTCCCCCTGAGCCGGTCCGACGCCGGATCGCCCGTGTTTCGGGCCGTCAATAAGCTTGATAAAAACCCATCAGCTCCGCATCGGATTGATTCTGAACTCTCCGGTGCGGGGCTGATGGCTTTATTTTCTGAATTCTTCTATTTTACGGCAGCATGCTGTGAAAGCTCTCCTGCTGCTCCATGAGGATCGGGATCAGCGCAAACGGCGCGGCGCCGGGGTGCTCCCCGATGATTCCGTCAAACCGGTCCAGCATCGCGCTCACCGGGTCTGCGAGCTGCGCGGCGTTATCGGCATAGTTTTCCAGTCTTCCGCCGGTATACCGCCCGTCCGTGATGCCCAGGCAGCGTTTTTCAAGTGCGGCGTCATAGCGGTCAAGCGCCGCGTAAATGCCCACCGCATCCGCCACCAGCTCATCCCACACCGCGTCGATGCGCTTGGGATACAGTCTGCGGCAGATCACATGGGTCAGCTCGTGGTATTTCCGGATCGCATAAGAGGTCTCCAGCCAGTTATCCGCCGTCTGCCCCGCCTCTTCGGCACTGACGTTGCTGTACGGCCCCCAGGACAGCACCACCAGCAGGTCCTGATAGTTTGCCGGGACGGAGATGAAGCGACTGAACTCCGCGGACCAGTCCGGATCTTTTACGCCCGCGGCACGCTGCTCTTTCATGAACTGCTCCTGATGGGCATCAATCCGCGGCCAGTTGAACGCGACCAGCGTGGATGCTCCCTGGCTTGCCGGGATCGGGGCCTTTGGGCCTTCCTTCGCCGCCATCATGCAGCGGACAAAAACCTCATAATCCGCCCGATTCCGGAGCGAAACCACCACGACCGGTCCCGCGGGTGTCTCCACCGTCTCCATCCGGTCCTTCGGATCCAGGCGGAAGTGGGACAGGTCTCTGCTCTTAGGTCTCTCCCCCTGCAGCACAACCTTTCTGTATGCGTCTTTTTCTTCCCGGTCCGGGTTGAGATAAAGCTGCGGATAGGTCTCTGCCAGGGTTTCAATCGCTGTCCGTTCGCTCATTCCGTTCTCTTCCTCTTTTTATACAGGTCTGATAAGCCCAAAGCGCTTCTCCGGGTTCCATTGATCCGGATCCCGGTCCCGGCTTTCACAGACTGGAAATGCCGTAGCTGTTGACCAGCGCATCCAGTTTCACACCGGCCTTGCAGAGCGGGCAGTCCGTTGCCGGCGCGCACAGGAAGTCGCCCAGCAGCTCCGAGCTGAAGATGGCCGTGATTGGCAGACCGGCGCACTTCTGTCCGGCGGAGAAGATGGCGCAGATGCCCTCCGGCATACCGCCGTAGTACTTCACCGCATTGACCGCATCCAGCACCATGGCTCCGGTGGCGACGCTTGCCGCAAGGATCAGCACGTGCCGGTTGCGGATCAGGTGTGCGGTATTGCTGCGGAAGATGATCTGGTTCGAGCTGGTCAGCTCCGGCGTCACGACGTAAATTGTCCCGTGCTCGTTTGTGATGCGGATGCCGGCCTGGATCAGCTCCTCCGCAATGCAGGTTCCCAGAACCTCCGTCCCTTCCAGGCACAGAATACTGTCAATCGGAGAGCTTTTGTCCAGCTTCTGCACCAGTTCCTTTGCCGCTTCATGCGCCTCTGCCAGGCGGTGTTTGGTATAGGTCATGTCAACATAGTAGTTTACATGGCACTTGTTGGTGGCGAAATGCCCCTTGGCAATCCGAAGCGGAATGCTGTGCGTTTGTTCCCGCAGATGTGACGTTGAAATACCCATGGCTGCAGCTCCTTCCTGTCTGTCATTTCCGTGTTTGTTCTCCGGATCGGGTCCGGAGCCTTCTGTATTCTTGATTCTACCACACCCTTCGCTTCGTGTAAAACAAAAAGTTCCGGGTTTTCCGGAAATTGCAGAGCACCTGGCCGCACACAGCCCGTCATGCCAGACTCCCCGGGAAACGATCTTCCGTTTCCCGGGGAGTCCTGTTCTTTGATGCCGGCGGCGACCGATGTACCGGCCGACCGAACAGACCTTAGTGCAGTCTTTCGGTTAAGCCGTTGTGTTCTTTTTCTGCACGCCGCGCAGGACAAAAAGCACCGCTGCCACGAGCACCGCGCCGATCAGCAGGCAGATCGCCCAGTTTCTCAGGATGCCGGCGATGATATAGCATACGAAGCTGATGGCCGCAA
>JAGAFT010000232.1 GCA_017627975.1 Oscillospiraceae bacterium
CCCGCCAGGCCGGACGCCGGCGCGACAACACCGGCAATGCCCTGATGCTACTCGTCGCCGCCCTGTCCGGGCTGGCGGCCCTCATCGGCGTGCAGTTCTTCCTGCCGGGACGCAATGCGCGCCGCATCTACAAGCAGCGCCTGTCCGGTGTCCTGATGTTTGTCCTGACGGTGAGTTCGTTGCTGCTTCTGGTCGCGATGCTGGCAGGTCTGTGGTTCAAGTCGGCTCCGATCTTCGAGCACAACACACTCCGCGACCTGCTCTCCGGCACGGTGTGGAAACCCTCGCAGGGCCGTTTCGGCTTCCAGCCTTTCATCAGCGGAACGCTAGCCGTGACGCTGATCGCCATCCTGATCGCCCTCCCCCTGTCGCTGCTCACGGCCATCTACCTGACCGAATACGCCCGTCCGCTGCTGCGGCGCATCATCAATCCGGCGCTGGACATCCTTGCGGCGCTCCCGTCGGTCATCTACGGCGTCTGGGGCATCCTGACGCTGATTCCGCGCTTCGGGTATTCCCTGCTCACAGCCTCGCTAGTGCTCTCCGTGATGGTACTCCCGATCCTGATCAGCCTGTTCGTTGAGATCTTCTCCACCGTGTCGCAGGACCTGCGCGACGCTTCTACCGCCCTGGGCGCCACCCACTGGCAGACGACGCGCAAAGTCGTCGTGCGCAAAAGCCTGCCGGGCATCTTTGCCGCAGTCGTGCTCGCCCTGTCCAAATGCGTGGGCGAGACCATCGCCGTGATGATGGTGTGCGGATGCCTCCCGTATGCGCCGGGCTCGCTGCGGGATCCATTCTATACGCTGCCGGCCCTGATCGGCAACAACTACGGAGAGATGGCCTCCATCCCGCTTTATGAGTCCGCCATCATGTTCGCGGCCCTGCTGCTCCTGCTGATCGTGCTGGCTTTCAATATCCTTTCGCGCGTGATCCTGTATCGCATTGAAAAGAACAATTCCTGATCTATGGACAAGAAATGGCAGGCCAAACATATTGAAGAAGCCGTGATGCACGTCTTAATGGTGCTCGCCGCGCTGGTGGTAGTCGGCGTGGTGCTGAGCATCGTCTGGACGGTCTTCTCCCACGGGATCGAGGCTCTCTCCTGGGAGATGGTCTCGCGCGTGCCCGGCAAGGAATGGAACACGGAGGATGACGGCGGATTCCTCAATGCGATCCTCGGATCACTGTGGGTGGTGCTGCCGGCGGCCGTGGCCGGCGCCTGCATCAGTATCCCCGTCGTCTTCTATATGACGATGTACAAGCGCCGCTCCGACAAGTTCTCCTACATAGCCCGGCTGGCTTATGACATACTCTACGGCATCCCGAGCATCGTCTATGGCGCCTTCGCGTTCATGGTGATGGTCTGGGTGGGCATGCGCGCCTCTACCCTGGGGGGCATCCTGGTGACTACGCTGCTGATCATCCCGATCATGGTGCGTTCCGGCGACGAGATCGCCAAGACCGTTCCCGACGAGATGATAGATGCCGCGTATTCGCTCGGCGCCACCAAATGGGAGACGCTCAAGGTCCTGCTGCGCCAAGTGCTTCCGGGCATGGTCACGGCTTTCCTGCTCGCCATCGGCAAGGCCATCGGCGATGCCGCCGCCGTGATGTTCACGGCCGGATTCTCCGACCGGATGGCAGGCTCGCTGTCCGACCCAACCGCTACGCTTCCGCTCGCGATCTTCAACTGGATCACGATGCCCGATCCGTTCCCGGACAGGGCTTATGCGGCGGCCTTGGTGCTGACCGTCATCGTGCTGCTCCTGAGCCTCGGGAGCCGACGAATCACCCGCCGGTTGACCCGGCACAACCGCTAACCGATTATGCAAGAAACAAATCCAACCAACGCATTGGTCGTCCAAGGCCTCGACGTGCACATCGAAGGCGATCACATCCTCAAGCACGTGGATGTCACCTTCCCGGCCAATCGTATCACCTGCATCGTGGGGCCGTCCGGCTGTGGCAAAAGCACGCTCCTGCGCTCGCTGAACCGCCTGACGGAGAATATCGACAATTTCCTGATATCAGGCCGGATCCTGATCGGCGGGCAGGACATCGTCCAGGCCCGTGACGCCGAACTGATCGAACTCCGGCGTCGCGTGGGGCTCGTCCCTCAACGGCCCTGCCCGCTGCCCATGTCCATCTTCGACAACGTCGCCTACGGATGCCGCATCCACGGCATGCATCGCCGCAAGGCCGAGATGGCCGAGACGGTCGAACGCTACCTCACGGAAGTAGGGCTCTGGGACGAAGTCAAGGACAGGCTGAACAAGTCGGCCCAGAAGCTGTCCATCGGCCAGCAGCAGCGACTCTGCCTGGCGCGAAGCCTGGCCGTGGAGCCGGAGTTCATCCTGGCAGACGAGGCCACGAGCGCTCTCGATCCCGTGTCCAGCAAGACGGTCGAGGATCTGTTCGTGCGCCTCAAGAAGAAATACACCATCATCATGGTCACACACACCCTGCGGCAGGCACAGCGCATCGCGGACAATGCCGTGTTCCTCTACCTGGGAGAAGTCGTCGAGAGCGGCGACGCCGCACAGGTCTTCGAGCATCCGCGCGAAGAGGTGACCCGCAACTATCTGTCCGGAACCATCAGTTAGCAACAAACCATGAGTCATCATCTTACCCATCTCAAAGAACTCGAGGCGGAGTCTATCCATATCCTGCGGGAAGTGGCCGCCCAGTTCGAGAAACCCTGTATCCTCTTCTCGGGCGGCAAGGACTCCATCGTACTGACTTACCTGGCCTGGAAAGCCTTCTATCCCGCACGCCTCCCCCTCCCGCTGGTCCACATTGACACCGGACACAATTTCCCGGAGACCCTGACCTATCGCGACGCGCTCGTGGAGAAGCTCGGCGCCGACCTGGTGGTCGGCTACGTGCAGCAGTCCATCGACGAAGGCAAGGTGCGCGAGGAGACGGGCTACAACGCCTCCCGCAACAAACTACAGACCGTTACCCTGCTGGACACCCTCGCTGCGCACAAGTTCGACTGCGCGTGCGGCGGGGCTCGCCGCGACGAGGAGAAGGCGCGCGCCAAGGAGCGCATCTTCTCGCACCGCGACGAATTCGGACAGTGGAACCCCAAGAACCAGCGCCCCGAACTCTGGAACATCTACAACGCCAAGAAGGATATCGGCGAGCACTTCCGCGCCTTCCCGATCAGCAACTGGACCGAAATGGACGTCTGGCAGTACATCTACCAGCAAGGCATCGAACTGCCTTCGCTCTACTATACCCACAGGCGCAGGTGCTTCCAACGGGACGGACAGTGGCTGGCCGCCGATCCCCCTTTCATCCCCCGCAGGCCGGAGGAAGAAGTCGTGGAACTAGAGGTGCGCTGCCGGACCATCGGCGACGTGACCTGCACCGGGCTTACCCGCTCCCATGCCCATGCGCTGGAGGACATCATCGACGAGATTGCGGCGTCCCGCGTGACCGAGCGCGGCGGCCGTGCAGACGACAAGCGCTCCGAGACCGCGATGGAAGACCGTAAGAAACAAGGCTATTTTTAATCTATGCAGAACAAAGGATATCTCGATATGCAGCTGCTCCGCTTCACGACGGCGGGCAGCGTGGACGACGGCAAGAGCACGCTCATCGGGCGGCTGCTCTATGACTCCAAATCCATTTTCGAAGACCAGCTGGAAGCGGTCGAAGAGGCCTCCCGGAGCCGCGGGAACGAAGAGGTCAACCTGGCCCTGCTGACTGACGGCCTGCGGGCCGAACGCGAGCAGGGCATCACCATCGACGTGGCCTACCGCTACTTCGCCACGCCCCGGCGCAAGTTCATCATCGCAGACACCCCCGGCCATATCCAGTACACGCGCAACATGGTCACGGGCGCGAGCACGGCGGACCTGGCCGTGATCCTCGTGGACGCACGCCATGGCCTGATGGAGCAGACTGCCCGCCACAGCTACGTCGCTTCGCTCCTGGCCATCCCGGAAGTCGTCGTCGCCATCAACAAGATGGACCTGGTGGACTTCTCCGAGACCGTCTATAAACAGATCTGCTCGGACTACGGCACCCTGCTCGCCCGCTTCGGCCTGCAGTTCCGCCACGTGACCTTCATCCCCCTCTGCGCCAAGGAGGGAGACAACGTCGTCACGCGTTCGCAGCGGATGCCCTGGTACGGCGGGCCGGCGTTGTTGGAGTTCCTGGAGACGGTCGCGCTGCCCGAAGAGGCGGCGAACCGGCTGCGCCTGCCCGTGCAGTACGTCATCCGGCCGATCTCGGACCGGTTCCCGGATTTCCGGGGCTATGCCGGGCTGATCGCGGAGGGAGCCTTGCGGCCCGGGGCCCAGGTCAAGGTCTATCCGTCGGAGATGGTATCCACAGTCAAGGATATCTACCTGGGCGACAAGACGCTGGAGAGCGCCGTGGCGGACCAGTCCGTCTGCGTCACGCTCACGGATGACATCGATATCAGCCGGGGTGACGTGATTGTCTCAAAGGAGGGCAATCAGCCCGGCGTGGGACAGGACTTCGCCGTGGACGTATGCTGGCTGCGCAACAGTCCGCTCGTGTGCGGCAAGCGCTACACCGTCCGCCATGCCACCCAGGAAGTGGTCGGCATTGTCAAGGAAATCGAATACAAAGTCGACATCAACACCCAGGAGCGTCTCTATGACGCAGAGCAGCTGACGATGAACGACATCGCCCGCATACACCTCAGGACAGCCTCCCCGCTGGTCTGGGATTCCTACCGGGAGAGCCGCACGATGGGTTCGCTCATCTTTATCGACGCGTCCAACGACACCGTTGGCGCAGGCATGATTGCAGGAGAATACTGATATGACCCAAGAAGAAAAGATCGCGCTCGCCGCGGCAAAGAACGCGGAGCTGCTCGCGCTCGGGCGCGAGGAAGGCACGCAGGCGGCCATCCGCTGGGCACTCGGCACTTTCGGGCGCCGGGCGGCCCTGTCCTCCAGCCTGAGCCTGGAAGACCAGACCGTCACGCAGCTGATGGTCGCGGCGGACAAGGAGGACACCCGGGTGTTTACCCTGGACACGGGAAGGCAGTTCCCGGAGACTTATGAGTTGATCGACCGTACGGAGATGACCTACGGGATCCGGATCGAAGTCTTCTTTCCGGATTTCCAGAAGGTCCAGGAGATGGTGCGTGAGCACGGCATCAACCTCTTCTATGACAGCATTGAGTTGCGCCACCTGTGCTGCGGTATCCGCAAGATAGAGCCCCTGAAAAGGGCCCTGGATGGCGTAGAAGTGTGGATCACGGGACTGCGCCGCAGCCAAAGCGTCACGCGCGCACACATGCGGATGGTCGAGTACGATGCGGACGACGACGTATTGAAACTCAATCCCCTGCTGCTCTGGTCCGAGCAGGATGTCAAAGACTACGTGCGCGCGAATGCCATCCCCTACAACAAATTGCACGACCAGGGGTTTCCGAGCATCGGCTGCCAACCCTGCACCCGTGCGGTCCGGCCTGGCGAGGACGTCCGGGCAGGCCGGTGGTGGTGGGAAGATCCCGACAAGCGGGAATGCGGCCTGCACGCCAGATAGTATCAGCGAAAAAAAAGCATATTTGTCCCGGCCTGAAAAAGTCCTGCCCGATCTCGGTCATGGCCCTGCTGGCCCTTTCCGCTGCGGTCTGCCAGGCCCAGTCGGAGGAGCCCGCACTACACGACCCTCTGGAGTGATATCCCCAAGACTTCTGTCCGGTAATCAGTGCTGTTTCCTCAAGCGGCCGGAACGCGCCTTCGCCTCTGTGTCTTCGGATTCATCGTATCCGTCATAGGGTGCCTCGGGGTCATGGACCCTTGGCTTGCGTCGCAGGGAATTGCACACCTCATCGCTATGGGCGAAGGCCCAGTCCAGGTCATCCGTCCATCCGGTATGGCCGGTGATGATGAGTGGCGAGAGGCCCCGGCTTCGCAGCCTGTTCTCCAGATCCGCCAGGGAGCGCCTGGCCAGTTTGTTGTCCACGGCCAGGACATTGATGAAGCTATAGCCGCCATCGGCCCCGAACCATAGGGTGTCTCCGGTGAAAAGATACTTGTCATCAATGAGATAGACCATGTGGCCGAGCGTATGCCCTGGGACCAGGAAGGCTTCCACCTTGACGTTCCCGATGGTGAACACGTCACCGTCCTGCAACAGATGGCGGGGGTTGTCGATATAGACCTGCGGGAGTGTGTAGCAGCCGAAGAATACCTTCCGGCGGACCTCACCGGTAAGGTAGCGGTTCTCGATTTCGCCGATATGCAGGGTGGCGTGCGAGAGGAGTCCGTCGCTGTCCCTTTCCAGCGCGCCCACATGATCCGTATCCTGGTGGGTGATCAGCACGTCTTGGATGTCTGAGGGATCGATGTCCAGCCAGGACATTTTCTCGGCCAGACGGTCATAGTTGTATCCCGCATCTATCATGATGGTGGTGCCGTCCTTGGTATAGAAGAAGATATTGGCGATCCATTCGCGGATGCAGGAAACGTGCTCGTCTATGCGGCCCGTGTTCAGGGGCTTGAAGATCTCCTTGCCGCGATAGATGCGCGACATGGCTTTCTTTTGGAATTGCGATGCTTTTCTGGACATGGGGTGTCGTTTCTTTTTCAGTCAATGGTACAAACCCACGCCGCAAGTGCCGATGCCGCGGGGAAAATGACGAGAAGTTTCAACAGCTGGCTTTTCAGGTTGAATCCGTACTTCCTGCCATCGAATACGCTCTCCACCTCGGGATAGAAATGCTGGAAGAACCGGAATCTGCAGAGAAGGAACCAGTCGATGAATATCATGTCATAAGCTTTGTAGACGGTGAATATGATCAGAAACCTTGTGAAGAATTCAGCGAACGTGAACCCCTCTCTGAATCCGTCCCAGATCGAAACCACACCCACACCTATTATCGTCAGGATACTTATGGCCATCAGCACCCAGCCAATCGTCCTCGCACCGTAAAACAATTCTTCCGTCCTCGTCCGGATGACTTCCTGCGCTTCCTGCGGCGCAGAAGAGAAAAGCTTCTTATCCTGAATGAACACCACAGCCGAAAGCAGCATCAAGGTGATAGCCGCACAAAAAGCGATTGCAAGAAATATCGTTAAAAGCATAATCTGTTTTTTTTTGTGAGAACAAAGGTAGGGAAATGCTTTCGCAACCCGGTTGCAAACCATTCTTCGTATTTTTGCAGTGTTATGAGAATTGGACTTATCGACAGGGCGATGTTCGCCGTCATGGCGTCGGCCTGTATCAAAGAACTTAGGAAAGAGCACGACGACTGGAACGGAAGAGCCATCCGGAAGAATGCGCGCAGTCGGTTTTCAAAGATGCTGAAGGAGACACCTTCCATCGGTTCCTACCGCAGCAACTGCTGGAAAAAGAACCTGGTGGGCGGCGCCGTATGGTTCTCCCTGTATGAAGCGGTGGAAGAGTTGTACGGGAAAATGAGTGACGGTCTCTTCGGCAAGATGTGCAATGCCACCTACGCTATCCCCTTCATGGCCCGGAAGTATGCCTCTACGCCTTTCTTCACAGAGAAGTACCAGGATGCCTACATCCGTAAGATCGACAACGCGAACCGTATCAGGTCGGAGTATAACTGGACCACCCATTACGAGAAAGGCCCCACGCCGGATTCGCTGAGGATACGCTTCACCACCTGCGGTCTCTGCGCCCTGGCCACTCGTACCGGCCACCGGGATATCCTTCCAATCATGTGCCGGACCGACTACACGGTGGCTGATGCCATAGGCGCCTGCCTGCATCGGGACAAGACGCTGGCCACCGGCGACCCTTGCTGCGACTATCTCTATACACGTCCCGGGTCCGATGCGGAAAAGGAATGGCAGGAGGAGCACCCGAAAGGAACATTTAATTCCAAGTAAGCCGGTGAAGAAGGAATACAAACCCCTCAATCTCGTCATGAACGGGCGCTATGCCGTCCTTTACGGAAAACTGTCTCCCGAAGAGCAGGGGGCCGTCCTTCAGCGTGTCGGAGCGCTCATTGAAGCGGAAAAGGATTACACGGACAAGGGAAATTTCGGACATTTCTGCAATATCCTCCCTACCATCGCTATCGACGAGGTTCTGCAGCGCCACGGCAAGAGCGCCGACGAAGCGTTCGAATGATATCTACGCACCCAGACCCTCTGTCAGGGCGGTCAGATGTGCGACTTCTGCTTCGTGAGGCACCGCAAGGGAGAAGTCTGGGAAAGAACCAAAAGCATCTAGTGCTATTTCTTCCCCACAAGGACCTCCGAACCGGAAAGGGCCATCCAGGTCGCCTCCCACCTTGTCATAAACCGTCCGTCATCCGTGGGGATGAGTTCCACCCGCTCGTATCCCATTCCTTTCAGCTTCTCCACGAATGCCTGCATGTCCCCGTAGTTGCTCCGGGAGAAGATGTCGTGCAGGGCAAAGGTTCCGCCTTTCTTCAACACGCGCAGGGTCTCCAGTAGGATCGCCTGCCGGTCCCGGCTGGGGATATTGTGGTAAACATAGTTCGATACGACGGCATCGAAAGACCCATCCGGGAAGTCCAGCTTCTGGGCGTCACCCTGCCGAAACTCCGTGCGGTCCCCCACACCTTCGATGCGGGCATTCTCCTCACAGAGAGACTTGCTGAAGGATGCGTATTCGGCGCCCCAGCGGTCGATGCCCGTAACAGATGCCTTCGGGGTGCGCTCCGCCACTGCGATGGCCAGCGCGCCGCTGCCGCAGCCCACGTCCAGGACACGTCCGCCTCCGGGCAGGTCAATATAAGCGGCCACCCCTTCGATGATCTGGCGGGACATCTGCCGCTTTCCGTCGTAAGAGAATGCCCTGTGCATCAGGATCGTCCAGAGGGTGACGCAGGCGAGGGCGATGGTGGCGATGAGGAAGACGATCCTCAGCCAGTTCAGCCGGATGACGAGCGTCAGGACCAGGCAAACGGCACAAGCCGCAGCGAAGCTCCAGATCATGCCCTTCGGCATCCAGTTCTTGTAATTCGGTCTCTCCATTTTCAGATGATTTTTGTCCTTTCCCATGTCTCTCTTCATCACTTCAGGGCGGTTGCTGCCAGCCAGTGCCTGGACTCATCACGGTGGATGGTCACGTTCAGGAATCCGGCTGCGGTCAGATGTGTCTTCAGTTCGTCGGGCGTATAGGTGTGCATCCCGTCTATGATCTTCTCCCATTTTTCGTTGTTTCCGGACAGGCCGTCATCCTCGTTGACGATGAGGAAGGTCCCACCATCAGAAAGGATACGCCTCACTCCGGCGAAGCTCTTCTCGATGTCCGGCCAGAAATAGACGGTCTCGAAGGCGGTCACAAGGGCGAACTGAGAGTCACCGAACGGGAGCGCTGCCACATTGGCCTCCCGGACCTCACAACGTCCCTGAGCGATGGCATCGGCATTGACTTTGGAGGATTTCGCAACGGAGACGGGAGAATAGTCGACGCCGGTGACTCTTGCAGATTTGCTTCGGGCCAGCAGCCGGGCGATGTTGGCGCCTCCGCCGCAGCCGATGTCCAGGATTTCCCCTGTCTGGGGGATGTCGATTATTTCCAGTCCCCACGTTGCCATGGCGGCATGGGAACCGCCGTTCATTCCTGCGACCATCAGCCTGCCGAAGAACCCTTCCGGCTTGCGGGTGTTGCTGAATATCTTGCTGAGGAGTCCATTTTTCTTTTCCATGGTAATCCAATACTTGATTATACTTACAAAGGTCGGAACTATACGTGGACGTATCAATCCTTATTTCTGGGTATTTACGAGTAAACCCGAATAGAACAGTTCGTGCAGGAAGGCCATCTCCTCGCAGCCGCTGATGGCGTGAGGGCGCATGAAAACAGAGGCGAACTTCGAGGCGAAGACCTTCCTGAGAACGCAGATGACAACAAAGGTGGGCAGAATACGGATAGCGTGCAGCCATACGGGATCAAGGCGGACGCCCTCAAGGCAGAGAGCCTTCACGTTGCCGCGCAGTGCCACGGCCGTACGGTGGATGACCGGCCGGTCTTTCCAAATCGTTTCCGGGGTTTCGGAGAGCGCATAGGCATCAGCCAGAGGGACAACCAGGCCAAGATGGCAGCGTTGCCAGGCCGAAATGTCCTTCACTTCGCAGGACGGGATACCGCACTTGCGGAAAAGGGCTCCGAGGGCGGCGGAGCGTTCCGTCCGGCTTCCGTCTATCTCCCCGAAGACCGTCGGCTGTATCCACCGCGGCGTCAGCTTGGCGTGTAGAAAGCCTTCGGAATCGATCGATCCGCCCGCTCCAGGAAACGCGGGAAGGAGTCGCCCTTTCCCTGCGATCTCCTCCCAGGCCGAATAATCTCCATTTGAATTGACCAGGGTGACGAGCGTCTCCGAGACATTGCCGCGCAGGACCTCAAGGGCTGAGTGCATCTGATTGCTGCGGACGGCGACAAATATGAAGTCGAAACGGTCGCCATCATCCAGCCGGTCCAGGACGGTGATATCCTTCCGAGAGCGGAGCTGCTCCAACCTTCGGCCACGGGCAAGCAGAGAAACGTCCTCGCCGGCGGCGGCAAGGAGCTCCGCGTAAAAAGTGCCGATAACACCGGCACCATACACCAGGACCCTGCTGTGCCGCATCACAATCCGTTATGCAAGGAGCTTTGCGGACTTCTTGTCGGCCCTGGCACAAAGCCAGATGCCGAGGAGGGCAATGGCTGCGGTCAGGACGATAACGGCTACGAGATGGCCGGACGTCTGCAGGGCCTTGATGCCCTCGGCATAGGCCTGGCCCATTTCCTCGACGGCTCCGTCATAGTAGAACTGCTTGTCGGACCAGAGCCGGATGATCCAGCCGATGTTGCCAATCGCAAGAAATGGGTAGGCGCAGTAGAGCGCCTTCCTTGAACCGTTGCCCATGAACAAGCGCACGATATCGGCCAGGACTCCGCCGCCCAGAATGATTGCCTTGGAGAGCAGTCCTCCGGCCTCACCGGTAGCAAGGCAGAAAAGGCAGACGATTAGGGCGAGGACAGTCCCCACGCCAAATTTCTGCCAGCGTGCTGCCAGCCAGAAATACGGGCCGACGGCAAGAATGGCGGCCAATACG
>JAGAFT010000233.1 GCA_017627975.1 Oscillospiraceae bacterium
CCAGTCCGGCCAGGATGCGCCGCTCGGAGGAATCTGTATGAAGAATCGCGGTATTCGCATGAGCAGTCTTCTCACGCTCTCGAATCTGGCCATTGTCCTCCTTATTCTGTCCGGCGCGGTTTTTCTCTTTGCGCGGACATACCAGCAGCAGCTCATAGGAACTGCGCGGACAAACAGCCTCCGCACCGTAACCCAGGTCAGCAGCACCGTCAACGACTATCTCGCGGAAATCAACGCCGTGATGCGCACCCTGGAGGAGGAAATGACCGACGCGGAAAAGCGGCGGACAGACTTCTTTGATGTCTTTCTCCGCACCCGTCCGGATGTCGTCGCGGTGTCTACCTATGATCCGGCGGGAAATCTTTCCCACTGCTACAGCAATCTCGGTCCGCCGACGGGAACCCGGTCGGACGGCATCAATCTCTCTCTGGATCTGCAGCGCCTTTTTTCCGAGCCGGACGGATATGTCTCCGCGCCGCACGTTGTGACCTTTTTTCAGGATGTATATCCCTGGGTCATCACCGTGGTCTCCCGTCTGGACCTGGAGGAGGAAAGCGGCGAGCGCTGGATCGCTCTGGACATCAGCTGCAGCGATATCTCCTCCTACATCAGCGACAGCGGCGTCGGCCGGCGTGGATACTGCTATCTGATAGACACATACGGGAACATCGTCTATCATCCTCAGCAGCAGCTGATCTATTCCGATCTCAAAACAGAGGACTCGGTTCGAATCGCCTCTCTGGAAGACGGAAGCTATGTGGAAGGGCTGGTGATCTATGCCGTCAAGACCCTGAGCAACGGCCAATGGAGGCTGGTCGGTGTCAGTTTTCTGCAGGAATTTCTGACCGAAAGTCTGCGGCAGCTCGGAACGATTCTCCTGATTCTCGCTGCTCTGGTACTCCTGGCAGCACTCCTGATCAGCGCGGTCATGAGTGCCGTGCTCTCCCATCCTCTTCGGGATCTGGAACACGCCATGGCGCAGTTTGAAGAGGACGCCGACCGGTTTAACTATGATCCTCCGAAGATCGCCGTAAGGGAAATCCGCCATCTCTCCGTCTCTTTCCGTGACCTCGTGCTCAAAGTGCAGCAGCTGATGAAAACGGTTCGCGAGGAAGAAATCAATCTGCGGAAAACGGAGCTGCGTGCCCTGCAGGCCCAGATCAATCCGCATTTTCTGTACAACACCCTGGACTCGATCTCCTGGATGTGCGAACAGGGTAAAAACGCCGAGGCTGTCGAGATGGTCAATGCGCTTGCCCGCCTGTTCCGCATCAGCATCAGCCGCGGGCATGAGCTGATCCCCATTCGAAACGAACTGCAGCACGCGGAGAGCTATCTGGAAATACAGGCGCACCGCTATAAAAACCAGTTCACCTGGTCGATCGATGCCGAAGAGAGCTGCCTGGACTATCTCTGCCACAAGATCACGCTTCAGCCGATTATTGAAAACGCGATTTATCACGGTTTAAACGGGCTTGTCGACGACGGAGAGATTCTGGTTTCCATCCGGGAAGACGGAGAGGATATTCTCTTCACCGTGACCGACAACGGTTCTGGCATGACTCAGGAACAGATCTCCGCCATCATGCAGAAAGACCGCAGCGACCGGGCCGGAATCGGAATCAAAAACGTGAACGACCGGCTGGCCATCTATTTCGGTCCCGCATACGGGATTCAGATTGACAGCGAGCCGGATTGCGGCACCAGCGTCCTGATCCGTATGCCCAAGGTGACAGAGGAGGCAGACTATGAGAAAAAATAAGCTTCTTCTCCTTTTCCTTCTGGCCTCATTTCTGCTCAGCGCCTGCGGACAGGCGCAGGAGCGCTCGTCACCGTACAGGATTTATCTGATCTCCAAATCCACTTCCACCGAATTCTGGCGTTCCGTTTTCGCCGGAGCAAACGCCGCCAGGGCGGAATACAATGTGGAACTTACCATCTGCGGTCCGGAGACGGAAGAGGACTATCTCGGTCAGAACCGCTACATTGAAGAAGCCATTGAGAATCATGCCGATGCCATTGTTTTTTCTGCCATCAGTTATACGGAAAACGCGCCTGCAATTGATGCTGCCGCGGAGGCCGGCATCAAAATTGTCGTGATCGACAGTGACGTCAATTCCTCCCGCGTCAGTGCCCGCATCGGGACGGACAACATTCAGGCCGGAAGGATCACCGCGGCAGCCGCGCTTGACACGGATGCTACACATCTGTCCGTCGGCATTGTGAATTTTGCGCTTGTCAGCAGAAACGGAGAAGAACGGGAAATCGGTCTCCGGGAGGAGCTCGAAAAGGACTCCCGGGTCGAGCAGATCTATACCGTCAATTCTCTCACCGATCATGACGCGGCTCGGATGAGCGCTATCTCTCTGCTGGAGGAGCACCCGGAAATCAACATTCTGATCGGGCTGAACGAACCGCTCGGCGTCGGTGTCGCAGAGGCTTCTGAAGAGCTTGATCTGGGCGGCCGGGTCCGTGTGATTTCCTTCGACTCAAATATCCGCTGTATCGACCTGCTCCGAAGAGGCGCCGTTTCCGCCCTGATTGTACAGAATCCTTACGCGATGGGTTATCTCGGGGTCGAGACCGCGTGGAAAGTTCTGGAAGGACAGAGCTTCAGCCCCGACCGGCTGATTGACACCGCTACCTCTATTATCACACGGGAAAACATGTTTACGATGGAGGGGCAGAGAACCTTGTTTTCATTTGGATAATTATGCATTCTGCACAATTTTTGGCGTTCTTTTTTGACGCTTTCAACGAGAGAAATGAAGAATCTTAACTTTTTTCATAAAGAAAACCCATTGATTTTCCTCCTCTGTCTGCTAAGATAGTATAGGAAAACGGGGATTTATCCCTGAATCAGAAATGGAGGAAAATACCATGAAGAAAATCCTTGCAGTTGTCCTGGCACTGATGCTGGTGTTCTCTCTGGGCTGCACGGCCTTCGCGGCCGGCGTTCCCAACGCAGAGAAACCGGTCATCTGGTTCAACCGTCAGCC
>JAGAFT010000234.1 GCA_017627975.1 Oscillospiraceae bacterium
CGACAGAAACTCATGATACCACAATATGGAACAGCATCAAAGATCCTGCCGTGTTTTCTGGCATTTTCTTTGATGCTGCGGAGATATTCAATTTGATGGAATCGGCTGCTTACTCGAGCCAGCCAATCTGACGGATAACACCGAACCCAAGTTTGCCTCTTTTGCGGAGGTGGCGGTCTCGGCGGAGAAGATCCTGAATATCGACACCGCGGCCTGCGTGCTCAACTGCCGCAGGGCGATGGAATTT
Source organism: Oscillospiraceae bacterium (assembly GCA_017627975.1). The sequence continues at coordinate 248 of JAGAFT010000234.1, forward strand.
GCCGTCAAGTGGATGTATTCCGTGGACAGCGGTCTCGTGATGCCCTGGGATGACAAGCTGGTTTCTCTCATGAGCACGGACGAATTCCGGGATGTGGTGGACCAGAATCTTCTGCGCCGGATGGACTTCATCCGCAAGACCGGGAACACCGCTGCCCATGCCGGGAAGAAGATCAGCCGCGAGCAGGCGATGCTTTGCCTTGAAAACCTCTATCTCTTCCTGGACTTCGTGGCCTACTGCTATGGGGACAATTATGAAGAGCGGGCCTTTGATCCGGAGCTCTTGAACCCCATTCAAGAGTTAGACGGAAGGGACTCCCCTGCTAAGGGAGTCGAGGAAATCGACCTCGCGGCACTCATGGCGGAGAACGCCGCCCTCAAGGCCGAGCTCACCGCCCGACGTGAGGAGCAGCAGCAGACCTATGTGCCCAAGCCCCTGGAGCTCTCCGAGTACAAGACCCGCAAGCTCTATATTGATGCCATGCTGGAGGACGCAGGCTGGGTCGAGGGGAAAAACTGGATCAACGAGTATGAGATTCCGGGCATGCCGAACAAGTCCGAGGTGGGCTATGCCGATTATGTCCTGCTGGGGGACGACGGCCGTGTTCTCGCCGTGATCGAGGCCAAACGCAGCTGTGTGGATGTGGCCAAGGGCCGTCAGCAGGCCAAGCTCTATGCGGATCTCATCGAACAGAAGCAGGGACGATACCCGGTGGTGTTTCTGACCAACGGATTTGAGACCCGGATCGTCGACACCCAATACCCCGAGCGGAAGGTGGCGTCCATCTGGTCCAAGCGGGATCTGGAAAAGTGGTTCAACCTCCTGCGCATGCGGAGCAGCCTGAAGCACATCGTGGTGGATAAAAAGATCGCCGGGCGCTACTACCAGGAGGCGGCCATCAAGGCGGTCTGCGACAGCTTCGGGCAGAAAAACCGCCGCAAGGCTCTGCTGGTCATGGCAACCGGTTCCGGCAAAACAAGAACGGTCATTGCGCTGTGCAAGGTACTGCTGGAACAGGGCTGGGTGAAAAATATCCTCTTCCTGGCAGACCGCAACTCCCTGGTGACGCAGGCCAAGCGCAGCTTTGTGAACCTGCTGCCGGATCTGTCGGTGACAAATCTCTGTGAGGAAAAGGACAACTACCAGGCCCACGGGGTGTTCTCCACGTATCAGACCATGATGAACTGCATCGACGCAATACGGGACGAAGAGGGCAAGCTCTTCTCCGTCGGGCACTTCGATCTGGTGATCTGCGACGAGGCTCACCGCTCCATCTATAACAAATACCGGGATATTTTCAACTACTTCGACGCACCGCTGGTGGGCCTGACCGCCACGCCCAAGGACGAGATCGACAAGAACACCTATGAAGTGTTTGAGCTGGAAAGCGGTGTGCCCACCTATGGCTACGAGCTGGCTCAGGCGGTGCAGGACGGATACCTGGTGGACTTTCTTTCGGTGGAGACCACGCTCAAATTCATCCAGCAGGGCATCGTGTATGATGAGCTCTCGGAGGAAGACAAGGCTGCCTATGAGGACACCTTTGAGGATGAAAACGGCGAGCTGCCGGAGAGTATCGCCTCCTCCGCGCTGAACGAATGGATCTTCAACGAGGACACCATCCGTGAAGTGCTCAACATCCTGATGACGGAAGGCCTGAAGATTGATTATGGCAGCAAGCTCGGCAAGACCATCATCTTTGCCAAGAGCCACCGGCACGCGGAAAAGATCCTGGAGGTGTTCGGGAAGGAGTACCCGCATCTGGTCGGCTATGCCAAGGTTATCGACAACTATATGACCTATGCCCAGAGCGCC
>JAGAFT010000235.1 GCA_017627975.1 Oscillospiraceae bacterium
CATCTTTTCGATATCCTCCGTGGCCTCTTCCTGCATGATATCGACCACGTCATCGATGGTGATAATGCTGACCATACGGTCTTCGTTGTCCACGACCGGCATTGCAGTAAAGTCGTATTTCTGGAACATGTGCGCCGCTTCTTCCTGGTCGGTCATCGTGTTGATGCTGATGACGTTCTCATTCATGAAGTCGCCGATCACGGCATCCGGCTGCATGATGATGAGATAGCGCAGCGCCACGGTTCCCTTCAGGATGCGCTCCTTATCCACGACGTAGCAGACGTTGACGGTCTCGGAGTCGAGGCCGATCTTGCGGATCCTTGCGATCGCGTCCGCGACGGTCATGTCCTCCCGGAGGTCGACGTACTCGACCGTCATCAGGGAACCTGCGGAATCCTCAGGATAACGCAGCAGATGATTGATGTCCGCGCGCGTCTCGGGGCTCGCGTTCGCGAGGATGCGCTTGACGACGTTCGCCGGCATCTCCTCGAGGAGGTCGGTCGCATCGTCGGACATCAGGTTTTCGATGATGTTTGTCGCTTCTTTATCGGACAGGGACTGGATGATGTACTGCTGGTCGTCCAGTTCAAGATTTGCGAAGACGTCCGCCGCCATGTCCTTGGGCAGGATGCGGAACATCTTTAAGGATTCTTCGTCCTCCATGTCGTCCATGACGGCGGCGATGTCCGCGACGTTCATGTCGGACGCGGTCTGGCGAAGCTTCGTGTACTGCCGGGTCTCCAGCAGTTCCCTCAGAACAGTTTCATATCTGATCTCTTCTTCCATGGCATACTCCTCCATATAGTGGTTTTACTATGACATCGTCGCGGAACGGATCCGTCAGAACTTCGTTTTGACTTCTTCATAAAAAACCACCTCCTTTCTAAGGACGCAGGAGCGCCAGGATAAATCAAGTTTAGTGACTTGAACGGTCAAAGTCAATTCCAAAAAAGTCTCTTTCCGCATCCAGCTGCTCGACCTTTCCGCCGGTGATGCTGCGCAGCTGTTCCATGACCGCGGGCGTCTCAGAAACCTCGGTCACGAGGGGGATCGTGACTTTTTCCGCATATACAGGATCGCGCTGCGTAATGCCCTTTTCACGGAGAAAATACTGGATCCGGTCCATGTAGGTGTAATCAAACCGGACGCTGTAGCTGTCGCACAGGCACATGCGGACGATGCCTGCGTTTTCCAGCGCTGCGGCCGCCGCCTGGGAGTAGGCCCGCGTCAGGCCGCCCGTCCCGAGGAGCGTTCCTCCGAAATAGCGCGTCACGACGATCAGGGCGTCGGTGATGCCGCGGGACTCCAGCGTGCGCAGGATCGGTGCCCCTGCCGTGCCGGAGGGTTCGCCGTCATCCGAAGACCTCTTGTTCATCCCGCCGCTCCCGAGAACGTACGCGTAGCAGTTGTGCCGGGCCTCGTAGTGCTTCTTCCGGATCTGCTGCAGGACCGCAGTCACTTCTTCCGGTGTGTGCACGGACGTGCACAGTCCGAGAAAGCGCGACTTCTTCTCCTCGACGAGACTCTCGCCGGAGCGGCCGATCGTAAGGTATTCGAGTGACTCTGTCTTTTCGCCCATGATCCTCATCCTGTCGGGAGCGGCATGTCTGCGGAGGCTTAAATGCCCGCCGCGCTGCTCCGTCCGTTCCATCGTAACATATTTATCCTACCATCCGCAGAAGACTCCCGCCTCTGCAGGCGGTGAGATGAATGCGGCCTTGCCGGTACGGATGCCTTCCATGCCTCAGTTCCTTCTGGACAATATAAAACGAGTATAAAACAAAAATACGAGAAAAATACAGAACATACGTTCTATAAACAGCTTCTTTTTGCTACAATAGGTATATGGAAGAACTGCCAAATGCTTAGGGCAGCCGGCGGTTCTCGGAAAGGATAAGGATCCCATGTACCATGTTGAATGCATAGATATCCATAAGAATGATCCCCTCTTCCCTTACCTGGACAGGGCGTCCCTGTGTGCAAACAACATGTACAACGTTTCCAACTTTTACATCCGGAACCTGATGACAGGGCTGAAAAAGGACCCTTCTTTGCGCACAGAAAACGAGAGGGCAGTCATTGATACCGTCTCCGGTTCCATCTGCGGGATCAATGAGAGGCTGCGGGAGAAATATGAATTAAAGATCCGCAACATCCGGAGATCCGCCAGCCTGTCCCTGCAGGAACGGGAGAAGAAGGCCGCAGCGGTAAAACACCTCCAGTTCCGCGCGCCGGATGCGGGGAAGTGGTTTGCGTCCTACGGCCTGCTGGATGCCGTATTCAAATATACGGATAACGCGGACTACCGCTCGTTCCATATCCATGTCATCCAGAATGCCATAAAGGCATGCTGCGGGGCATGGACAGCGTATTTTGAGAGCAGGAAGGGGTTTACGGAGTCATCCGGCCATACAGGCATGCCGAAGATCCCGGGGTACAGGAGATCCGGAGGAAGGAGTACTGCCGTCTTCAGCAGCATGGCCTGCCGGATAAAGCACGGGACACTGTTCTTTCCGTACTGCAGTGAGGAGGATGCCTCCGGGACGAGAGCACAGAGCCGGAGCCGCTGCAGTATCCGGGTCGCCGGCCTGCCGCATGCAGGGAAAGACAAACTGATAGAAGTGCGCACGGTCCCGTATTTCGGCTTCTTCCAGCTTCAGATCGTCACCGATGACGGCCTTCGTGAGGAAGAGCTTCTCCCGGATGAGAAGGATATCATCGGGGAAGACGGGGAGCCGGAAGGGGTCATGATGCTGGATCCCGGCCTTAATAACTTCGCAGCCACGGCAGACAACAAGGGGAACACACCCATTGTTATCAAGGGCGGGGCAATTAAGGCATGCAATCAGTGGTATAACAAACGGATGGCGTTCCTGAGGTCCGAACAGATGAAGGGACACGATCCAAAGACGTATCATCCGCCTGTCACAAGACAGATGAAGAGGATATCCAGGAAGCGGGACGCATTCCTGAGGGATACTTTCTACAAGTATGCCCATTACATCTTCCGCCTGATGAAGGAGAGGGGCCTGTCTTACCTCATCATCGGATACAACAGGGGACAGAAACAGCGCAGCAGGCTGGGGAAAAAGACAAACCAGGCTTTTGTGCAGGTCCCTTTTGAGAGGTTCCGCCGTATCCTTCAGACAGTCTGTGTGCAGTATGGGATCCGTGTCATCATGCAGGAAGAGAGCTATACCTCCAGGGCATGTTTCGGGAGCAGGGACACCATTCCGACATACAGGCAGGAGGAAGAGCCGATGGCGGGGGCCTGCTTTGCGGGGAAGCGGATAAAGCGCGGGCTGTATCTTGAAGACAGCGGGAAGGTCATGAATGCGGACATATGCGGGGCGGCGAATACCGGCAGGAAATATGATGAGCGGATCTTCCCTGTCGGTATGGACTGCGGGTATCTGTACGGCAGAGTAACAGCCGTGACGTATAAGGATATCCTGCAGGAGAGCCATAAGTATAATAAAAGTAATCCCGGTCAAACGGGACAGCGGGCAAGTGTCTGCCCTGTGTGCGCGTAAGCGGCACGAAGCCCCCGCCTCTTAGCTGAAAGCGTAGGCGGTGGGTAGTTCACCTGATGATCGATACCAGCCACCCCACTATGGCTGCGGGAATCAGCGCAAAGATAATTCCAAGGAACAGCATTCCCTTCGCATGGAACCACTTCTGATGGTATGCCTCATCCATATGCTCTGTTCCTTCAAGCCGGAACAGCGGCATATTAGCAAATTCATGGGTCTGCTCCTGAAATGCGGAAAGCAAAGGATAACTGCTTTGATTGTTGTTAGATACACCTAACTTAATAGATTATTTTATTCATTCCTTAAGAATAATCAAGCAGTTTCTACCGTGCCTTGTCTGCTTTCACCTAATTTCCGAATTCCAGAACGTGGACATTTTGAAATCATTATCACTGATTCTTCCCCTACAGGTAATGAAATCGTCATACTGGAGCGCGATCGACAG
>JAGAFT010000236.1 GCA_017627975.1 Oscillospiraceae bacterium
ATCTCCTTCTCCTCCGGCGTCAGATCCCGGAAGGGAACGTCCGTCCGCACCCCCATGTTCCGGGCGATGTCCTTCATCAGGGACCACATCAGGCTCTGCCACGGAGCGACGGCACCTTCGTCGATGGTCAGGGAATCGTCCGGCACCAGGCTGCTCTCATCCACCGTCCGCACGATTCCGGTTCCGCCGCAGGTGGGGCAGGCGCCGTCCGAGTTGAAGGCCATGGCCTCGGCCCCGGGGCCGTAGAACTCTTCGCCGCAGACCGAGCAGCGGGTTGGCAGCATCAGGGCCACATCCATATTCGGCGGGCAGGGATGCCCGTTGGGACAGCAATGGCTTCCCAGGCGCGAGAACATCAGGCGCAGACTGTTCAGGAGTTCCGACGCCGTGCCGAAGGTGCTGCGTACCCCGGGGATTCCCGGCCGCTGGTGCAGGGCCAGCGCTGCCGGGACATAGCGCACCTCTTCCACCTCTGCCCGGCTCGCCTGGGTGATGCGGCGGCGGGTATAGGTGGACAGCGCTTCCAGATACCGGCGCGAGCCCTCCGCATAGAGCGTACCCAGCGCCAGAGAGGACTTGCCCGAGCCCGAGACGCCCGCGATCGCGACAAGTTTTCCCAGCGGGATATCCACATCGACATTTTTCAGATTATGTACCTTTGCGCCCCGGACTTCGATGGCCGCGGGCGCCGCTTTCTTTTCCGTCATGCCTTCTCTCTTTCTTCTGTTCTCCGGATTCACCGGTTTACGGTCTTCTCTCCCCGATTTTGACGCAGTGCAGATACTATACCATAGTTCTGCCTTGTTTCCAAGTACACAGTTCTTCAGGACATAGTACGTTCCGCGATACCGCTCCCGGTAGTTTCTGCTGCCCGCAGGCTTTCCATCCGTTGTGGGACTGCAGCAATTGACAGATTATTTTCAGTTTACAGTTGACAGTTGTAGTCTCTCGTGCTATGATGATATCGCTCGAGCTACAATTGTAAACTAACATTGCAGGAGGAATCTATTATGCCCAAGGATCTCGCCGGAAAGATCTCCGATTCGGAGCTTGAAGTCATGAAACTCCTATGGCATGCGGAAGCATCCCTGTCCATTACGGAGATCCGCGAACATCTTCAGCAGGCAAAGGGCTGGGAGCCCGCCACCATCAAGACCCTTGTCTCCCGCCTGGTCTCAAAGGGCGCCGTCCGCCAGGAAAAGCGGAATGTCTATTACTACTCCCCGCTCATCAGTGAGGAAGAATACGGCAGCTGGGCAACCGGCGATCTGATCACCCGCCTGTATAATGGAAGCGCCAGGGATCTGGTCGCGGCGCTCGTCCATTCCGAGGGTCTCACCAAAGAGGACATTGAGGAACTTCGCGGCATGTTCCGGGTGGAGGAGTAGGCCATGACCACGCTCTTGACCCTGACGCTGAGCGGGAGCGCACTCGCGCTTCTGCTGCTGGCGCTGCGGTATCTGCTGCTGAAAAGGATGCCCAGTACGGTCTATTATTACGCCTGGCTTCTGGTGCTGCTGCGCTTTGTGCTGCCGCTGCCCGGCTTTGTCCCCGTGCCGGGGGCGGAAGCGCGGCCGGCTTCTTCGGCTGTCCCCTTTTCTCAGCACTTTTTCTCCGAAGCGAGCGCTCCGGCTTCACAGGTCGAATTTACGCTTTCCCCCGCTTCCCCGGAGGACTCAGCCGCCTTGCCGGTCTCCAAATCGGAAAGTCCCTCTCAAGTGGTAAACGCTTCTCCCTCGCCCTTTGTTGCCGTGTCCCGCAGTCTTCGATGGAACTCGCCTGCTCTCTGGCTCTCCCTCTGGGGCCTCGGTGCGCTTCTCTGTTTCGGGGGAACGGTCTTTTCCTATCTGCGTTTTACCCGGAGGCTTCGTCCCAGCCTCCAGATCCCGGCTGCCTTCGTCCGCGGGGTCTATCGCTCTCTCCCCGGCCGGAAGCCCGCCCTATATCTCTGCAGCGCTTTGAAAACGCCTCTGATGTACGGCGTGATCCATCCGCGGATCATCCTGCCGGAACGCACCTATGACGAGGAGCTTCTTACGAATATCCTCCGGCACGAACTGATGCATTACCGCCGGAAGGATACCCTGTACAAGTGGGTGTCCGTCGCCGTACTCTCCCTGCACTGGTTCAATCCCTTGTCCTGGATCGCAAGGCGGGAGATTAACCGCGCCTGCGAGCTCAGCTGTGACGAGATGCTTCTGCGCTCCATGAACCGCAGTGAGAAGCAGGCCTACGGCAACACCCTTCTGAACATGGCGGCAAGCTCGGCCCTTCCCGCCGGCGTAGTCGCCACCACCTTCTCCACGGAGAAAAAGAATCTGAAAGAAAGACTGGAACAGATCATGCACTATAAGAAAAGCAGAATCCGAAGCCTCGCCGCCGTGCTCGCCCTGATTGTCCTGCTCGGCTGCAGTCTGGCGGCCGGCCCCGCGTCTGCCGGAAACGCCGAAATCTCTGTAGATGCCCAAAATGTCGTCCGGGTTTCCACGGTGGATGAGTTTCTCGCCGCCCTTGCCCCCGACACCGCTATTGAACTGGCTCCCGGTACCTATGACCTTTCTTCCGCGGCCAACTATGCAGGAGAATCCAGCAGCCCCTATTACGAATGGACCGGCGTCTATTCCGAAGACGGCGGCACCGCGGCCGAACTGGAGCTCAGGAGTCTTGAAAACCTCACCATCCGGGGTTCCGGCATGACGCAGACCACCATCGCTGCCGTCCCCCGCTACGCCAATGTGCTGAAGCTCTCCTCCTGCCGGGGTGTCACACTGGAACAGCTTACGGCGGGCCACACCACCGAGCCCGGCTTCTGTGCCGGCGGGGTCCTGTCTTTTGACCTCTGCAGCGACATGACCGTGAATGAATGCGGCCTCTACGGCTGCGGCACCATCGGCGTTCAGGCCAAAGACTGCAACAATCTCTCGGTGACGGCTTGCAATGTTTATGAATGCAGCTATGGCGCGCTGGAGGTCCGCTCCTGCCGGAATGTCCGGATGGAGGACTGCGATGTCCATCATCACGGCACCCGTGCCGGTCAGGGCGGCGCCATGAATCTCTTTGACCTCGCTTACTCTGACGGCGCCGTGATCCGCCGGAATCGGATTCATGACAACAACGTGCAGTATCTGCTCCATTCCAGCTACACCCAGAATGCCTTTTTCCTCTCCAATGAAGTGGAAAACAACGCCATCGTCACCTGCGGCTTTGCCCTGGAGGAATACGGCGTCACGATAGACGGCTGCAGCTTCCGGAACAACGAACTGCGCAGCGGCTGGCTCTACGGAAACGGTGTCTATGCCAATGACACGGCCGGCAATCTTCTGGACAGCGATGCCCTTGCCTCCATGACCTGGCAGGATCTGGAGCCCGTCTCTGCCGTCACTCCGCTTCAGCCTGATCCGGCCATGGATCTTGCGGCCGGGGCCTCGGTGGAGGTCACAAGCGTCGACGAATTCTTAAGTGCCCTCGGACCGGATCGGACGATTGTGCTGAACGCGGAGCTTTTCGATCTGTCCACCGCCTCCAGTTACGGCAGCATCGGCGGCGAATACTACTATTGGGCGGCGAGCTATGACGGACCGGAGCTTGTGATCCACGACCTCTCCGGACTCACCATCCGAAGCGCTTCCTCTGATCTGGCCGCCGTCACCCTTGCGGCCATCCCCCGTTACGCCAATGTTCTGAATTTCCGGGACTGCGAAAATGTTTCTCTCCTCGGCTTTACCGCCGGCCACACAAAGGAACCGGGCTCCTGCTCCGGCGGGGTCCTGAACCTCCAGAACTGCAGCCGCATTACGGTCGACAATATGCGTCTCTACGGCTGCGGCATTCTCGG
>JAGAFT010000237.1 GCA_017627975.1 Oscillospiraceae bacterium
CGTCTGCGGCGGTCCATGTCGGCGATCTTTTTGACGGCCTCGTCCTCGGTGAGGTTCTCGGTCTCACAGATGCGCCGCACCTTGAAGTCCCTGTCGGCGTAGAAGAAGAGATGCAGCGCGTTGGGGTTGTCCTTCAGATAATAATCCGCGCGGCGGCCGGCGATGACGCAGTTGCCCTCCTCCACAAGCTGGACGATGAACTTGCCCTGCTCGCGGAAGATATAATCCGCGTTCTCGTTCTCGGTCCGGGTGAAGACCGGGAACACCTCGTGGAAAATATTCTTCTTTTTGAGCTCGGTCTCCTCGGTCGCCGCGACAAAGGACTCCGGGATCAGGAACTTGTCGGCGATATGGGCGATCAGTTCCTTGTCATAGAACTTATAGTTCATGCGCTCGGCGACTCTGCGGCCGACCTCGTATCCGCCGCTGCCGTATTCACGGCTGATGGTGACGATGTTTTTCATGTCTGTCTCCTCCCTCAGTAGCTGAAGGTATGGGGCAGAAGCTCCGAGAGTTTATAGCTGACATACCGGGCGCCGGCCTTGGCACAGAGCACCTCCATATCCGGAGAGAACTCCGCCAGGAACTGCCGGCAGGCGCCGCAGGGGGTGCACCAGTTCTCGCTGTCGGCATAAATGGCAATCCGGCGGAAGCTGCGCTTGCCTTCGCTGACAGCCTTGACGCAGGCAGTCCGTTCGGCACAGATGGTGCTGCCGAGGGCGGCATTCTCGATGTTGCAGCCGGTATAGACGCTGCCGTCCATGCACTCCAGGGCTGCGCCGACGGCAAAATGGGAGTATGGGATATAGGCGTTCATGGAGGCCTCACGGGCCATGTTCATCAGTTCGCGATCGGTCATAATGCAACACTCCTTTTTTTCTCACAGCTATTGTTTTTTCTGGATCTCTTCCCCGCCGGAGGCGGGGAAGAGATCCGGCAGAGCAAATTTTTTATGAGAGGAAACCTGTGTGCAGAAAAACGCCTGTAGATTATTCTTCCAGGTTGATGGTCCAGTGCTGGAAATCATAAAGCGGATTTCCGATATTGGGGGCTACACCCTTCACCACACCGCGGTGGGTGATTAGCTGCTGTTTTTCAAAGCCGATGGAGACCAGATTGCCGGACGTGCGGGTCAGGTACTCACAGAGGTCATTGTACGCAAGGGGCCGGGCGGCATCGGTGGCCCGGAGGTAGTTGTTGATTCGATCCAGAATCGTCGTGTCGCGGGAGCGGCTCCAGTTCAGGTTGCTCTTTTCGTTATCCTTGGTGCGGACCTGGAGCAGCTCGGTCAGGTCGAAGTTGTTGCGCAGCTTTACTTCGCCGTAATACATGTCCCAGGTGACCTCACGGTTGCCCGTTACAAAAAAACCGTCCTGAAGAGCGAGGAGATAGTCCTCCCAGGGGAGCTCCTGGACGTTGACGTTGATGCCGATGGACTTCATGTCGTCCTTGAAGCGGTTGACGATACCGGCCTTGGCGCTGGAGTCGGCGCAGACAATGATAACGAACTCAAAACGGCCGTTGGAACTGCCGTTGTACTCCATGCGTCCGTCGCCGTCCATGTCCGCGATGCCGGCAGACTGGAGAACCGCCTTGCAGGTGTTGAGGTTATAGTGGATGGCGTCGGCGAGCTGCTGGGGATAATAGCTCACGGTGGGATAGAGCGGGACCGCCGAGGGCACCGCGTCGCCGCCCAGCAGCTCGACCAGATAGTCGCGGTCAAAGGCATACTGCATGGCAATCCGGAAAGCGTTGGACTTGCCGAAGGTCGACTCCTCGTTGAACATGATGAAGTGATAGTTCGTCGTGGCATAGGAGTGGATTTCATTGGAACTGGCGTAGCCCAGGGAGGTATAGCTGGACGGGTCGTTCACGGCCACGTCGATGATGCCGTCCTCAAAGGCGTCCAGCGTGCCTTCCGCATCGGTGTATTCCTGCAGATAGATGGTCTGCAAGGGAAGCTTTTCCGAATCGGGGTAATAGGGGTTGGCCAGCAGAGTGACGCGCTCCTCGTCATACATGTACGGACCGGAGCCGATGGGCGGCACATGGGCCTCCACCTCGAAAGTGCCGGTCTTAATTACCGGGATATTCAGGAGCTTGATAAACTGGCTGTCGCCGATGCCGAGGGTGACGGTCATGCCGTCGTCGGTGTAGGAAGCGCCCTTGAAGCTGGCAAAGCGTCCGCGGAAGCGGTCGTTATAGATGGCGTAGCCGATGGAGTAGACCAGGTCCTTCCCTTCCACGGGGGTTCCGTCGGAAAAGTAGTGGGTGTGGTCGCCGTCCAGAGTGAGGGTCCAGACCGTGGCGTCGTCGTTCATGGTCCAGGAGCCGATGACGTTCGGGATGGCGTTGAAGTTCTCATCCACTTCCACCATATGCTCATAAACCAGGTCGCAGACCAGCTGGTTGGAGTGGTTGGTGGCGACAAAGGGGTTGAGGGAGTAGTTCGGGTTGGTGTTCAGGGAGAACACGTTGTCCACGGACTCGGCCCGGGCAAGGTCCTTGCCGCCGGTGGATTCGGGGATCTGATTTTCATCAGCTCCCCCGCTGTGGGTGCAGGCCGCGAGCGCGAAAACCATGACGACGGACAGGAGCAATGCACAAATACGTTTCATACGCCTTCCTCCTTTTCCGGAATGACAATACAAGCTGCCTGGCCGCCGCGCATTCCCTTGGTGTAGCGGTGGGACCAGTACTTGTCATGGCTGCAGAAGGTGCACTCCTCGGAAATGTCGATGGAGTCCGGTTTGAGGCCGAGCTGACGCAGACGACACGCATTTGCTCCGCGCAAGTCCACAAGAAACTTTTGTTCCAATGTTAAATGTTCAATGTTAAATGTTAAATTAGAATCAGAATCGGACTTGGGGCGGAAGTACGGGGCGGCTTCTTCTTTGCCCAGCCAGGCTTCAATGGCGTCGGGGACGTCACGGTGGGTCTCGAAGCAGCAGGCCCCGATGGCCGGGCCGATGGCGGCGCGGATCTCGTTGGGTTCCGCCCCCAGGGCGCGCATGGCCTCGACGGCGTTGCCGAGGATATCCCCGGTCGAACTGCGCCAGCCGCAGTGAATGGCGCCCACGACCCGATGCACCGGGTCACAGAGCAGCACGGGGACACAGTCCGCCGCGAAGCAGAAGAGCGGCAGACCGGGCTCCGCCGTGACAATTCCGTCAGCTTCATACGGGACCTCCGCGAGGCAGACATGGCGATCGGCTTTCGTGACGGCGCGCACCGCGTTTCCGTGCACCTGCTTGGTCACACAGCAGTCGTCCGGTCCTTTCCCCAGCAGCGCCGCGACACGCGTGAAGTTTTCCCTGATGTTTTCCGGCCTGTCGCCGTGCCCGCCGATCAGGTTCAGCGTCGCAAGATGGCCGGTGCTGACGCCGCCGTGACGTGTGGTGAACATGTGCCGGAACGGCAGGCGGTCAGAGGTCATATAGATAATGCCGTTTTCGTTGTTTTCCAGAAACACTTTATACTCCAATTTGCTCCAATGATAAATGTTAAATGTTGAATGTTAAATTAAAAAATATAATTTCTCATTTATCATTTACCATTTCTCATTCATTGCGGCCGCAGCATTCCTTGTACTTCAGGCGGCGGCTTCCATCGGCCTTCATCTTGCCGCAGGGGCAGGGGTCGTTCCGGCCGGGCTTCGGTGCTTTCTTGACCGGTGTTTTCTTCACGGGCTCGCCGCCGACGTTGGCCGCGGCGTTCTTGGCCACTGCCTTGCGTTCGATGGGCTGCTGAACCCGGACGCGAACCGTAAACAGGCGGCGGACCGTCTCTTCGCGGATTCCGCGGACCATGGCCTCGAACATGTCGAAGCCCTCCTGTTTGTAGGCGTCAATGGGCTTGGTTTGGCCGTAGCCGCGCAGGCCGATGCCCCGCTTGAGCTCGTCCATGGCGTCGATGTGGTCCATCCAGTATTCGTCCACCACGCGAAGCATGATCACGCGCTCCAGCTCCCGCATCAGCGGCGCGCCGTTGGGTCCTTCGCCGAAGGCCTGCTCACGGGCGTCGTAGACCGTGTTTGCCATCTCCTGAACCCGTTCGGTGACAGAGGCCGCATCGGCTTTCTTCAGCTCCTCGAGCTTCACGTCGCCGCGGCGCAGGAAGAGGCCCTCAAAGGGCTTGAGCGCGTCGTCCAGCTGCTGCTGGCTCTCGGCGTGGCCGCCCGCCAGGCCGTCCGCCACCGTGGAGCTCACAAACTCCTCCAGCATACTGCGGATCTGGGCCTGAAGATCTTCGCCGTCCAGCACCTTGCGGCGCTCGCCGTAGATGATCTCGCGCTGCTTGTTCATGACATCGTCGTATTCCAGGACGTTTTTACGGGTCTGGAAGTTGCGGCTTTCAACGGTCTTCTGGGCCTGCTCAATCGCGCCGGAGAGCATCTTGGCATCCAGCGGGGTATCCTCATCCATTTTGAGGCTGTCCATCATGCCCATGATCCGCTCGGAACCGAAGAGGCGCATGACATCGTCCGTCATGGCGAGGTAGAAGCGGCTCTCCCCGGGGTCGCCCTGACGACCGCTTCGGCCACGCAGCTGGTTGTCGATACGGCGGGATTCATGCCGCTCGGTGCCCAGGATGAAGAGACCGCCCACCGCACGGACCTGTTCGGCCTCGGCAGAGGTCACTTCCTTGTGAGCGGCCATGCGCTCCTGGAACAGGGTTCGGGCCGCCGTGATGGTCTCGTCGTCGGTCTCGGCAAAGCCGGTTGCTTCGGCGATTACCGCGTCGTCATAGCCCGCCTTGCGCAGATCGTTCTTTGCCAGGTATTCGGCGTTGCCGCCCAGCATGATGTCGGTGCCGCGGCCGGCCATGTTCGTCGCGATGGTCACGGCGCCGAGCTTGCCCGCCTGGGCAACGATCTCGGCTTCCTTCTCATGATACTTGGCGTTCAGGACCGTATGGGGCACGCCGCGCCGCTTCAGCAGGGACGAGAGATACTCGCTCTTCTCGATGGAGACGGTACCGACCAGGACCGGCTGGCCCTTCTCGTGGCAGGCGCAGATCTGGTCGATAATGGCCTTGTTCTTGCCGATATCGCTGCGGAAGACCACATCGGGCCAGTCCTGGCGGATGACCGGTTTGTTGGTGGGGATCTCGATGATGTCGAGCTTATAGATCGCCGCAAACTCTTCGGCCTCGGTCACGGCCGTACCGGTCATGCCCGAGAGCTTGTCGTAGAGGCGGAAATAGTTCTGGAAGGTGATGGTGGCGAGGGTCTTGTTCTCCTTCTGGACGTCGACATGCTCCTTGGCCTCGATGGCCTGGTGGAGACCTTCGGAATAGCGGCGGCCCAGCATCAGACGGCCGGTAAATTCGTCGACAATAATAATCTCGCCATCCTTGACGATATAGTCGATGTCGCGCTTCATAATGCCGTGGGCACGCAGCGCCTGATTGATGTGGTGACTGAGCGTGGCGTTTTCCATATCGGCCAGGTTCTCCAGGCCGAAGGCCCGCTCGGCTTTCGCAATGCCGCGGGCGGTCAGGGTGGCGGTACGCGCCTTTTCATCCACCACATAGTCCGCGTCGAGGTCTTCGCTCTCCTCTTCCTTCTCATCCACAGAGGCATAGACGACCTTTTTCAGCCGGCTGACAAAATCGTCCGCCTGGCGGTAGAGATCGGTGCTCTCGTCTCCCTGGCCGGAGATAATGAGCGGGGTGCGCGCTTCATCGATAAGGATGGAGTCGACCTCGTCGACGATGGCGAAAGAGTGGCCGCGCTGGACCATATCTTCCTTGTACAGGGCCATGTTGTCACGCAGATAGTCAAAGCCCATCTCGTTGTTGGTGCCGTAGGTAATGTCGCAGGCATAGGCCTTGCGCCGCTCCTCATTGGTCAGGCCGTGGACAATCAAACCCACATCCAGGCCGAGGAAACGGTGTACCTTTCCCATCCACTCGCTGTCACGGCGTGCCAGATAGTCGTTCACGGTGACGATGTGGACGCCCTCACCCGCCAGCGCGTTCAAATAAGCCGGAAGAACCGCCACAAGGGTCTTGCCTTCACCGGTCTTCATCTCGGCGATGCGTCCCTGGTGAAGCACGATGCCGCCGATGATCTGTACCGGGAAGGGCTTCATTCCAAGCACACGCCAGGCCGCTTCCCGCGCCGTGGCGAAGGCATCCGGAAGGATGTCATCCAGAGTCTCGCCCTCTGCGAGTCTGGCTTTGAGTTCTTCGGTTTTATGACGCAGCTGCTCATCCGAGAGCCTGCCGTATTCTTCTTCCTTTGCCTCAACCGCTTTCGCGATGGGCATGATCCGCTTGAGTTCTCTGTCGGAATAGCTTCCGAACAGCTTTGAAAAAAGTCCCATGGTATCCTCCGGATAATGATAAATGGTAAATGGTAAATGGTAAATGGTAAATGGTAAATTAAAAGGAAAAGACAGAATCAATTAGAAATAATAAATGAGAAATGATAAATTACAAATTACAATAATAATCTTGCGGGGGTGCATACACAACCGAATATACAGTATAGCATAAACTTATGAAGAAAAAAAGCACGAATTTATATCTTGTTCCTTTTCCGCTCTTGTGGTAAAATAGTTCGCTGATTATGCTGCAATCGATAAACCTGCAGAACCGGGAAGCCGGCTTCTGGCAGAAAGGCGGCAGGTTGGAGGACGCTCATGAACAGAATCGGTTTCGACAACGAAAAGTACGTGAAGCTTCAGTCCCAGAACATCCGGGACCGGATTTCCCAGTTCGGCGGAAAACTGTATCTTGAGTTCGGCGGAAAGCTCTTTGACGACTATCACGCCGCAAGAGTTCTGCCGGGCTTTGAGCCGGACAGCAAGGTGAAAATGCTGCTGGAGATGAAGGATGACGCGGAGATCGTGATTGTGCTCTCGGCGGACGATATCGAGCGCGCAAAGCGCCGCGGAGATCTCGGAATCACCTATGACGAGGACACGCTCCGTCTGATCGACGCCTTTCGGGGCATCGGCCTCTATATCGGCAGTGTCGTCATTACGCACTACCGCGAGCAGAGCGCCGCAGAGAAGTTCATCAAGCGGCTGGAGATGCTGGGCATCCGGGTCTTCCGCCACTATATCATTCCGGACTATCCGTCCAATGTCCCTCTGATCGTCTCGGAGGAAGGCTTCGGCAGGAATGAGTACATCGAAACCACACGCGGCCTTGTGGTCGTCACGGCTCCCGGCCCCGGCAGCGGGAAAATGGCCACCTGCCTCAGCCAGCTCTATCACGAGCACAAGCGTGGAATCACGGCGGGCTATGCGAAGTTTGAGACCTTCCCGATCTGGAACCTGCCCCTGAAGCACCCGGTGAACCTGGCCTATGAGGCGGCAACCGCCGACCTTGACGACGTGAACATGATCGACCCCTTCCACCTGGACGCCTACGGCAAGACGACGGTAAACTACAACCGCGACGTGGAGATCTTTCCGGTGCTGGAAGCCATGTTCAAGCAGATTTACGGCGAGAGTCCGTACAAGAGCCCCACGGACATGGGCGTCAACATGGCCGGCTTCTGCATTTTTGACGACGAGGCCTGCTGTGAGGCTTCCAAGCAGGAGATTATCCGCCGCTGGTACGCGGCCGCCTGCGCGGTACGCGAGGGGCTTTCCGACGGAGCCGAACAGCGGAAGATTGAGCTGATTCTCAATTCCATGGGCGCCGGTCCCAACGACCGTCCGGTGGTGGCAGCGGCACTGCAGCGTGCCGATGAGACCGACGGACCCGCCGTGGCCATCGAGCTTCC
>JAGAFT010000238.1 GCA_017627975.1 Oscillospiraceae bacterium
CGCTGCCCCTACAGCTCCAGCGGCAGGTGACGCAGGCAGCGTCCTGGTGGTGGGCGGCGGCCCCGGCGGTTATGTCGCGGCGATCCGCGCCGCACAATTGGGCGCAAAGGTGACCCTGATCGAAAAGGACAAGATCGGCGGCACCTGCCTCAACCGCGGCTGCATGCCGACCAAAGCCATGCTGCATACCTCCGAGATCTATGAGTCTGCCACCCACAGCGCGGACATCGGCATCATCGGCGCCGATGTGAAGGTCGACTGGGAAAAGGTCCAGGCTTTCCGCGCCTCGGTGGTGGAGAAGCTGACCTCCGGCGTGAGGGCGCTCTGCAAGGCCAACAAGGTCAAGGTCGTGATGGGCGAAGCGAAGTTTACCGGCCCGAAGACCGTCTCGGTCGGCGGCGACAGCTACAGCGCGGAGAAGGTCATCATCGCGGCGGGCTCTCATCCGATCATCCCGGGCATCCCCGGCGTGAAGGAGAGCAAGGCCGTTCTGGATTCCACGGGCTGCCTGGAGCTGGACCACATCCCGGAGAGCCTGCTGATCATCGGCGGCGGCGTGATCGGGCTGGAGCTCGGCAGCGTGTATCTGCGCTACGGCGCCAAAGTCACGGTCATTGAGATGATGCCGAAGCTGCTGCCGGGCATGGACGGCGAGCTCACGACACTTCTTCAGGCGAAGCTCAGCGGGCAGGGAATGGAGATATATACCGACTCCGCGGTGCAGAAGGTGGAAGACACCGACAAGGGCGCGAAAATCACGGTCAAGTGCCCGGACGGCGAGAAGGTCTTTGAAGCGGAGAAAGTACTCCTGGCGGTTGGACGCGGCCCAGAGACCGACGGCCTTGGTCTGGAGACCACCGGCGTCAAGGTCGAGAAGGGCTTCATCCAGACGAATGAGAAGATGGAGACCTGCGTGCCCGGCGTCTATGCCATCGGCGACTGCACGGGCAAGCTGATGCTGGCCCACGGCGCCATGGCCATGGGCGAAGTCGCGGCGGAGAACGCCATGGGCGGCGACCGGTGCTTCTATTCGGAAGAGAGCCCGTCCTGCGCCTATGTGGGACCGGAGTTCGCCGGTGTCGGCTATACCGAAGAGAAGGCGAAGGAACTCGGCATCGCCTACAAGGTGGGCAAGTTCCCGACCAGCGGCAACGGGCGCAGCCTGGTGGCCGGCCATACCGACGGCATGATCAAGGTGCTGGCCGGGGAGAAGTACGGCGAGATCCTCGGCGTGCACATCCTGGCCCCCAGCGCCACGGAACTCATCGAGGAAGCCGCGCTGGCCATCAAGCTGGAAGCGACGCTGGAGGAGTTCACCCAGACCATCCACTGCCACCCGACGGTGGCGGAAGCGGTACGGGAAGCGGGCCTCGCCGTCGACAAGAAAGCCATCCATATTCCGAATCGCAAGTAAACGATTCATCAAATCTGAAATCAGGAGACCTCGAAGCGGCAGACACCGCTTCGAGGCCTCTTTCTGCCCTGATAAAGACAACCGGAGATGATAGGACAAAACATAAACAATCATAAAGGAATATAAAAGATCGTAAAAATAGTTCGGAAATATAAAGAATCATAAAAGAATATAAAAAGAGTGGTAGATGGCGAATGCATAAAGGGACGGCCCGGCAGTTTATATGCTGCACAGGCCGCCGCCTCTTTTTACGGAACTTACCTTAGAAGGACAAGCGTAAGCTTCCCGTTCTTCATTGATAATACTTTTCTGCGTGGTACTGGAACAGACCTTTGATGACAGATGTGATGTTGCTTGTCGAGACCGTGGCTCCGCTGACTGCGTCCGGTTCGACCGTTTCAATCACTTCTCCGTAGCCTTCCCATGCGTCATACTGCGCTTTGTTTGTTCCCACGAGCTTTTGGACAAGATTCTCATCCATATACTCGGCCGTGTACTCCGGATGCCCCATGATCGGGTTGCTGTCTCCCCAGAGACCGACTGTCGTGCCGTCGAGCTCGCCCAGCGTGATCTGGCGAATCGACGCCTCATCCGCGGTTTCCTTTGTGTTGAGGAGCTCAATGTACATGACGGAGCTGTAGTTTTTCTCTGCGCCCCTGCAGGTACAGGAGGTATAAGCGACCTGATACCGCGTGAAAGTCTTGTTCTTGTTCTCAAAAAGAATTACGGCTTCCAATTCTGTAGGCGTTCCGCCGCTGGCATATTGCGTATAGGGGAAGGTCGTGAGCTCAGCATGAGCAACAGCCCCCAGCGACAGGAGAAGAACTGCACAGATCAGGCAGGCTGTCAATTTCCTTTTCATGCGACAGGATGCAGACGGGAGAAGTCAATCAGCGCATAATCGGCACGCCATGTGCAGAAGTAGTCATTGCCGTTTGCGTCCTCAGAATACTCAATCAGCTCCACACCGTGATCACCCTGGTACTCCCAGTTGCCGCCGACGTTGTAAAGCAGTTCAGGATCCCAGCCCAGGAAGATAAGAAGCGACTTGGTCATACCGGCGTATCCGCCGCCGCCGCACATCAGGAAGATCGGCTTGTCCTTCGGGAAACAGTCTTCCAGGACAAGCATGGATTCCTCGTAGTTTGGTTCCGCGGTTGCAATGCTGCCGTCCTCGTTCCAGGTCAGGGTGAAGAGGGTTTCGGCGTCATACGCACCGTCCACCGGCAGACCCGTCAGTGTTGCCAGATAGGGATAAGGAACGATCCGGAAACCTTCCACCGTAGAGGCCAGATCCGCATTTCCGCCGATTGCGGCATAATCTGCCGGGTCAAACAGCATACGGACATCGCGATAGACCACATCGTCACGGCCAAGATACTCATCCAGTGTTTTCATGTTGATGTTCTTGTCC
>JAGAFT010000239.1 GCA_017627975.1 Oscillospiraceae bacterium
AGCGCTGCACAGAGAAAAATAAGATAGATCGACCCGGCGGGGAACCTGTTACCATGAGCAGGCGACCCGGCGGGTCGCTTTTCATTTTATAGGATGGAAAACCGTCACGCGGCATTTTTGAGCTTTCGCTGTTTACAGAACGGGCCGGAATGCGTTATAATAAAATTGGAGTGATATGGCAGGAGGGGAGAACTATGGTGCAAACCGGCGTAACAGTAAATCAACTGTCAGATCTTCCTGCGGCCATGCGGATGATTGAGGACAAAACCGTTTCCCGATCCGGCGGAACGGAAGAAAAAGCGCTGTGCCGGCTGTTGAGCGAGGAGCTGCTGATGCATCTGCTCCATGCCGGCTATACCGGAATCTGCGTCAGGGTGAAAAGCTTTGGCGTCAGGGCTGTGGTGCTGACGGCGCCGGGGGAGCCGGATGCGCTTTTCGCGGGCCGACCTGCTGAGAGGACGGTCGGGGATGCGGATGAGACCGAGACCGAAATCAACCGGAATATCCTGGGCGAATATGACGGGAATATCGACTACCGTTATCGTCGGGACCAGAATATCTATACCATCTATCCCGGGCAGAAGGACAGCGCCCGGATTACCGACGAAATCCTGGACTATTACGAAACGGAAAACGGTGGGGAGAAGGGGGCCTTCGGCCTCCTGCGCTGCCTTGCACGCAAACATCCGGATATGGCGGCGGCAGGCTCGCTGCTTCGCCTTGTTCGGCATCTGGCAGCGCTGTTCCTGCCGGTGTTTGCCTCAAATATCATCCAGGCCTTCAGCGATTCGCATGCCTTCTTTACACCGGCGATTGGGCGAAATCTGCTGTTTTCGGTGCTGGCGCTAACGATCAACCTGATCTGTGCCACCCTTGACAACCGGGTGTATCACCGTTTTACAAGATCGGTGGAGAGCGGACTCAAGATGGCCATTGTCCAGAAGCTTCAGCTTCTTTCCCTGCGATTTCATGAAGAAACGCCCTCGGGCAAGCTTCTGTCCAAACTGGTTTCGGATGTCCAGTTTGTGAAGATGCTCCTCTATGAGGACGCTCTTTACGTCATGTTCCTGCCGGAGGACCTTCTTTTTGTGCTGATTATCTCGCTATGCCGGATGCCGCTGATGCTGGTGATCTATGCGGTCCTGCTTCCGCTGTATTTTGCCCTGATTCGCCGCTTTGGGGCCAGGGCGCGCCGGACAAAGGCCGAAATGCGCTACCGGACAGAGGACTCAAACGCGCTTTTCCAGGAGATGCTTGCCATGGACCAGATGACTCGCTCCCAGGGCTTGCAGAAGAACGAGTCTCAGAAGATCCGCCGCTCCGTCCAGCGGGTGCAGCACGCGGCAAGTGTGCAGGACAGTGTCCAGCTGCATCTCAACAACATCAGCTTCGGCGCAGCGCACGGATTTCGCATGATCATCCTGATGGCTGCGGTGTACATGGCTTCGAAAGACTATATCAACATCGGTACGGTGGTGCTGTTCCTGTCGCTGTTCGACATGCTGATCTCCAGCATCCAGAGAACCCTGGACGCCGCGCCGCAGATTACCCAGGGACTTGACAGCCTGAGCAGCATCCATGAGCTGCTTTCGGAAAACCGGGTGGAACAGAACGGAAGCCGCCTGTTGCCAAAGCCCGTTCGGGGTGAGGTCAGACTGGAAAACGTCGTCTTCCGCTACGGCGAGGACAAGGCACCCGTACTGGACGGACTGAACCTGCATGTGCCCGCCGGTAAGAGCGCTGCCCTGGTCGGGGCCTCCGGCGCGGGGAAGACCACGGTGCTCAGTCTGATTCTCGGCCTGTACACACCGCAGGGCGGCGGGGTGTACATTAATGGAATCGATCTGGAAGAGCTGGAGAAGAACCGGTACCGGCACTCGCTTGCGGTGGTCCCTCAGACACCGGTCCTCTTTGCCGGGACACTCTGGGACAACCTGGTCTACGGCCTGAGCTACTGCTCGACAGAGCAGGTGATGGATGTCCTGCGTAAGGTTGGATTGGAAGAGCTGGTGCGGAAGCAGCCGGAAGGCCTGAATATGCCGGTTCAGGAGGGCGGCAAGAACCTTTCGGGGGGCCAGCGCCAGAGGCTCTCCATCGCGCGTGCCATGCTTCGCCGGCCGAAACTGGTCCTGCTGGATGAAGCCACAAGCGCGCTGGACCCTGTGAGTGAACGGGAGGTTCAGGCGGCGCTGGAAGCCATGATGGGGACCTGCACCATGATCATGGTGGCGCACAGGCTGAATACAATCCGGAAGGCGGACCTGATCTTTGAGCTTCAAAACGGAAAAGCGGTCCGCTATGATTCCTATGAAGAGTTCAGGAAGGGAAGAATAGATGAACAGAACGGCTGCGATTGAATGCTTTCAGGACTATACCGGACACTACAACCCGGATGACCCGATGATCCGGCATAAGATTGTCCACACCCTTTCCGTGGCCGGGCTTTCGGAGAAGATTGCCGAAAGCCTTGGACTGGATGCAGAGGACGTGGACTTTGCGTGGTTACTCGGCCTGCTTCATGATATTGGCCGCTTTGAGCAAGTGCGCCGCTATGGAACCTTTGTGGATTCCCAGTCTGTGGATCATGCCGATTTCGGCGCAGATCTTTTGTTCCGGGACGGGCTCTTCCGCTCCTTTCCGACAGAGGATTATTCGCCGCAGCGGAGACAGATGGCCGAAAGCGCTATCCGACTGCACAACAAGCTCTCCCTTCCTGAGAATCTGGACGACGAGACACGTTGCTTTTCCCAGATTCTGCGGGATGCGGACAAGGTGGACATATTTCGGGTTGTTGCCGAAATCCCATTTGAGGAGCGTATCGGAAAGAGCCGAGGTCTGCTGAGCGAGGCGGAGGAGGCATCTCCGGCGGTATTGGAATGTGTTGCCGGGCACCGCTGTGTGCCGCGTGCTGCACGGCACACGGTGCTGGACGGTCTGATTGCCCATGCATGTATGGCCTTTGAACTGGTCTTTGCGGAGAGCAGGAGACTGGCCAGGGAACAGGGGAACCTGAAGAAACTGCTGTCAGGAA
>JAGAFT010000240.1 GCA_017627975.1 Oscillospiraceae bacterium
TATGCCATGACCGGCTGGCGCCTCGGCTATACGGCGTCCAGCCTCGCTGTGAGCAGGGCCTGCAACGCCTTCCAGGGGCACATGACCTCCTGCTCCGTGAGCTTCGTCCAGGTTGCGGCGCTGAAGGCCTTTACCGACTGCACCGACGCGGTGGAGGAAATGCGGCAGGCCTTTGAGGAACGGCGGGACTATATGCATGCGCGCCTGAACGCCATGCCGGGGATCCGCTGTCAGAAGCCGCAGGGAGCCTTTTACCTGATGCCGGAGGTAAAGGCCTATCTCGGGCGGTCGGACGGAAAGCGGAAGATCGAAACCGCCGAAGACCTCTGCAATTATCTCCTGGATGAGGCGGGGGTGGCCGCCGTGTTCGGCGAAGCCTTCTGCATGCCCGGGACGATCCGTTTTGCCTATGCCAACTCCATGGAAAACATCCGCCTCGGCATGGACCGGATGGAGGCGGCACTGGCGAAGCTGCAATAAACCCGACAGCGGAAAGACAGCGCACAGAGCGCTCTTCGTTGCGGCGAAAACGTTCAACCGGTTTCTGAGCCGGCATATGGACAGACTTCCGTAAGGAAGAAAAGGAAAAAAAGACGGAACCCGAAGAGGATTGGATTAAAATCCTCTCGGGTTCCGTTTTTATGTGTGATTCATGGGTTCCGGGATGGCGTTCCCACTTATCGGATCTGAGACCGTTATCTGGGACGGTTTTCCATGCCCCAGTCGCAGAGCTTGTCCAGCACCGCGACCAGCGAATGCCCGCGTTCGGTCAGGGTATATTCCACCTTCGGCGGGACCTCCGGGTACATCTCCCGGTGGATCAGGCCGTCCTTTTCCAGTTCCTTCAGGTTCTGGCTCAGGGTCTTGTCCGCGACCTTGCCGAGATAGCGCTGCATCTCGTTGAAGCGGACCGGCTCATACTCCATCAGGCAGTAGAGGATGATGAGTTTGTACTTCCCGGAGATCAGGGAGAGCGTATAGCTGTACCCCGAGATGAGATTTGTCAAGGTGTTTTTTTATCGTTTTTTATGATTACAACCAAAAGCGAGAAAGATCAACTTCGTCTTAAAAGTCGATCTTTCCTGCCCTTGGCACTTTTGGATGTAAATGCCGTCTTCGGCTAATTAAATCACTCATGGCAAGTGTTTTGTCACGGTAGTAAGTTTTTTAAACATACTCACGGGGTATATCATTACTTGTATAGAACGGCATCAACCACTGTCGATTCTCACGTGAAAAAGCCAAGATAGTGGTTCTCCATTGACATTTCCCATCTCATTTGCTACAATACGCATCGCTTGCTCGAAGGGCGAGTCATTCGTTGGAAATGACAAGCCGGATAAGGCTACAGGCTGAAACGCCTGTTCTCTTATCCGGCTTTTATCTTTGGAGGTTTCATGGATACCACAAGAGATTTTACCAGCGGACCAATCGTTGGGCCGCTGATTCGCTTTTCGCTGCCGATCCTGGCGGCGCTGTTTCTGCAGGCGCTCTACGGCGCGGTGGATCTGCTGGTGGTGGGCAAATACGCGGCGACGGCCGACGTCTCCGGCGTGGCTGTCGGTTCGCAGATCATGATGACCGTCACCGGTCTCATCAGCTCCCTCGCCATGGGCAGCACGATCCTGCTGGGGCAGAAGCTGGGGATGCGCGCAGAGAAGGACTGCGGCAGCGTGATCGGCGTGAGCATCGCTTTTTTCGGTCTGGTGGGGCTTGCGCTGACCCTGCTGCTGCCGCTTCTATCCGCTGTGCTGGCCCGGCTCATGAACGCGCCGGAGGAGGCCTTCCGGGAGACCCGGC
The DNA here is from genome assembly GCA_017627975.1 of Oscillospiraceae bacterium. The sequence goes on from JAGAFT010000240.1 coordinate 1,801, forward strand.
AGTATATCGCCATCTGCGGCGGCGGGAGCCTTGCCATTGTGGAATACAACGTGCTGGGCAGCGTGATGCGCGGCCTGGGCGATTCCCGGACGCCACTGATGACAGTGGCGATCGCCTGCGCGGTCAACATCGCGGGGGATCTGCTGCTGGTGGCGGTCTTTCATCTTGGCGCTGCAGGGGCGGCCATCGCCACCGTCGCGGCGCAGCTCATCAGCGTTCTCGTGTCCTTCCTCGTGCTGCGTCGGCGCGGCCTGCCGTTTCCCTTTTCCCGGCGGGATGTCCGCTTTGACGGCAGGGCTCTCCGCACGATGCTCCGCTTCGGCGTGCCCATCGCGCTACAGGACGTGCTGGTCAGCCTGAGCTTTCTCGTGATCCTCTCCATCGCTAACAGCCTTGGCCTCGCGGCCAGCGCGGGCAAGGACGACCGGGCGATCCGGGGTCTTCGCATCGCCATTGCCCTCTCCACCGCCTTCGGCCTGGTGATGTTCTATCTGGCCTTCTTCCACGGCGATCTGCTCTGCGGCATTTTCGCGAGGGACGAGAGCGTCATTCTCGCGGGGGCGGATTACCTCAAGGCCTACGCCATCGACTGCCTGTTCACCTGCTTCTTGTTCTGCTTCATCGGTTTCTATAACGGTCTCGGCTACACCGGCTTTGTTTCGGTGCAGGGCGTGGCGGCGGCCTTTCTGGTGCGCATCCCCGTAGCGATCCTCATGCGCCGCGTCCTGGGCACGCTCTTCGGCATCGGCCTGGGCGTCCCGGTGGCGACGGCGTGCCAGATCCTCGCCTGCTTTGTTTTCCTCCGGCATCTGAGCAAGAAAAAGTTGTTGAAACAACATACGGACTGACGGTACGGTGGTATACTGACCCCAGAAAAACGAAGGGAGCGAATGCAATGATGAAAGAATTGAATCTGAATCGTTCTGTCTATGAACTGGTGAAAGAGAACCCGGAGCTGCAGGAGATCCTGGCCGAGCTGGGCTTTTCGGAGATCAAAAAGCCCGCCATGCTCAACTCCGTGGCCAAGGTCATGACCATCCCCAAGGGTGCGAAGATGAAGGGCGTCCCCATGGAAAAGATCGTCATGACGCTGATACAGAAGGGCTTCACGCTCTCCGGCGCGATGCCTGCATCTGTCAATGCTCCCAAAGCCCCGGCATCCGCTCCGGTGCAGAGCGATTCCCGCACCGAGCAGCTCAAGGCCTATCTCCGCCGTTTGGGCGAGGGTGAGAACCTGGAGAGCGTCCGCGCGGATTTCGTCAAGGAATTCGGCGATGTGGAGGCCAGCGAGATCATGAAGGCCGAGCAGGAGCTGATGAAGGAAGGTACGCCCATCACCGAGGTGCAGAAGCTCTGCGACGTGCACTCCGCCCTCTTCCACGGCGCGACCCGGGAGGAGAAGATTGCGAACGCTGAGAAGGAAGTCATGGCCTCCGTGCAGCGGGCGAAGGAGCTGGCCGCGAAGAAGGATTACGGCAACAAGAAGGAGCTGGCCGCGGCGCTGATCGCTGTTCCCGGCCACCCGCTGCATACCCTGACGCGAGAGAACGAGAACCTGGAGACCTGGCTGAAGGAGGCGCAGGAGAAGCTGGCCGCCGGCGAGGACATCTTCAAGCTGCTGGGGAAGATCCGCGAGCTCTCCGTCCACTATGCCAAGAAGGGCGATCTGCTCTATCCGCTGCTGAAGGTGCGTTATGAGGTCTCCGGCCCCTCGGATGTGATGTGGACAGTGGACGACGAGATCCGGGATGAGCTGGGCGCACTGGCAAAAGCGGCCTCACATGACGCCGCCTGGAGCGAGCGCGTGCAGGCTGTCCTCAAGCGGGCAGAGAAGATGATCTACAAGGAACAGAACATCCTCTTCCCCATCTGCGCGGTGAACTTCACCGAGGACGAGTGGTACGGCATCTACTGGGACTCCAAGGACTACGCCGGTTGCCTCGGTGTGGTAGGCGAGGGCTGGGAAGACGCCGAGAAGCAGAGCGTACCGGCTCCCATCCCCGTGGAGGGCGAGATCGTGATGCCCGGCGGACACATGACGGTGGAGCAGCTGACGGCGCTTCTCAACACCATCCCGCTGGAGCTGACCTTCGTGGACGCGGACAACATCAATCGCTTCTTCAATGAGGGTCCCAAGGTCTTCAAGCGCCCCGGTATGGCCATCGACCGCGAGGTCTTCTCCTGCCATCCGCCGAAGATCGAGCCCATGGTGCGCGCCATCATCGATGATTTTCGCGCCGGTCGCCGGGACAGCGTCCCCGTCTGGATGGAGAAAAACGGCAAGACCTTCCTCGTCACCTACATGGCCGTGCGCGACCGGGAGCGCAAGTATCTCGGCACGGTCGAGGTCGTGCAGGACATGGAATTTGCCAAAGCGCATTTTTGCAAATAAACAGAAATCGGGCGGCCTCGTCATTTCGGCGGGGCCGCCCAACACATTCTCTTCACTTTTCCAGCCAGCTTTTCAATACTGCCACATGGTTGCAGGTTTCATCCTTCGCGGCATAGAGCAGGGTGACATTTCCTTCATTTAGCCTCTCGCGGATCTCGATCCGAAAGGCTTTCGCGTCCGGGTTTCGTTCCAACTCGGCGACATACAGGGCCGAGAATTCCGCGTATTTCTCGGGATCGTGCCCGAACCACCGGCGCAGTTCAGTAGACGGCGCGATCTCCTTTGCCCAGCGGTCGATCTGTGTGCTGTCCTTTTTCACACCGCGCGGCCATAGTCGGTCCACCAAAACGCGAAAGCCGTCGTCGTCTCCGGCCGTAACATAGATGCGTCTGCATCGAAGCTCACGCATGCTCTCCCGCCCCCTCTTTCAAAGTAAATTCGCTCTTGCGGAAGCTCAGCAGGCCGTCCCGCTGCATCTTGCTCAGCTCGTTGGACAGGGCGCTGCGATCCACACCCAGATAATCCGCCAGCTGCTGGCGGGAAAAGGGAATGGTAAAATGCGCGCTGCCGTGCTCCACCGCCTGCTCCGAGAGATAGGACAGCAGCCTCTCCCGGATGGATTTGGGCGCAGTGTGCATCATGCGCTCGGAGAGGGCCAGATTCTTTCCCGCGGAGATGCGGATCAGATTGTGGATGATCCGGTTGTGGAAGGCGCAACCGCTCTGGCAGGTGGTCAGGAGCTTGTCCAGATTCAAAAACAGAACTTCACATTTCTCCGCCGCCACCACGTCCACCAGCAGCTCCTTGCCGGGGATGGCGGCATAGGTCTCCGCGAAAAGCTGCCCCGCGGCCACATGGCCGAAGATGTGGCTGCCGCCCCAGTAGAAGTTGACCAGGATGTTCACGCTGCCGGACTCCACCAGTCCGATCTCCGAGACCGTGTCCCCGGCGCGGTAGATCACCTCGTCCTTATCAAATCGCTTTTCATGGGCGCTCAGGCAAGGCAGCAGGGCCTGCAGCTCCTCCTCCCGGATGCCTCGAAAGAGATTGGTATTGGATAGAAAGGCAAGATTCATCATTATTTCTCCTCAAATGTTGTTGCTCCAACATACAATTCAAGGACAGTATAGTAGAATGCAGGCGAAAACGCAAGGAGGAATCAGTCATGGATAACACGTATGTGACCGGCAAAACTCTGGTCGGAGAGATCGTCAATACCTATCCCGAAACCATCTCGGTGCTGATGGCCTGCGGCATGCACTGCCTGGGCTGCCCCGCGTCCCAGGCGGAGAGCTTGGAGGACGCCTGCGCCGTACATGGGCTGGAGGCGGATAAGGTCGTCTATGCGGTGAACGCCCGCATCGCCCACGAAAGGGGCTGAGCGAGATGAGCATGGTTTTGGGCCCCATCCACCACTGGCTGTACGGCAAGATCGGCCATCAGGAGGAGCTGACAAAGGCGCTCGCCGCCCATGCGAAGGCGGAGGGCTGGATCGAAGACACCGGGCGATTTGAAAAGACGCTGTCCCCGCTGGAGAGCGTAATCGACGAGGGCAACATCCACGGCTGGCTGCAAGCTCAGATCACCGACGCCGAGACGCGCTATGCCGCGCTGGTGTGTGCGCTTCTGGCAGAGGACGGAGGAAGGTTGAATTCGCTCTGTGCCGTGGCGGCCGCTTTCGGAGAGCAGCACGCGATCGCCCCGGAGGCTGATCCGGAGGAGGCGTATCGCGCCTTTGAGGATTTCTTTGTCAACGGCATGCCCTGCGACCGGATCAATGCCGTCACCGCGAAGGACGCTGATTGTCTCTCCTGGGAGATGACGCGAGATATCCACGCGCAGTACTGGACGGCCAGTGAGGATGGCAGCACACCATATTACGCTCTGCGCAAAAACGTCATGGACGGGATGATGAATCAGACGGCGCTGCGTCTCGTCATGGAAGATACGGCGCATTATTCGATCATCAAGTAATCTTATTAGGAGGATGTCATGAAAGCATTTGTCAATCAGGATCTTTGCATTGGCTGCGGGATGTGTACCGTCGCCTGCCCTGACGTGTTCGAGCTGAACGGCGACGGCAAGGCCGAGGCTTTCGCAGAAACCACCGCGGATAACCGCGACGACGCACAGACCGCCATCGACGGCTGCCCCGTCAGCGCCATTCGGGAGAAAGAGTAGAGGATCTATCCTTTTCTAATCTACACCCTTCCCATTTGTTGAAATCGTTGAGCTTGCCATTACTCGGTCATTAGGCAATGATTTTACCGTTCTACGTCCCTAGAAATTGTTCGAGACGGAACTTCACGATGCTGTACCTCCTGCTGTTTCTGCTTGAGGGTCTCGCGGAGGGATCGGGATGTGGGGTTGCTTGGCTCTTCACCCAGCAGGTCGGCAACCTGATTTCTCACCTCGCGCATAATGGCGTAATCGTAGCTATTACCATAAACATCTTCGACCTTGGAAACAGCCCGCTTTTCTTCCTCCGGGCGGAGGGAGAGGCGGGCTGTCTCCAGTTTCTCTGGGTCAACTTCTTCAGCACGGGCCTCCAAATCGTGATATTCGTCCAGCGCCTTATCCAGCTCTGCACTGTATTTGGCTTCGGCGGCCGCGGCCTTCTGGATTTGCGCCTCTCTGCCGTCCATCCAGGCCCTCACGTCTTTCATGCCCTTGTCGTCAGATTTACCGAAGGTGGACATGACCCGCTCCTTCTCGGATTTCAGCTCTTCCAGATCTTCCGTAGCCTCCGCGATCTTGGCATTCAACCGGCGATTCTCGGAGAAGTGCAAAGGTGAGAACTTTTGCTTTTCGGCCAGCAGCTTCTTTCGTTCAGCCAGCTTCTGCTTGATCTGACTGGTGATTGTATTGTACTGCGTGAAGCCCAAAACGACATCCGCCATGTCTTCCCGTGTCCGCGCGGCGATACCGCTGGCATACGCGATCTGGTACGCGAACACGATCATGTTGGCCCGCAGCTTTTCCATGGCCTGTGCCAGCGCAGGGATCGAATCCTGCACGGCTTTCACCAGTTTCTGGAACTCGTCCTTGATTTGTCGCAGCAGAGCGTTGTCCCTCTTTATCTGCCGGTTCAGCTCGCAGCGCTCCGAAACGATGCCTTTCTTCTCCATTGCTCGGGCGGCCACGCCCTCATGGATCGTGGGCTGCTCGTCTTTGCCCTGATCGGCAAAGCTGCGGTGGTCGATACGTTCCTCCAGACCCTTTTGCTCTAGACAGAGATTCACTTCATCCGCCCATGCCGCGCGCCAGGCCACCAACTGCTCGTCGCTGTTCCAGCGCTCGGAGATAGGGTTCTGCCTGCCATACTTCGTGCTCTTTGGGTATTCTGCTTTCTCCATATTGACCTCCTTCCTCCGTTTCTTCGGACTTACGATTGTTCGGCCCTTCCCCCATTTTTTCTTTGAGGTACTATGGCCTCTGCTGACTTCTCACAGTTCGTTGTTACTACGTTTCGGCTACCATCTGCTCATTGCTTTATCCGGCTTCGGCCTCTTCGCCGCCCTCCACGTCTGTGAGATCTCCCCGGGTACTCACACATTCTTTCACCCTTATACCCGCCATGTTTACCGCAAGCGATTCCGTGCAGCTATTGGGTTTTGGCTTGTTTGGCAGTCTTACCCTCGCTTACAGCCTGACATAATTCCTGTTCGTCGGGCCAGAGTTTTGCCGCTGCCTTCCTTCAGATTCCGCTTCACAACGGACACCCTTGGCTTTGGCTGTGACCTTCCCGCTGCCGGGCGGTCTCGGGACTTTCACCCGTTAGAATGTGCGCTCGCCGGGCGCACCAA
>JAGAFT010000241.1 GCA_017627975.1 Oscillospiraceae bacterium
AGACTTCATCGCGTCCCGGAGAGAGGTCGTCTTCACGTTGATATCCGAATATGGGGAGAAGGGACACGGTTCCGCTCCGCCGTGGGAATTGATGTGGAAGAACTCTCTTCCCGCCGCCATGCAGCCGCCCATCGCCAGCTCGTCTCCCGGGAAGGAAAGCAGCACCATGTCGTCATACTTGCTGCGCAGTGCGTCGACGGCTTCCGCCATGTAGGCGCGCTCCTTCTCCCCCGGTGCCAGGTGCGTCGCCTCTTCGGTGACGGGGACGAACTCCACGTAGATGATAAGCTTGCAGCCCTGCTTGGCCAGGCCCCGGACAAAGGCCTCGGAGGTAACCTCCTGCACGTTCTCGGTCGTCACGGTGATGGATGCGCCGAAGATCAGGCCGTTCTCCCGGAACTTCTTCATATTGCCGGTAACCCGGTCATAGATTCCCTCGCCGCGGCGCGCGTCGGTGATTTCCCTGCCGCCCTCGATGCTGAGGACCGGGACCAGATTCCGGCACTCGTCCAGCAGTTTGAAGTACCGCTCGTCGATGAAGGTTCCGTTGGTAAACACCGGAAAGATGATGTTCTGCATGCTGCCGGCCGCCTCGATCACGTCGCGGCGGATCATGGGCTCGCCGCCTGCCAGCATGATAAAGCTCACGCCCAGCTCGTCCGCCTCCCGGAACACCCGAAGCCACTCATCACGGCTCAGCTGTTCCACGGGAGCCGCGTCGACGGTGGCGTTGTTGCAGCGGGAGTAGCAGCCCGCGCAGTGCAGGTTGCAGCTGCTCGTGATGCTTGCGATCAGGAAGCCCGGGACATGCAGGCCCTCCTGCTCCAGCTTCATGCGGATCTTCGAGGCCTTCCGGCTGGCCGCGGCGAAGCGGACCATGAAGGCGCTCTCCTTGGGGTTCTTCAGCGTCGCCTTGATCGTATCCGAAACGATCTTTTCGACACCCTGTTCGATGTGTTTCTGCAAATCAAAGGTCTCTTTCATGATCCGGCTCCTTCTTTAAGTCTTTCTTTAAGTCTTTGCTTTTGACTGTTTTCTCCATACTGTAAAAGAGAAACGCCCTTTTGTCAATGACGTATTATTTCAAAGCCGCTCCCGTTACAGTTTCCCGCTTGATTTCTCTCCGAAAGCGAATAAAATAAAGGCTGATCAGGGCAGAAGTCATGACGGGAACGATCAGGGCCGTCGCCTGCCTTATACCTGATCACAGAAGCAGAAAAGGAGCCGAAGAGAGATGAAAACCGCCGAACAGCTTGTCCATCCGTTTCCGCCGACCTGGGACGAACACTCCGAGATTCTGATTCTCGGGAGCTTCCCCTCGGTGAAGTCCCGGGAAATGGCGTTTTTCTACGGACATCCGCAGAACCGCTTCTGGCGTCTTGTCGCCGCCTTGTACGACGATGACACGCCGCAGACGGTGGAAGAGCGCCGCGCCTTTCTGCTCCGGCACCATATCGCGCTCTGGGATGTGATCGCCTCCTGCAGCATCGTCGGCTCCTCCGACAGCAGCATCCGCGACGCCGTGCCGAACGACATCCGTCCCATTCTCGCCGGGGCACCGATCCGCGGGATTTTTACAAACGGCCAGACCGCCTTCCGCCTGTACCGGAAGTATCTTCTCCCGGAGATCGGCCGGGAAGCCGTCTGTCTTCCCTCCACCAGTCCGGCCAACGCCGCCTGGTCCTTCGACCGGCTGATCCGGGCATGGAATGTTATTCTGGGAGGCCGGGATCCCCTGCATGATCTCACGGCAGAGGAGCATCAAAAATCTTGAAGAAACCGTAGAAAATATCCCCCCCGGGGGCTTCCGAATGGTCCGTGGATGGAATATAATCTTCTCATTCAGGTTCTGGTATGCCTTTCTGAGGAGACGCAAGTGAGAAAGTATGTGATACGGCGATTCATCCAGTTGATCCCGGTTCTGATCGGGATCACATTTCTGTCTTTCGCCATGATGCGCATGGCCGGCAGCGATGCCATCACAGAGCTCTATGGGGACAAAGGCGCGGTTGCCCAGGAGGTCATCGATGCCAAGAAGGCGGAACTCGGACTGGACAAGCCTTTTCTGACGCAGTATTTCGCGTGGCTGGGCGGCATGCTCACCGGAGACATGGGCACGAGTTACGTCTCGGGGAAGGAAGTATTCCCGACCTTTGTATCCAAGCTTCCGGCGACCCTGCTGCTGACCGCGCTGTCCATTCTGATGACCGTTGTGATTTCCATTCCGCTGGGTGTTCTTGCCGCGGTAAACCATGACAGGTTCATCGACTACATACTGCGCTTTATCAGCTTTATTGGGAATTCGCTTCCCAACTTCTTTGTTGCGCTGCTGCTGATGCAGCTGCTTGCCATCAAGCTCAAGTGGCTGCCGGTCATCTCCAGCGGGACGACACTCCGCAGCGCGATCATGCCGACGCTGACGCTTGCCATCGCCATGTCGGCCAAGTACATGCGGCAGGTGCGTGCCACGGTACTGGAAGAGCTGAACAAAGACTATGTCACCGGTGCAAAGGCACGCGGCGTACGAAACCGCGTCATCCTCTGGCGAAGTGTCATCAAGTCGTCCATGCTCACCATCATCACGCTGCTGGCGCTCTCCATCGGCAGTCTTCTGGGCGGCACGGCCATCATCGAAAGCATCTTCATGTGGGACGGCGTGGGCAAGCTGGCCGTGGACGCGATCACCATGCGCGACTACCCTCTGATTCAGGCTTATGTGGTCTGGATGGCCATCATCTATGTTCTGGTGAACCTGATCACCGATCTTCTCTATCATGCGCTCGACCCGCGTATCCGACTGGGGGTGAGTCAGGAATGACCGGCGCAAAAGAACCGACCGTCCGCATTCAGAAGATCAGGCGAAACACCGTCAAAACACGGCTGATCATTTTCGGAACGCTCGCGTTTCTCCTGCTGATCTGCTCGATCTTCTCAGAATATCTGACCCCGTATGATCCCTATCTGCAGGATCTGTCGAACGCCAAGGCCGCCCCCTCCGCCGCGCATCTCTTCGGAACCGACCGCTATGGACGGGACATGCTCTCCCGTGTGATCGTGGGCAGCCGGGCCAGCATCTATTCGACGCTGCTTCTGGTGGCGATCATCACCGTCCTCGGCACCTGCATCGGCGTGTTCTGCGGCTGGCACGGCAGGTGGATTGATACGGTGCTCATGCGCATTTCTGACATGTTCCTGGCTTTTCCGGGGCTGGTTTTTGCCCTCGCTGTCGCCGGCGTGCTGGGCGGCGGTCTGCAGAATGCCATCATCGCCCTGGCGGCGATCTCCTGGCCAAAGTACGCCCGGATTGCCCGCAGCCAGACCCTTTCTCAAAAGGAAACGCCCTGGCTCAAGGCCGCAAAGCTCTCCGGCAGCAGCACCTGGAAGATCATTTTCAAGCATATTCTCCCGAACATCATGGGTCCCATTCTGGTGACCTCGATGCTGGACATCGGCACCATGATGATGGAGCTTGCAGGACTGAGCTTCCTCGGCCTCGGCGCGAAGCCGCCCGTTGCCGAGTGGGGCAGCATGATGAGCGATACCCGCAGCCTGATCACGACGGTGCCCTGGGTCACATTTGCCCCCGGTCTTGCCATCTTTGTCTCCGTCATGATCTTCAATCTCCTGGGCGACACCATCCGGGACTATGCGGACCCGAAAACCCGCGGGAGGTGAGCAGGATGGCGGAGCTTCTGAGATATGAACACGTGGATATCGCATACAACGGCTCCCTTGCCGTTCGGGACGTGAGCTTCGCGGTGGACGAGGGCGAGATTCTCGGCATTGTGGGCGAGAGCGGCTCCGGCAAGTCCACGCTGATCAAGGCGGCCATGGGGCTGCTTGGCCCTGCCGGCTTGGTCACGCGCGGAGACATCTGGTACAAGGGCAGGAACCTTCCCGATCTCTCCGAGAATGAGATCCGAAAACTCAACGGTCCGGAGCTGGGCATGATCTTTCAGAGCGCCGGCAGCTCCTTCTGTCCGATCCGCACCGTGGGCGCCCAGCTCTATGAGAGCATGGCGGAGCATGAGCCCATCGGCAGGGAGGAGTTTCGTACCCGCGCAACAGACCTGCTGCAGAAGATCGGCTTTGAGAACGGGCAGCGGATTCTGGAAAGCTATCCCTTTGAACTCTCCGGCGGAATGCAGCAGCGTGTGGGCATCGCCGCCGCCATGCTGCTGAACCCGGACGTTCTGATGGCGGATGAGCCCACCTCTGCGCTGGATGTTTCGGTGCAGAAACAGGTGGTGGAGGAGATGCTGCTGGTGCGAAAGACCTTCGGTACTTCCATCGTCCTCGTGACGCATAACATCGGCGTGATCGGCGCCATGGCCGACAGGGTGCTGGTCATGAAAAACGGCGAAACGGTGGAATACGGCGAGACACACCAGGTCCTGAACGATCCGAAGGAAGCGTATACACGGGCCCTCATGGCTGCAGTTCCCAGATTGAGGAGGAACTGAGATGGAGACAATCCTCAAAGTCGAAAACCTGACCAAGGTCTTCAGCCGCAAGGGACAGCCGGATTTCACCGCAGTGAACCATATCGGCTTTGAAATGGGTCCTGGAGAATGTCTCGGCCTCATCGGGGAAAGCGGAAGCGGCAAGAGCACAACGGTCAACATGATCACCCGTCTGCTGGATGTCACCGAGGGAAGCATTGTCCTCGACGGCATGGACATCACCAACGTGAGCGGGCGCGAGCTGCGCCGGGTCTATGCCGGGATGCAGATGGTGTTTCAGACCCCGACAGATTCTTTTGATCCCCGCCGCACCCTGGGTGACGGCATCGGAGAGAGCCTTCGGAACAACGGCTGGTCACGGAAGGACACGAAGGATGAAGTGGCGCGGCTGCTGGAAGTCTGCGGTCTGAGTCCTGATTTTGCCTCCCGCTATCCCCATCAGGTAAGCGGCGGGCAGTGCCAGCGCGCTGCGATCGCGAGAGCGCTGGCCATCCGGCCGAAGCTGCTGATCTGCGATGAAGCGACCTCCGCTCTGGACGTAACCATTCAGCAGGAGATTATTGCGCTGCTCAGCGATCTGCGGTGGACAAAGGGCACGGATCTCTCGATCCTGTTCATCTGCCATGATATCGCTCTGGTGCAGCAGTTCTGCAGCCGGGTGCTCGTCATGTACAAAGGTGATATTGTTGAGCAGGGAGATCCCAACGTGATCATCCGAAATCCGAAAGATCCCTATACAAAGCGCCTGATCGACAGCATTCTATGATAGATCCCGAATCATACCGATTCAATGTACGAAACCGCTGCGGCAGACCGGCCGCAGGCCATACGGATTGTCCGTGTTTGAGGGAACACCGGACGGGACAAAACAAGCAGAAAGGCAGAGACAGATGGAACTGATCAAACACCGCGTTTCACACTACTGGGCACACCGGGCCGAAGGCTTTGAGGCACAGCGCCTGCGTGAATTCGAGAGCGAAAAAAAGAATCGCTGGCTCTCGGAGTTTCGGAAGTATCTTCCGCAGGGCAGACCGCTTCGGGTCCTGGACATTGGCACGGGAACCGGCTTCTTCGCCTGCATTCTGGCGGAGCAGGGCCATGAGGCCACCGGCATCGACCTGACTCCGGACATGGTTGAGCATGCGGAGCATATGGCGGCGGTGCTCGGTCTCGATGCCAGTTTTCTGGTCATG
>JAGAFT010000242.1 GCA_017627975.1 Oscillospiraceae bacterium
AAAGCTCTATGAGCGGGCACAGGCCCTGTCCTGTGACGCCATTGCCACCGGGCACTATGCAAGAGTCTGCCGGGACGGGGAAAAATACAGCCTGAAAAAGGCCCTGGATCCCTCGAAGGATCAGAGCTATGTGCTCTATTCCCTGACGCAGGAGCAGCTCCGGAGGACGCTCTTTCCCCTCGGGGAGATGACGAAACAGCAGACGCGGGAGCTTGCGGAGTCCCATGGCTTCCTGAACGCGAAGAAACCGGACAGCCAGGATATCTGCTTTGTACCGGACGGGGATTACGCCGCCTTCATCGAGCGGACGACCGGGCTCGTTTTCCCGGAGGGGGACTTTGTGAGTCCCGAGGGGAAAGTCCTCGGCCGGCACAAGGGGATCATCCGTTATACCGTCGGACAGCGGAGAGGCCTCGGGGTTTCGGCGAAGGAGCCGCTTTACGTCGCGGCCATTGACCCGGAGCGGAACACGGTCACCCTGACAGGCGAGTCCGGTTTCCGGATCGACACCGTCTATGCCGAACGGGTCAATCTGATCTCCGGGGAGCCGCTCACCGCGCCGATCCGGGCGAAGGTGAAGCTCCGCTACCGCCAGCCTGAGCGCCCGGCAACTGTGAGCATGGAAGACGGCCGGCTCCGCATCTGCTTTGATGAGCCGCAGCGCGCCCCGGCACCCGGTCAGGCGGCCGTTCTCTACGGCGAAGACGGGGAGACCGTCCTGGGCGGCGGCACAATTATCAGCAGTGAAAGAAGGGAAGGGAAATGAAAAATCGGCTCCTGGCAATCCTCCTGGTATTCATCCTCTGTTCAACCCTCCTCCCGTCCCCGGCTTTTGCGGATGGGGAGGCATTTTCGATGCAGATCACGGTAAACGGAGAACAGAAGGCGGTCCGCGCGTACAACGATTCCTATGAGGGAAATCTCTATCTCTCCCTGACTGATCTTGCCGCGGCTTTCAGCGCGACCGAGAAGCGCTTCCGCTTTGAGCGGATTGTCTCCTCCGCGGACGGAGAGTATTTTTCTGTCTCGACCGGCCAGACGCCGGTCCTCTCATCCGGCGCCGGCGGGGCGACGGGAAACAGCGCGCCGGTGGTGCTGAATCTTGCCCGCAACCGCCTGATCGTGGACGGGGGAGACAGAAAGTATTATACCTATAACCCCCAGAACGGCGATCTTTATATGAGCGTCACGGATGTTCAGCTGATGCTCGATATGACATTTGAAAAAAACGGCGGCACCTGGACCGCGAAACCGAACCAGCACTTTATTCCGGATGTGAAGGCGCTGCGCGACGCGGGCTACTTTGACAACATCAGCAGCGTGTATCTCGCAGATGCCGACAGCGGGGAAGCGCTCTTTCTTCTCAACGGGTACAATGAGCTTCCGGTGGCGAGTCTGACCAAGCTGCTGAGCTATTACATTCTGAAGGAGGGCATCGACGCCGGAGAGATCAGAAGCTCCGACACGGTCCGGATTTCAGACCATGCCTATGCCGTGTCCCGTACGCAGGACGGCATTGTTCCGATGGAGGCGGGGGCAGGGGTGCCCTTCGGGGAACTGGTGGAAGCCATGCTGGTTGCCAGCAGCAATGAGTCGGCCGTCGCCCTGGCAGAGCATCTCTGCGGGAGCGAGGAGGCCTTTGTGGAGCGCATGAACGTAAGGGCCAGAGAGCTCGGCCTCTATTCCGCCGCGATGTATAACTGCAGCGGTCTGCCCTCCTATGACGGAGGCAACACGCCCTTCAAGCGGCAGAACCGGATGAGCGCGGCGGATCTGTTCCTGCTGACGCAGCTGATTCTGCGGCAGTATCCGGAGATTACGGAGATCACCTCCACGACACTGGCGCATATGCCGAGCCTGAACGATTACTGGACGGCAAACTCCAACCCCCTGATCTACAACATGACCGGCATCACCGGGCTGAAGACCGGCTCCACGGACCGGGCGGGCTACTGTCTCGTGGCGACCATGCCGGTTCAGAAGGGCGGAGAGACGCATAATGTGGTGCTGGTTCTCCTGGGGGCGGAAACCGCGGCCGTCCGGGGGCAGGCTGCGGAGATTCTGCTGCGCTATGCCCGGGCGCAGGTTCAGCAGTGAAGCGCGGCGCCGGGGAATAAAAAAACAGCTTCGATTCATAAGGAATCAAAGCTGTTTGCGTGGCGCAGAAGGAGGGATTTGAACCCTCGCGTGCTTTTTAGACACCTACTCCCTTAGCAGGGGAGCCCCTTCGGCCTCTTGGGTACTTCTGCAGATCCGAACGCTCAGCTACTATAGCACAAAAGATGGGCGCTTGTCAAGAAAAAGCTGTTTTATTTTTAAGGGATTGTCCGGGCTGCCGCGAAAGCCCGGTCAGTGCCGAACTTATATTTATGTCAGAAGGGAAGAATTGAAATGGAGACGGATCAGAACCGGCTGCGCCAGGATATTTCCCCGGCTGCGGCCTGGGCCTATGCCATCGGCACCAGCATCGGCGGGGGCGCTCTGGTGGTCACCTGCAACACCTATCTCGCTCAGGCGGGGATTCTCGGAAGCGTGATCGGAATGGCGCTGGGCGCCGCCGTCATGCTGATTATCAGCCGGAACTATGCCTATATGATGCAGTGCTATCCGGAAGCCGGAGGCGCATATACCTTTGCCAAGGAGCAGTACGGGTATGACTATGGCTTCCTGACGGCATGGTTTCTTTCCATGACCTATCTTGCGGTCCTCTGGGCAAACGCCACTTCTCTGCCGCTCTTTGCCCGGTATTTTGTGGGGGATATTTTCCGCTTCGGCAGGCTGTATTCGCTCTTCGGCTATGAGGTGTACCTCGGGGAGGCGCTGCTTCCCATCGCGGCCGTGATCCTCACCGTGTTCTTCCTGACGAGGCATAAAAAAGCCGCGGCACGGCTCATGGTGATCCTGGCGGCTGCCTTTGTACTCGGAATCGTTGTGGTGTTCGCCGGCGCC
>JAGAFT010000243.1 GCA_017627975.1 Oscillospiraceae bacterium
AATTCTGTGTGCTCAAAGGTAACCTGGCCACGTTCTAATTTACGCACTCTTAGTGGCATACCGTCCCCCGGCCTAGCTCCGCAGCCCCAGTATACCATTTTTCATGCATTTCGTGTGCAGCTTTGCGGCATGAGCGTTCTTTTCCGGGAGGGTGATCTTGCCCTCACCATGTACGTCATCAAGGCGGGGACGGTCGGCGTATATACCGATTACGGGACATCCTTTGAAAAACAGATTGCCGTTCTGAAACAGGGCGACTTCCTGGGTGAGATGGGAATGATCGAGGGCCTTCCGCGTACGGCGACGGCTGTCGTGCTGGAGGATGCGGCGGTCCTGACCGAGCTGACCGAAGAAGATATGGCCCTCTACTTCCGGAACCAGCCGGATCAGATGATCCGGATCATGCGGCAGCTGAGTTCCCGGATCCGCGAGATGGACGGCCGTTTCTATTCCGCGTGCCGAACGCTGAGGGAGAGTGAAACCGCCACTCAGAGCGGGGCCGAAAAAAGCGATGCGCTGAACAAAAAGCTGCAGGAGATCAGCCGGGAAGCCGATCGCCAGGACAGCTTTCGAATCGGACAGCAGTCTTCCTTCTTTCCCTATGTGCTGGACGATCTTGAACAGTACGGAGAAAAGGACAGCATCGTCCGGGCAGGCTTCCTGGAAAAAAGGCTCAAACATACCGCTGCGCCGGGAGAGCTGCACGCCAACCCGGATGATGAATTTTCAAAAGCTTCGGTCGGACCCAATGACCGCATCATCTCGGAATATGTCAAAATGATTCCCCAGCTTCGACGCCTGGACGAACCGATTTATCCCGAAGCGGTCTATGTCACAAAACTGGCATCCGGCGGGTACAGGATTTTGAACGGTCACCATCGCTGGGCTGCCGCGCTGAAGTGCGGACTGGACAAACTGCGGATCAGGATCCTGAATCCGGGGGATTCGGGCGGACTTTTCTGATCCTTATCATTTCTGTATACTGCCTGTGAGTGCGCAGGGGGAAATGCATGAAAGTATACGAGAAAATTAAAACCAGACGGGGAACCATTGCCGGCCGAAACATCCGAAGCCTTGTTTTCCTCGGCCTGTTCCTGATCCTGGGTGTCGGCGTGGTGGGAGGCCAGCTTCTGTATACCAGAGCTTTAAAAATCTTCACCGATTATACCTATGCCAATGCCCACCTGCTTGCCGACAACATCAGCGGCATTGCCCCGACAAAATTCTTTGAGACCGAGAAGAAGGACGAGGAGTACTTCAGCATCCGCTATATGTTTATGACGGCCGGGATTTATGCCGAGGAGTACAAGGATATCTATCTCGTGGTTCCGGGAGAAGACGATCTGGTTTATATCAGCGAGATCTATCACAATCTAGCCGAAGGAAATGAAAGCCTTTCGGACTCCCAGGCTGAATTCCTGGACCATCGGCCGTACCAGCCGGGTGAAAAAGAAATCATGACAGAGCTTCTGGAAAACAGGATGGCTCCAAGGGAGGAGAAGCTCTTCGTCGGCCTCAGAGAGCTGGAGGGGGAAAAACTCGCCACCGCACTGGTGCCTATCCGGTATATGGATGGTGAAGTGCCCGCCCTGATCGGAATTGACGTATCCATCGCCGAGATTTTCGAAGCACAGATGAACCTCTACGTGATGCTGGCCATTACCATTGTCGTGATTACGGCTGTCGGAATTGTCGCACATTATCTGATTCTGAACCGAAAGGTGATTCGCCCGATTCAGGCCCTGAAACAGGAGACGGATTCGCTGGTCGAGAATCTGGAGCGGGAGGAAGAATACGTCTCGGACGTGCATACCGGTGACGAGCTGGAAGCCCTGGCTCACTCGGTGGAGGAAATGGACCGCAGTCTGAAGCACTATATCCGCGAAAACGCGGCGATCACGGCGGAGAGAGAACGTCTCAACACGGAGCTTATGCTTGCCGCGCGGATCCAGGAGGATATGCTTCCGCATATCTTTCCGCCGTTCCCGGAACGGAAGGAAGTCAGCCTTTTTGCCGTGATGGATCCGGCAAAAGAGGTTGGCGGCGACTTTTACGATTATTTCCTGATCGATGACAATCATCTTGGTCTGGTGATCGCGGATGTTTCCGGCAAGGGTATCCCGGCGGCACTGTTTATGATGAAGTCGATGACACTGCTGCGAAACTGTGTGCTCGCCGGACTCGGTCCGAAGCAGGCGATGGAACAGCTGAACAACCAGATCGCGGTCGACAATTCCGAGTCCATGTTTGTAACGGTCTGGCTTGGAATCCTCGATCTTAAGAACGGCAGCCTGGTGGCGGTGAACGCCGGGCATGAATATCCGGTTTTAAGAAGTCCCGAGGGCTGTTACGAGCTCTATAAAGACCGGCACGGACCGGCGGCCGGCAGCATGGAAGACCTCCGTTACAGGGAATATGAGCTGAAGCTGGAGCCCGGCAGCATCCTGTTCGTATATTCCGACGGCCTTCCGGAAGCAACCGACAGGAACAGCCGCCTTTTCGGGACAGATCGCACCCTGAAGGCGCTCAACGGCGTGTCCGGCGAGGACCCTGAAGAGGTTCTGAAGACGGTCAGGGAAGCGGTGAATGAATTTGTCGGGGAGGCGCCCCAGTTTGACGATCTGACCATGCTGTGCCTTGCCTATCACGGACCGGAGAAGAGTCCGGCGTCTGTGGGATCGGCTGTACAGGATCCGGAAGCGATGGAAAAGGGGGAAGAAGATGCAGCAGAAAAGTGAGATCAAAGCGCTGTCATCCGAGGAGCTGGAACAGGTCGCCGGCGGCGCCACAAAAGCCTATATCACCGCGGTCCGGCTGATGAACGGCGAATTCGGTTCAGGCGAGGACAGCCGAGCGGCGATTGCGGCTCTCGGACTGGACTACTGGAGCGTTCAGCATATGGTAAAAGCCCTTTCACAGGGCTACGGCCAGGTGGCACAGGATGTCATCGACGGCAAATACGGAAAAGATGCGGCACGCTTTAAGGCCCTTTCCCTTGCCGGATACGACCCGATCCTGGTACAGCGGATTGTCAACGGCATGGTGAAAGACGACTGAACTGATTTTTCAAGGAAAGGAAGGGAAACAATGCATTATTCCACTCTGCTCGGACGTAAAGATATGATCGGCTGCGTCCTGTGCAAGGATGCTCCCTGCACGGCAGCCTGCGGAAAGCTGGATACGGGATATCTCCTGCGAAGCATCTGGTTTGACAACGAAGTATCCGCGGCGGAAAAGCTCAGCGAAGAATTCCCGTGCCGTGAATGTACGGCCCCCTGTGAGTCCGCCTGCCTGGCCCCGTCGAAGGTCGGCATCCGGTCGCTGATGATTCGGCTGCATGATGAGGTCCTTCCGGAAGTCGAGCAGGTTCCCGATGAAGACAGGCTGAAAACCGACTTCTGCGGCGTGCCCCTGGAGAACCCGTTTCTTCTCTCGTCTTCGGTTGTTGCAAGCACCTATGACATGTGCGCGCGCGCCTTTGAAGCCGGATGGGGCGGAGCCTGTTTCAAGACGATCTGCAACTTTGAAATCCACGAGGCCTCGCCGCGTTTTTCCGCCGTCAAAGGAGATAACGGGACAATCATCGGCTTCAAGAATATCGAACAGCTATCCGACCACAGTGTTGCGGAAAACATGAAGATTTTCCGGGATCTCAAAAAGAACTATCCCGGCAAGTTCATCCTTGCCTCCATCATGGGACAGAATGAGCGGGAATGGGCGGACCTGGCACGACAGTGTGAGGAAAACGGAGCGGATGCGATCGAGCTGAATTTCTCATGTCCCAACATGGCCAGCGACGGACTGGGCTCGGACATCGGCCAGATTCCGGAACTGGTTGAGCGCTATACCGCGGCTGCCAAAAGCGGCTGCGGCATTCCGGTCCTTGCAAAACTGACGCCGAACGTCCAGAGCCTTGTACCGGCCGCGTTGGCCGCCAAACGCGGGGGAGCCGACGGGCTTGCGGCCATCAACACCATCAAAAGCATCCTGGGGGAAAACCTTCACACCTATGTGTCCTCTCCCGCCGTTCACGGCATGAGCGCGGTCGGAGGCTACAGCGGCAATGCCGTGAAACCCATCGCACTCAGGATGATCGCGGAACTCGGCTGGGAAGAAGAGCTGAAATCCCTTCATATCAGCGGGATGGGAGGGATTGAGACCTGGCGGGATGCGATGGAGTATATCCTGCTCGGCTGCAGCAGCGTACAGGTGACCACAGCGGTCATGCAGTACGGATACCGCATCATCGACGACCTGAAATCGGGCATGAACCGCTACCTGCTGGAGAAGGGCTTTGCCAGCATCCGGGATGCCCGCGGACTGGGTCTTACGGCGGTCAATGCTTCAACGGATGTCCTGGAACGGGACACGGTGGTCTATCCCCGTTTTCAGCGGGACGGCTGTATCGGCTGCGGACGCTGCGTCATATCCTGCGCGGACGGCGGGCATCAGGCCATTTCCCTGGACCGGGATCGGAAGCCGGTCCTGAATCTGCGCAAATGTGTGGGATGCCATCTCTGCGTTCTCGTCTGTCCCACGGAAAGCATTCTGCCCTACAACAGAAGAATTCAACCGCTTGCCTAGGCCGAAGGGAAAGATCGTCTGCCGGCTGCGGACGGCATAAGGCGTACCAAGTGCTCCGGATCGTATCCCGGGATGCAGAGCAGACAAAATATCATTCAATCAGAGGAAAACGGGATAAGGAGATTACAAGATGAAATTCAAAAAGCTGTCACAGAAACAGTGGTATAACGGCGCGGTCATTGCCTGTATCGGCGTGGCGTTCTATGTGCTTCTGACCAACTTCAGTACGGTGATGTCCGCCGTGAGCGGATTTCTTGGAAACTTCAAGGTGATTATTCTGGGAATCGTCTTTGCATACATCCTGAATCCGCTGGCGAACCTGTTTTCCAATAAGCTGCTGAAGAAGATGAAGGTCGGGTCCAGACGCTGGTCGCTGTCTGTTGTGCTGACGGTGGTGACGGCACTTTTGGTGTTGCTTTTCCTGATTGGGGCGCTGATTCCGCAACTGGTGACGAGTGTTGCCGCCTTCTCGGAGAACATCGACGATTACGCCGCCTCCGCGATCCGGATGCTGGAGGGCAGCTTCCTGGAGCGCTTCCTCAATGCGGACCGGCTCACGACCCTGTCGCAGAACGCTTTGAGCAGCATCATAAACTTTGTGAAGGAAAACGCGGGGAGAATCCTGAGCAGTGCGGCCAATTCTGGCAGGAATGTCATCTCGGCCGTGATCTCCCTGATTCTGGCCATCTATCTTCTCATGGACAAAAAGAGGGTCCTGAGAGGGTGGTGGCGTCTGGTGCGGGCGTTCTTCAGCCAGAATGCCACCATGGGAATCATGGATTTTTCCCTGCGCTGCGACGCCATTCTCATCAGTTTTCTTGTCCAGAGCCTGCTTGATTCCCTGATCATCGGTGTCGTGAACGCGATCTTTATGCTCATCTGCCGCATGCAGTATATCGGCCTTGTATCGGTCGTCGTTGCCATAACCAATCTCATCCCCAATTTCGGTCCCATCATCGGCGCGGTGGTCGGCGGCTTTGTGCTCTTTCTTGTGAATCCGCTCCATGCCCTGATGTTTGTCGCCTTCTGTGCGGTCCTTCAGTTCGCGGACGGATATATCCTGAAGCCGAAGCTGTTTTCGAGCTCTCTGGGGGTCTCCGGACTGCTGATCCTGGTGGCCAGCATCGTGCTGGGGAACATGTTCGGCATTGTTGGGATGGTGCTCTCCATTCCGGCGGCGGCGATCCTGAGCTTCATCTACAACGACTACCTCCTGCCGCGGCAGGAACAGCGTCGTACAAGAAACGAACAGTCCTGATAAAAACGATATACACGACAAAAAATATCGACAAATCCGGAATCAGAACCCGGATTTGTCGATATTTCTATGCTGTGCGCTTCTGTTTTCCTCTGATCTTCCCGGCTTTTGCCACAGCGAGGAAGAAGTGTCATGCCGAAAAGCCGGGAGAGTGCTTTGCGGTCCGGTGTTTCATCAGGAGTCGGGGAAAGATTCAGGATGGGACATCTTTTTCAGTTCACCGGTACCGATGGGGATTGCGATGAGTGCGCTGATGAGATCCGCGAAGGGCTGGGCAAGCTCAATGCCCAGAATCGAAGACAATCCGACGGCCTTCATTCCGAGCGGGAGCAGGAGCACCATCGGGATAAAGGCGAGTCCCTGCCGGGAAATGGCAAGCATGGTTGCCTTGGCCGTGGCACCGATATTCTGCAGCATCATATTGCACAGGACGATCCAGGAGGAAAGCGGAAGTGTCACGAGCTGTGCGCGGAACGCAAAGACCGCGATTTGCGAGGCTTCCGGGCTTGCCCCGGTGACAAGGTTGGTTATGGGCTTTGCGAAGATAAACCCAAGGGCAGACAGCCCGACCAGAACAAGCGCAGCGAGCCGCACACAGAACCAGAAGGCCTGACGGACCCGGTCATATTTCTTCGCGCCATAATTAAACCCGCAGACCGGCTGAAATCCCTGACCGAATCCGATCAGGAGGGATGCAAGCACCATCATAATCCGGTTGACCCCTGTCATGGCCGCCTGGGCTGCATCAACCATTGCGGCACCGGTGACAAACAGGCCGATGGAATGATTCAGGCTTGCAGAGGAGATGCTGGCGATTCCCTGGCGGGCAAGGGAGGGAAGACCGCCCTGCATGATTCCTTTCAGATAATAGGCAGTGGGGCAGAAGTTTTTCAGCCGAATTTTGACGTTGTCACTCCGCTGCAGTCCGATCGCGAGAACCGTGAAGCTCACACACTGGCTGATTGCCGTGGCTAGTGCCGCGCCGGAGACGCCCATACCGGCGCCGAAGCGGGCGTGGAAACCGGCAAGGCCGATGGGGTCTCCGGCACGGAAAATGAGAATCGGATCCAGGAGAAGATTCAACACGGCCCCGGAAGTCAATCCGATCATCGAGAAGAGGGCGTTTCCCTGAAAGCGCAGCTGGTTGTTCATCACAATGCTGCCCATCATGATCGGCGCAGCGAGTAGGATATAGCGCATGTATCGGACGGTGTTGAGCATGGTCTCTTCCGTCTTGGCGCCCAGAAGACCCGCGAGACCGCGGCAGAAGCACAGCCCGAGTGCGGCGAGCAGAAGCCCGAAGGAGACCGCGCAGAAGAAGCCGGTGGCGGCCATCTTTTCGGCATCCTTCAGATCCTGACGTCCGAAAGCGCGGGAAATGTAATTCCCGGAGCCGTGTCCGTGGTAGAAGCCGATGGCCTGGATCATATTCATCAGCGGCATTACCACCCCAATGGCGGCAACCATGCTGTCGCTGTTCAGCTGACGGATAAAGAAGGTATCCGCCAGATTATAAAAAGCCGTGACAAGCATGCTGATCATGGTGGGCACCGCGAGTTTCAGGATCAGCGTTTCGACAGGCTCTGTCGTCATGCGTATAAATTTGGATTCGGGCGACTGCCTTGAAAAGGCATGGTGTTTCAATGGATAGACGGCCTCCTTTTATGGAGCTTTGTGATCAGCAGGACAAGCAGGCCCATATACAAAGCTGCCAGGCCCAACGTGATCCAGCACAGAAGATCGGACTTCGGCGCAAGACCGACCAGAATCAGCACCGGTGCGCCGAGAATGATTCCAAAGCTGCTTCCGACGACAAGGTTGTTTGCAGCAGGGGTTTCAAGATTCGGATCAATCTCGCGAAGCAGCAATATGCCGGAGCTGATGGTGCCGGTCAGCATGCCGTACATGGAAATCAGACCCTCATAATAATAGTCCGGGTATACCTTTTTGCATACGAAACGCAGATGCAGCCAGGTGACGAGGGCACCGCCCGCCGCCAGCAGCAGGAACGGAAGCCAGAGGCCGCGAATATCCTCAAGATTGATCGATGCAATGCCCGCGACAATCATGATGTCAAAAAAGAAGCCGGAAATGCGGTTGAGAAGATAGTTGTTCTGGTACTGCCGGCGGATCAGACCGCGCTTTTTCCCGTCCTCCAGCAGGACCCGAAGGAGAATCGCCAGTGCCGATCCAATGATGAAGTTGAAGCCCCAGATCAGGGTGTTGACCGTTCCGGCCAGTCCGGGAGAAAGCGCGGCGATGCCGGAGGTCAGGACCCGGGCGACAAGATAAGTTGCCAGGTACACCAGAAGCACCATACAGATCTGAACGGAAAGCTTGTCGATGGAATCGGAAATAGGGATTTCATCGACGGACTGGAAATAGTCAGGGGGAAAGTGCTCTGATACGGTCTGACGGGCACTGCGGATCTTGTTTTTGCGTGCCAGAAGGTTCAGAATCACAACACCGACGACACAGGCAACGAGATACCCCGCGGCGGCAATGGACAGGCCGAAGCTGCGTCCGCCGGCGAAGCCCAGCGCTTCATAGCTCGAGCCGACGTTGTTGGCCTGGCCGGGGCCCTGTCCGTAGCCCATCGGGAGCAGCAGACCGGCTGCCTTGAACATGCCGGGCATCAGCGTGTAGCTCAGCAGAAGGGTAATCATCAGACCGAAAACACCTTGAATGAGATAGGTGCTTACAATGACGGCGCCGGATTTCAAGCCCGTGAGATCCCCGCCGGCGGCTTCCCTGACCGGGACACGAAGGCTCATGGCAATAAAGCCGAGGGCAATCCCGTGATAAACCAGCATCTCAAACAGCGCGCCGTCGATGGAGATGAGCCCGGTGTATTTCAGCGCCAGCAGCAGAAAGCCGGCCAGCACCGCAATCGGCATCAGGCTCTTTCGGATGAAGGGGACCTTCTGACGAAGAAAGTTTGCAAACAGGACCGCGCCGGCGATCAGGCCAAACTGAATGATGATGTTCCACAATGCGTGATTGGCGGCTGAATAATCCATGTCAGATCTCCTTCCAGATATCCAGATATTTCCGAAGGTTGACTCCGGCTGACGAGCGGAGCTCGAAGTATGCATCCTTGCAGGTGAAGAGCAGAAGGTGAGTCTGCACCATTGCCATGCTGCTGATTTCTGTCAGAAAAAAGCGCTGATCTCCGCATTCGAGCCTGTCGTCATACTGACGCAGGGCTCCGACCGCAAGGACTTCCTCGCTGTGATCCGGGTGAACGCGCTTGAGCTCCAGCCCGCCGTCCTCAAACAGAAGCTCGCCGTCATGCGCAAATTCCCCGCTGTGCAGCAGCTCTTTCTGCCAGAGACCCCAGTCCGCCAGGGTTTCAAACGGCTCCTTCGGATCGAAAAATCCGTATTCCGTGTAGGTCCGTTCGAATCCGCAGGAACAGGAAATCCGCGCCCCGCCGGCCCGGAGGGTTCCGATCCTCCGGCAGCCGGGACAGGCGTACAGAGCGCGTTCCATCCCTTCGGCGCGATGCTTTCCGCGATAGCGGACGGGATGGGTACGCTGCCTCTGCCAGGCATCTTCCGAGATGTCCCGTTCGATCAGGGCGTTGACTTCCGCGGCCGACATGGTTTTGAGCTGTTCCGGTGAATAGCAGGCGACCGGATGCCCGCGGACGGCTCCGCGGCAGATGTTCTTTCCCCAGCGCGGCAGACTGAGATAGCCGCCCTCCAGGCGAAACGTCACCAGGGAGGCGCCGCTGCTTTTCACAAGCTTTCCCGTAGCCGGGAAAATCGGACCGGTCCGCCCGTCCCAGCACTGTTCCCCTTCCGCGAAAAGGCAGACGGAATGCCCAACGTGCAGATGCCGGAGACAGGCCTTTACGGTATCCATGCCGGTAGAGGCCTTGCGTCTCGGGATCGGAGCAAGAAGCCAGCGGATAAGTTTCGACAGCAAACCGAGACGGAACAGATGCTCGCTGGCTACGAAATATGCCTGTTTTCCGCCCAGACAGACGCCGACGAGCAGAGGGTCCCAGCTCGTCACATGGTTGGAGACAAGAAGAAACGGCCCGTCAGCATGCAGCGTCTCTACACTGAGATTGAATTTTGCGCAGATCACAGGCCGGAGCAGGCAGGCAAGGAATCGATAGATCAGAACGTGTCTCCGATAGGGGTCCATTTTTTCTTTATACCTCCCGATTGAGCTCAGTCAAAAGCCTGTTTGATCGCCATGCAGTAACAAAATATTTCATATTATATCATTTTCTTCCCGTTTATCAAGATGCCGAAGCACAGAAGAAAGGAAATCCCTTCGCAAAACCGAAATATGACGGTGGCTTGCTCAGGGCGTTTCAGTATGATAAAATAGACAAAACATGAGCCGGTATTTCCGGCCGAAGAACAGAAAACAGGGAATTGCGTATGAGTTTGCGATTGATCACAGGAAAAGTCCGCAGCGGTAAAACCTCCTATATCATCGGGGAAATCCGGGAGGCGGTAAGAAAAGGGACAGAGCGCTCGCTGCTCCTTGTTCCGGAGCAATACAGCCATGAAGCGGAACGGGAGCTCTGCGAGGCCTGCGGCGACCGGCTTTCACTCTTTGCCGAGGTGATGAGCTTCAGCGGCTTTGCCCGCTGGAGCATGGGAAAGCACGGCGGAGGAGCGGAAATTCGTCTGGACAAGGCCGGGCGGCTGCTCTGCATGGCATCCGCACTGAAGGAGCTGCAGCCGACACTACGCCTGCTCGGAAGAGCGGCGGAAAACGTCGACCTGCAGCAGTTGCTTTTACGGGAAGCGGAAACCATCCGGGCCGCCGCAGCCGACAGCAACTCGCTTCGGACGCTGGCGGAGGAGCTGGACGGCGAGCTGGGCGGAAAGCTGAAGGAGCTTTCCCTGATTCTTGATACCTATGACGCGGTGATGGAACGCGCCGGCGCAACGACGGAAGAACCCCTCGGCCTTCTTGCCCGACAGCTGGAGCAGTTTGGGCTTCCTGAGTTTGACCGGGTCTATGTTGACGGGTTCATTGATTTTACCGGACTGGAGCAGGAAGTGCTTCGCTCTCTGCTGCGGCGAGGGAAGAGCCTGACCGTCTGCCTCCCGGCAACCGAAGAGAACAACGAAGAATTCCTCCTGCCGTCTCGCCTGGCGCTGGAGGCGCTGCGCGAAGCGGCGGAATCCGCCGGAGCGGAAGTCCGGGAAGAAAAGGTCGATCTTCGGGAACGCAAGAGTCCTCTCCCGTATTTTGCAGACCATCTGTTCGACTATGCCGCCGCCCCGGCGGATGCGGCCGACGGGAGCATCCGGCTGCTGCAGGCGGACAATCCGCGCGATGAGTGTGAGGCCTGCGCGGCCGAGATTCTGCACGCGGTGCGGGAAGAGGGCTGTCGCTGGCGCGACATCGCTGTCGCGGTTCGGGGGTTCGAGGACTATCGCGGCATTCTGGAAAACTGTTTCCGCCGCTATGAGATTCCGCTTTTCATCACAAGACGGGATGAGGTGGCGGAAAGACCGCTTCCGCTCTGGATCGAGTCCGCTTATGACATCCTCCTGTCCGGCTGGGATCCGGAGGACGTAACCGCGTATCTGAGCTGCGGTCTCAGCGGACTGGATGAGGAGGACTGTGACGAGCTCTGCCGTTATCTTTATAAGTGGCAGCTGAAAGGCGGCGCGTGGCAGCGCCCGGAGCCCTGGCATCAGCATCCGGACGGATACGGAAAGCCCTGGAACGACGAGGCCGGAAAGCGCATACAGCGCATCAACCGCGCGCGCCGGTACGTCGCGAAGCCGCTTTTGAACCTGAAAGAGCGCTCCGCCGCCGCGGCGACGGCCGCCGAACACGCCGAAGCGCTTTCCGCGTTCCTGCGGGAGACACATGCGGCCGAGCGGCTGGAAAAGCGCGTGGAGCGTCTGGAACAGCAGGGAAACCTGGAGCTGCGCGCCGAATACAGCCAGCTCTGGACTCTCTGCCTCGAGGCCTTGCGCCAGATCACGGCGGTGCTGGGCAATACCGCCATGGACCTCGCCGGATTCCGGGATACCCTGCACGCGGTGCTGGCCGAGTATGACATCGGTTTGATCCCCGTTGCGCTGGACCGGGTTTCCGCCGGTGATTTTGACCGGATGCGGCGGCGGAATATCCGCCGTTTGATCGTGCTTGGCTGCAGCGACGACCGTCTGCCCGGCGCCCGTTCCGCCGGAGGAATCTTTAACTCCGCCGAGCTCGACGTGCTTGCGGAGCACAAGCTGATGATCGGCGGGGGAGAGGCGGAGCTCTGGCGGGAATACGCGATGATCTGGCACACGCTCTCTCTGCCGAAAGACCAGCTGATCCTGAGCTGTCCCGACACCGGAATGAAGGGCGAAGTCCAGATTCCCGCCATGGTCTGGCACCAGGCCCGGAGGATCTTTTCCCTCCGCCCGGAGCGTACGCGAAAAGACGCAATCCGGCTGTCTGCCCGGCAGAGCGCGCTGACCCTCGCGGTCTCGGCGCAGCGTCCCGGCGCCGGTCCGGAAGCAAGGGCGGCGGCAGCCTGGTTTGCGGCCAATGAGCCGAAGCGCATGGAAAAGCTCCTGCACGACGCCGAGCTGCGGCGCACCGACCTCAGCCCGGGTGCGGTGGAAGCCCTCTACGGAAGACACATCCGGATCAGTCCCTCGCGGCTGGAGAGCTTTGCGGCCTGCCGCTTCGGGTATTACTGCAACTACGGCCTGAAGGCGGAAGAAGACCAGCCGGCTGCGTTTCGGGCTCCGGAGATCGGTACCTTCGTCCATGCCGTTCTGGAACAGACCGCCCGGGAAGTTGGGTTCAGAGGCGGCTTCCGGGAAGTCAGCGATGAGCAGCTTCGCGAAATCACCGATGCGGCGGTTGCGGATTATATTGCGACGGAGCTGGCCGGCTTCCGGGAGAAGACGGCTCGCTTCCGCTATCTGTTTGAGCGCGTCTGCAGGGATGTGTATCAGATCGTTCTGGACACGGCGGAAGAGCTCCGGCGCTCGGACTTTGTCCCGCTGAGCTTTGAACTGGATGTCTCGCGGCTCCCGGGAGAAGGAGCCGCGGAATCCGGCACGGGATCGCACAATGGCACGGAAGAGCCCGGCGCAGAGAAGGAAAGCTTCCGCCTCACCGGGATTGCGGACCGCGTTGACGGATGGATTCACGGCGACCGTCTGTGGCTTCGCGTAGTGGACTATAAAACGGGCCGGAAAAAATTCAGCCTTTCGGATGTCTGGTACGGCAGAAACATGCAGATGCTTCTGTACCTGTTTACCCTCTGCGATCACGCCGAAGCGCTCTATGGAAAGCCGGCCTTCCCCGCGGGAATTCTGTATCTTCCCGCACGGGAAGAGCTTTTGCAGTTTGACCGTGCGCCGGACGAGGAGGAGAGTGCCGCCAGGCGCCTGAAAGGGAAGCGGCGTTCCGGTCTCGTCCTGGATGATCCGGAGCTGATTGAGGCCTGGGAGCAGGGGGAGAGCAAGCAGTATATCCCCGTCCGGGTCCTTCGCTCCGACCCCCTGGTCAGTCTGGAACAGATGGGCATGCTGCGCCGTCATGTTCAGCGCAGTCTGCGGGAGATGGCGGAGGAGATCCGTTCCGGCAGCATCGACGTGCATCCGAGCTATGTCTCCGAGAGCGACAACGCGTGCCGGAACTGTCCCTACCACCGAATCTGCCGCTTCGAGGAAGGGGAAAACGGCGAATTCAGCAGACCGACCCCGAAACTTGACGACGAGACCGTCTGGGCGCAGCTTCAGGAGGAAACATAATGGACTTTACAAATGCACAGCTTCAGGCCATCTGCTGCCGGGGCAGCAGTGTTCTTGTCTCCGCCGGCGCGGGCAGCGGAAAGACCCGCGTCCTGACCGAGAGGCTGATGGAATACATAGACCCGCAGCACTCCGACGCGCCTGCCGAGGACATTGACCGCTTCCTTGTGATCACCTTTACCCGCGCCGCCGCGGGGGAACTGCGCGCCCGCGTGACCGATGCCATTGCCCAGCGCCTGCGCCGGAACCCGCAGAACGCGCACCTGCGCCGGCAGATTCTTCTCTGCCGCAATGCCCAGATCGGTACGATCCACTCCTTCTGCGCCTCGATTCTTCGCGAATATGCGGGCGCGCTGGGCATTTCTCCCGCCTTTCGGATTCTGGAGGAGGAGAAGAGCGAGCGCCTGCGCGCCGCGGCGCTGGAGCGTGTGCTGGACCGCTGCTACGAAAGCGGCTCTGAGGACTTCCTGAGCCTGACAGACCGGGTCGGCGCCGGAAGGGATGACACCCGTCTGGCAGAGCTGATCCTGAAGCTCCATGCCGACATGCAGAGCCATGCACGCCCGGAACGCTGGGTCCAGGAACAGATTGACCAGTTTTCGGATGCCTGCGGCGAAATCGAAGAAACGCCCTGGGGCCGCGAGCTTCTGGAGGATGCCCGAAGTGAAGCAAGCTTCTGGTGCGAGTGCATGGAAGAGGCGCTTTCGTACATGCAGGCCGAGGAAAAGGTCAGACAGGCCTATGAAAAGAGCTTTGCCGAGACCGCCGGGGCTCTTCGGACCCTCTGCACGGCCCTCGGACAGGGCTGGGACGCGGCGGCCGCGTGTTTTCCGATCGCCTTTCCGCGCATCTCCGGCATCCGGAACAACCCCGCGCCGGAGCTCGCCGCGGAGCTCAAAAACACCAGGGAACAGTGCAAAAAGGCCATGGAAAAACTGGCGGAGCTATTCTCCGCCTCCTCTGCGCAGGTTCTTGCGGATCTTCGGGATACCGCGGGCGGGATGCGAACCCTGCTCACGGTGGTGCAGGAGCTGGAAAACGAGTTCAGCCGCGCAAAGACCCGCATCAACGCCCTGGATTTTTCGGATCTTGAGCATCTGTCTATCCGCCTTCTGACCGGCGTTGACGGAACCCCCTCCCAGGCGGCGGAAGAAATCGCCTCGCGCTTCACCGAGGTGATGGTGGATGAATACCAGGATGTCAGCCGGGTTCAGGACCAGATCTTCCGCGCGGTCAGCCGGGCGGGAGAAAACCTGTTCTTTGTCGGCGACCTGAAGCAGTCGATTTATCGCTTTCGCCTTGCCGACCCCGAGATTTTCAATGAAAAAAACCGCCTTTATGCAGAAGCGGGGCGCAAAGAACGCGTCATCCGCCTGCAGGAAAATTTCCGCTCCGTCCCGGAAATCCTGAATGCCGTCAACGCGGTGTTCTGCCGCTGCATGAGCGAGCGCCTGGGCAATCTCGATTACGGACCGGCGGACATGCTGGTTCCCGGCCTTGAGGGAACTTCGAGCGGCCTTATTCCGGAGCTTCTGCTCCTTCCGAGGGAGGAAGCGGAAAATACCGATCTGGAGGCCGAAGCGGCCCAGACCGCCGCCGAGATTCTTTCCCTCATGAAGGACGGGACCGTTCGGGACGGCGACACGCTGCGCCCGGTCCGCTTTGGGGACATCGCGATCCTTCTGCGCTCGGCAAATGCCGTGGGCGGCGTATTCCGCAGGGTCCTGCTCTCCATGGGCATTCCCGTCAGTGCCGGTGCGGGAAGCGACTTCTACAGCAGTATGGAGGTGTCCATGGTCTTTTCGATGCTCTCGGTCATGGACAATCCGCATCGGGATATCCCGCTGCTTTCGCTCCTGAGCTCGCCGGCTTTCGGCTTCAGCGCCGAGAAATTGAGCCTGATTCGCGCCGTGCGGCCGGACACGGATTTCTATACCGCGCTCTGTGCGTCCGGCGACAGCGACGCCCAGAGCTTCGTCGAACGGCTTCGGCGGCTGCGGGATGATGCCCCGGACCTGAATGCCGCGGGGCTCGTTGACCGAATGATCGAAGAACTGGATCTCTATGCCCTGGCGGCCGCCATGCCGGACGGGGAACAGCGGCTTCAGCGCCTTCTGGATATCACTGCCATGGCCGAGACCTTCTCCAGGAGCGGAGAATACGGCCTGCACCGTTTCGTGACATGGCTGCGCAGCATGGAGAAAAAGAGCCTGGACCCGGAGAGCTGTTCCGACGGAAGCGACGCGGTGCAGATTCTCTCCATCCACCGCTCCAAGGGCCTGGAGTTTCCGGTGGTATTTGTCTGCGGCCTGGGGCGAAGCTTCAACCGGCAGGATACCAGGGAAGCGGTCCTGATCCATCCGGAACTCGGCCTGGGGCCAAAGCGTACCGATCCGGCGCGAAAAGTGGAATACCCCACCGCCCGGCGCCGGGCAATCGCGCGGCGCCTCACGCGGGACATGCTCTCGGAGGAGATGCGTCTTCTCTATGTTGCCATGACCCGTGCCAGGGACCGCCTGTATATGACCGCCTGCGTGCGAAAGATTGATGACTTGCTTGCGCAGGCAGACCGGCTTCGCTCCTGGGCAAAAATTCCCGCGCCGCTTTTGGAGGGGGCGGGGAACGCATTGCCGTGGCTGCTCCCGACGGCGCTGGACGGTACCGCCCTGCGGTATCGCATCTGTACCGGAGAGAAAGCGGACAATCCTTCCGGGCAGGAGGAAGAACCCGGTAACGAGGCTGGGGATGCGGAGCTGATGGCAAGGCTGGACCGAAACCTGAACTACCGTTACCCATGGCAGCGGGCGGAACAGCTTCCCTCCAAACTGACCGCCACCGCGCTCAAGACCCCCGATCCGGACGCCCTTCCGCTCTATACGGAACCGGCGGAGAAGGAGGCGGCCTCACCCCGTCCGCGTTTCCGGGCGGACTTCCCCGAGCCGGATCTGAGCCGCGCCGCGCTCTCTGCCGCGGAGCAGGGGACCGCAGCCCACATGGTTCTGCAGCAGATTGATCTGTCCCGGACCGGTACGGCGGAAGAAATCCGTCAGGAGATCAGTCGTCTGGAACAGCAGCGTTTCCTCACACGGGAAGAGGTCGAGGCGGTGGATCCGGAAAAGATCAGAACCTTCTTTTCCACTGAGATCGGGCAGCGGATCTGCCGCGCGGAAACGGTCTGGAGAGAGTTTCGTTTTTCCCTGATGTGCGACATCCGGGAGCTTCTTCCCGGGGAAGATGCGGAAGAACGGGTGCTTCTTCAGGGTGTGATCGACTGCTTCTTCCTGGAAGACGGGGAGCTGGTGCTGGTGGACTATAAAACCGACCGCGTGGAGAAGGAAGAGGAAATACGCTCGAGGGCCGAGCACTACCGTGTACAGCTGGAAACCTACGAAAGGGCGCTGAAACGGATTTTCGGCCTTCCGGTGAAGGAAAAGCGGCTCTGCTTCCTCCGAACCGGCATTTCCGTGATCCTGCCTTAAGAACAAAACAACCCCGCCTTTTCGGGCGGGGTTGTTTGCGCAATCGTTTGTTTTGGCTGCCTGTTTCAGAATCATGCTCCGGCCGGGGCCGCACAGGGGCATGGGCGCTCCGGGATCAGTGCTTCCCCTGATAGGTGCCGGATGCAGTGCCGCTGTGACGGGAGCTTTTCGGCGAAGAGCCTTTCGCCTGGTGCCTTGCGGCGGCATGGCGGGAGGACCCCTCCTCACGGCCGGAGGCGGAGCGGCGATCGGAGACGGAAGAGACACCGGACTTCACCGTTCCGGCAACCGCCTTGAGATCCGGCTTGCCTTCGATCCCGCTGTACAGAAGGAAGTCATAGAACTTGCCTTCCCCGGCGTGATTTTCGAGAAAGCGGAAAATCAGCTGGGTGATCAGCGCCGCCACAAAACCGGAAAAGACGCCGATCAGCAGCGCAAAGAGAACATCGGAGGGATAATGCGCCATGAGATAGTTCCGGGAGAACATCATCAGCAGGACCCAGATCGCACCGGGAATAAACCAGCGCTTTCCACGCATGAGGCAGAGGCCGGTGACACCCGCGGCCGCGGCCGTCACATGTCCCGAGGGAAAGGAGAATCCGTCTTCGGCCGGAGCCCCGACAAACTGCCACCACTGGCGGAACTGATCCACCGTCTCAAAAGGCCGCGGTCTTGCGATCTGATCTTTCAGGATGATGTTGGTGATCAGCGCGCCGCAGCAGACAGCGCCGAAAATGCACACGCCGGTACGGCGATAGCGGGGGAAGAGCATCAGCACGACCGCCAGCAGAAAGAACAGAATACCCTTTTCGCCGAGAAGCGTAATGATCCTGTTCAGGGGGGTGAGAACGGAACCGGCAAGCTCTGCCATCCTGTGCGCAAAGGAAAGAATCGCCATGTCATAGCCGGAAAAGAAACTGTTCAGCCAGAGGGCTTCGGCAGTAAGGCTCATAAAAAACACCTGCTTCCTGTGAAATCGCTGTACTTGGACACATTATACAGTTTTTGTTCATAATGCGCAAGATGGAAATTACAAAGCGCCTAATCCATGAAGAATTTTAATTAATTCATGAGAAAACCTACACGAATCAGGACAAAATGATTTGACACTATATTAACAGTGACGTATAATATGTGCGAATGAAACCGGTTTCAACCGGAAATTGCTTTGTTTTGGGCACTCTGCATAGGAAAATAATGCCATGCTGTCATTTTTTTGTCATGCGGTCGGCGCTTTTTACCTTGCACGAAGAACAAAAGCAGAGTATAATAAACAAAGCATTATGTACAAATTCCCGCAGATTCTGATCTGCGGGAGACGGTTTTTACCGGAAATTTTCACAAAAGGGAGGTGTGTCCATGTCATTTGAAGCAATCAAGGGCATCAGCGATGCTGAAGTTCAGGCAAAGGCAAAGATTGCGGAAGCAGAGGCGAAGGCCAGGCAGATGCTTGCCGATGCGGAGACTGCCGGGAAGGCGGCTCTCGAAGCGGCGAAGAGCAGAGCCGACAGCGAGCTGAAAGCACTTCGGGAAAAGGCGGAGCAGCAGACTGCGGAAAAAACCGCTGCGCTCGACGGTGAAATGCTTGCACAGGCCGATCAGCTGCGCCGCGCGGCAGAACTGAAGCTTGATGATGCCGCAGCACTGGTCGTGGAAAGGATTGTGGGCAGTTGATATGGCAATTGTGAAAATGAAAAAGCTCAGGCTGATGGCGATCCGGTCGGATAAAGACCGGCTGCTGAGAGAGCTTGAGTCATTCGGGTGTGTGGAGTTTTCGGAGCTGTCGGACGAACTGACGGACGAGGGTCTTGTCCGGGAAAGTTCGGACCTGCTGTCGCTTCGGAACAACCAGAACACCATCCTGAATGCGATCGGTCTTCTTGACCGTTATGCCCCCGAGAAAAAGCCCCTGCTGAGCGCGAAACCCCAGGTGGATACCGAAACGCTTCTGGATGATTCGATCCTGTCTTCCGCGCTGGAAAAGGCTTCTGTCATTAACGGCCTGGAAGAAAAGATCAAACGACTCACGGCGGAGGAAAACCGCCAGAACACCCTGATTGAATCCGTACAGCCCTGGCTGGAGCTGGATCTGCCGCTGGATACCGCGGCGACCGAGCGCAGCGCCGTTGTATGGGGTTCCATCCCGGCGAGGATCGACCTGCAGGAAGTAAGCTCCGCCGTGGAGAGCGCTTCGGACGAAGCGGAGCTCTTCCGGATTTCCGGAGACAAATCCACCAACTACGTGCTCGTGGTCTGCATCCGGGAAGCGCTTACGGATGTACAGGACTGCCTGAGGCATTACGGCTTCACGGCGGTTTCCTTCACGGGTGAAGAGGGCACGGCTAAGGACGCGAAGGCCCGGGCGGAAAACCGGCTCGTCTCCCTGGCAGGGGAGAAGGAGAGCGTGCGAAACGCCATGGTCGAAAAAGCGCCGGAACGGGACGAGCTCAAGCTTGCGGCGGATGTCGCGGCGGCAAAGATTGCCCGGGCGGAAGCCGAAGGAAAGCTTATGGGCCTTCAGAGCACGGTCGTGATGCAGGGCTGGGTCCCCGCGGAGAAGGAAGCCGAGCTTGCCTCGATCCTCGAAGGCTACGGATGTGCCTGGGAGACCGAAGAGCCGGATCCGAGCGAGTACCCGGACGTCCCCGTACAGCTGAAAAACAACCGGATTACCGACGCGCTGAATATGGTCACGAGCATGTATTCGCTTCCGGCCTATGACGGCGTGGACCCGAACCCGCTGATGGCACCGTTCTTCATTCTGTTTTACGGCCTGATGATGGCGGACATGGGTTACGGCCTGATCATGATGATTGCGGCCCTGGTCGCGATGGCAAAGATCAAGCCCCGCAAAGGGACGCTGTCTTTCTGCAGACTGCTTCTCTACGGCGGGATCTCAACCTTTATCATGGGTGCGCTGACCGGCGGCTTTTTCGGCAATGCACCCGAACAGATCGGAAAGATCCTCGGAAAGCCGGAAGGCTGGGGCGTTCTGCCGAGTCTGTTCAACCCCATGACCGACAGCATGCTGGTTCTGATCGGCTCGATGGTACTCGGTATGATCCACCTGAACACCGGCATGGTGATCAGCGCGGTGGAGAAGGTCAAAAAAGGCGATGCGGCCTCGGCGCTTTGGGAAGAAGGTTCCCTCTGGGTTACTCTGGTCGGCATTATCCTCTTTGCCCTGAACAAGACCGTTGCGCCGGGAATCCCCGCGATCCTTGGAAAAGCGGTTCTGATCATCGGCTGCGTGATGATTCTCTACGGAGGCACGCGCGGCGCCACCGGCTTCGGCAAGTTCACCAGTATTTTTGGTACACTTTATAATACGCTGACCGGCTGGTTCGGTGACATTCTGTCGTATTCCCGTATCATGGCCCTGATGCTGGCGGGCAGCGTTATTGCGACGGTGTTCAACACCATCGGCGGCATTGCGAACAACCTGGTCTTCTTCCTGATCATTTTCGTGATCGGGCACGCGCTGAACTTCGCGCTGAACCTTCTGGGCTGCTATGTGCACGATTTGCGTCTGCAGTGCCTGGAGTACTTCGGCAAGTTTTACAAGGACGGCGGACGGGCCTTTGCCCCCCTGGCCGTCAATCCCAAATACTATGACACCGTTGAAAACTAATCATCATTGAAACACAGGAGGAAAACAAAATGGAATTCTTATTTGCGCATTCCGGTCTTGCAATCGGTCTTTTGGGCGCCGGCCTGGCAGCGTGCCTTGCGGGTGCCGGTTCCGGTATCGGTACCGGCGTTGCCGGTCAGGCGGGTGCGGGCCTCGTGACGGAGGATCCCAGCAAGTTCGGTAAGGTCATGATTCTTCAGGTTATCCCCGGTACCCAGGGTCTCTACGGTCTGGTCGTGTTCTTCGTGGCGATCATGAACATGGGCCTGCTGGACGGCACGGCCGCGAACCTGAGCTTCGTTGACGGCTGCCGCTACTTTGCAGCCTGCATGCCCATCGGCATCGGCGGTCTCGTGACGGCCAAGTATCAGGGCAAAGTTGCCGCCGCATCGGTTAATCTGCTTGCGAAGAACCCGGATCACTGGTCCAAGGGTATGATCCTCTGCATCACGGTCGAGTTCTACGCCATTCTTTCGCTTCTGGCTTCGATGATGATGCTGCTCTTCATCTGAGCCCTCTCCGTACGGAATCTGACCGAAGGGAGGACACCATGAAGGGTACAGAAAAAATCATAGCGCACATTGAGGCGGATGCCAATGCGCAGGCCGAGGCAATCCTTGCCGAAGCCGCGGCAAAGTGCGCCGACATCAAGGCAAAATACGAGGAAGAGGCCTCCCGGCTTTACAGCGACAGGATCCGCGAAGGCGTCAAGGCCTGCCAGGATCAGGAAGACGGTGCGCTGCGCATCTCCAGAATGGAAGCGAGAAAGAGTGTTCTCGCCGTCAAGCAGGAGATGGTGGAAAAGAGCTTCGACCTCGCGCAGGAAAAGATCGTCTCGCTCCCCGAGGACCGCTATGTCGCGTTCCTGGCCGGCCTTGCCAAAAACGCCGCCGGCACCGGTGAGGAAGAAGTAATCCTCAACGAACGGGATCACACCGCCATCGGCGGGAAGCTTATTCAGGCGATCAACGCCGAAGGCGCGCACATGACGCTTGCGGATGAAACCCGTGACATCGCCGGCGGACTGATCCTGCGCCGCGGAAGCATAGAAGCCAACTGCAGTGTGGAACTGCTGGTGGAGCTGTGCAAGGGCGAAATGGCCTCAAAGCTCGCAGACATCCTGTTCAAGTAAGCGTCCGACGAAAGGAGGACCTGTATTGGCTATCAACAAAGAGGATTATCTGTATATTTCCTCGCTGCTCCGCGCCCGGGAGCCGCGCATGCTGAGCCGGGAAAAGGCCGAGCGCATGCTCGACGCCCCGAGCTTTGAAGACGCGGCGAAAATGCTGACGGACAGCGGCTACGAGGATATGTCGCAGATGACGGTGAAACAGATCGAGACCGCGCTCGCCGATCGCAGGGCCGCAGTGTTTCATGAACTGGAATCTCTGGTTCCGAATGCGGCCGCGCTGGATCTATTCCGCCTGAAATACGATTATCACAACGCCAAGGTGCTTATCAAGTCCGATGCCATGCATCAGAACGATGCGTCTCTGCTCTCCGCCTCCGGACGGATTGCGCCGGATACGATGCAGAAGCGCTTTCAGGAGGACCGGCTCCGGGACCTTCCCGGTGAGCTCGGCAGCGCGGCCGAGGAGGCGAAGAATCTCCTTGCACGCAGCGCCAACCCGCAGCTCTCCGACTTCCTGCTGGACAAGGCGTATTTCCGTGAGATGACCGGCTTGGCAGAGGCGCTGGACAGCGATTTTGCCCGCGGTTATGTCGCGCTTCTCGCCGACAGCACCAACCTGCGCTCCGCCGTCCGTATTCTTCGGATGGGGAAGGATATCGGCTATCTTCAGGAAGCGCTTGTCTCCGGCGGCAGTGTCAGCGAGGAGCGTCTCATCCAGGGCGTTGCCGGCGAAGGCCTGGCCTCCGTGTTCGGCGGGACCGCGCTTTCCAAGGCTTCACAGCTTGGAAGCGAGGCGGTGTCCGGCGGCACGCTCACGGCTTTTGAGCTTGCCTGCGACAATGCCGTTGCCGACTATCTCGCCAACGCGAAGCTCTGCTCCTTCGGCGAAGAGAGCGTCCTTGCCTATCTCGCCGGGACCGAGAACGAGCTGACCGCCGTGCGGATGATTCTGACCGGGCGCCTGGCCGGCGTTCCGTCCGATACCATCCGGGAAAGGCTGCGTGATCTGTATGCTTAAAATTGCGGTTATCGGCGGTAACGACACCGTCATCGGCTTCAAGGCCGTGGGTCTTGAGGCCTGCCCTGCGGCAAACGCCGCGGAGGCGCTGCAGGCACTGCGCAGCCTGACAAAGGAAGGCAGCGAGTATG
This sequence comes from Oscillospiraceae bacterium, assembly GCA_017627975.1. The sequence goes on from JAGAFT010000243.1 coordinate 22,976, forward strand.
CCATTATTTACATCGAAGAAAAGCTTGCCCAGGAGATCTCCCACGAGATCGACAAGCATAAGGACAGCCCAACCCCGGCGATCATCCTGATCCCCGGACGCGAGGGAAGCCTCGGCCTCGGAAAGAACGCACTGAACGAGGCGGTCGAACGTGCCGTCGGCATGAATATCCTGGGTGATTAAGAGAGGAAGTTTGATTAATGAGCGGAAAAATTACCAAAGTATCCGGACCGCTTGTCGTGGCGGAAGGCCTGGCAGATGCCAACGTCTCGGACGTGGTGCGTGTCGGTGCCAACCGCCTGATCGGTGAGATCCTGAATATGACAGGGGACCAGGCTTCCATCCAGGTTTATGAAGAAACCTCCGGCCTTGGCCCCGGAGCCGAAGTCGTCACCACCGGAATGCCGATGTCCGTGGAACTCGGACCCGGCATGCTGGACAACATCTATGACGGAATTCAGCGCCCGCTGCCCGAGATGCGCGCCCTGACCGGCGACAGCATCACCCGCGGCACTGATGTTCCGGCCCTGAACCGTGACAAGAAATGGGACTTTGTTGCCGTGGCAAAGCCGGGCGACAAGCTCTCCGCCGGCGATGTCGTCGGTACGGTCCAGGAGACCAGCGCCATCCTGCACAAGATCATGGTGCCCCCCGGACTGAGCGGTGAGATCAAGAGCGTCCAAAGCGGAAGCTTTACCGTCACCGATACCGTCGCGGTGCTGGTGGATGCCAAGGGCAAGGAGCATGAGCTCAGCCTGATGCAGCGCTGGCCCGTGCGTATCGCCAGACCCTATGAAAGAAAGTACGTTCCGGCCCGCCCCATGAACAGCGGTCAGCGTATCATCGACACCCTGTTCCCGCTTGCCAAGGGCGGCACGGCCGCGGTTCCCGGCCCCTTCGGTTCCGGTAAAACCGTCGTGCAGCACCAGCTGGCCAAGTGGTCCGACGTGGACATCGTCATCTACATCGGCTGCGGCGAGCGCGGCAATGAGATGACCGACGTTCTGATGGAATTCCCAGAGCTGAAAGACCCGCGCAACGGCGAGCCGCTGATGAAGCGCACGGTGCTGATTGCCAACACCTCGGACATGCCCGTTGCCGCGCGTGAAGCCTCGATCTACACCGGCATCACCATCGCCGAGTACTTCCGCGACATGGGCTATGACGTCGCGGTTCTGGCCGACTCCACCTCCCGCTGGGCCGAGGCCCTGCGCGAGATGTCCGGCCGTCTTGAAGAGATGCCCGGTGAAGAGGGCTATCCCGCGTACCTCGCCTCCCGTCTGTCTCAGTTCTATGAGCGTGCCGGCGTGGTGGAGTGCCTCGGCTCCGACGAGCGCCGCGGCTCCGTCACCGCCATCGGCGCCGTATCTCCTCCGGGCGGCGATATTTCCGAACCGGTCTCCCAGGCCACGATGCGTATCGTCAAGGTCTTCTGGGCCCTGGATTCGTCCCTGGCCTATGCCCGTCACTTCCCGGCCATCAACTGGCTGACCTCGTACTCGCTGTATGTTGACACCCTGGCCCCCTGGTATACCGAGCAGTTCGGCGAAAGCTACATGAAGAACCGTGAACGCGCCATGCACATCCTCCAGGAGGAGGCCGAACTTCAGGAAATCGTCCGCCTCGTCGGACAGGACGCTCTGTCCGCTGAAGACCGCCTCACCATGGAGACGGCGAAGATGATCCGTGAAGACTTCCTGCAGCAGAACGCCTTCGTGGATGAAGACGCCTATTCCTCCTACCTCAAGCAGTTCCGTCTGCTGGATATGGTGCTGAAGTACGACGTGTTCTGCCGCGATGCCCTGGCCAAGGGCGCGGACATGAACGGTCTCTTTGCCATCGACGCCCGCGAAAAGATCGGACGTGCCAAGATGGCCGATCCCAATGCCTTTACCGAGGTCTATGACGAGATCGAGAAGCAGATGAAAGCAGAGATTGAAGAAGTAGTCGCAGGGGGTGAGGACGCATGATCAAAGAATACAAAACCATCAAAGAAATCGCGAGCCCTCTGATGATTGTCGAGCATGTCGAGGGCGTCACCTATGACGAACTGGGCGAGATCGAGCTCCCCAACGGTGAAATCCGCCGCTGCAAGGTTCTTGAGGTTGAAGGCGACCGCGCGGTCGTCCAGCTCTTTGAAGCCGCCCAGGGCATCAACCTGGCCGCATCAAAGGTCCGCTTCCTCGGCCACCCGCAGCAGCTTGCCGTCTCTGGCGATATGCTGGGCCGTGTCTTCAACGGCATGGGCAATCCCATCGACGGCGGCCCCGCGATTCTTGCCGAAGACCACCGCGACATCAACGGCCTGCCGATGAACCCCGCCGCCCGCGCCTATCCCGCGGAGTTCATCCAGACCGGTGTCTCCACCATCGACGGCCTGAACACCCTGGTCCGCGGCCAGAAGCTGCCGATCTTCTCCGGCTCCGGCCTTCCGCACGCGGCCCTCGCCGCTCAGATCGCGCGTCAGGCCCGTGTTCTCGGTGACGACGAGACCTTCGCCGTCGTATTTGCCGCCATCGGCATCACCTTTGAAGAGTCCGAGTACTTCATCAATGACTTCCGCCGCACCGGCGCCATTGACCGTACCGTCGTCTTCTCCAACCTCGCCAACGACCCCGCGGTCGAGCGTATTTCCACCCCGCGTATGGCCCTGACCGCCGCGGAGTACCTTGCCTTCGACAAGGGAATGCAGGTCTTGGTCATCCTGACCGACATCACCAACTACGCCGAAGCGCTCCGTGAGATCTCCGCCGCCAAAAAGGAAGTTCCCGGACGCCGCGGCTATCCCGGCTACCTCTACACCGACCTGGCCACGCTTTATGAGCGCGCCGGCCGCCGTCAGGGAAAGAAGGGCTCCATCACCATGATCCCGATCCTGACCATGCCGGAAGACGACAAGACCCACCCGATCCCCGACCTGACCGGTTACATCACCGAAGGCCAGATCATCCTTTCCCGTGAGCTGCACCGCAAGGGCATCGTGCCTCCCGTGGATGTGCTCCCGTCCCTGAGCCGTCTGAAGGACAAGGGCATCGGCGTCGGCAAGACCCGTGAGGACCATGCCGGCACCATGAACCAGCTCTTCGCCGCGTACTCCCGCGGCAAGGACGCCAAGGAGCTTATGACGATCCTGGGCGAAGCGGCGCTCTCGGACGACGACAAGCTCTTTGCCAAGTTCGCCGATGAATTTGAAAAGCGCTATGTCAGCCAGGGCAACACCACCAACCGCAGCATCGAGGAGACGCTGAACATCGGCTGGGAGCTGCTGAGCATTCTGCCGAAGCGTGAACTCAAGCGTATCAAGCCCGAGTTCATCGAAAAGTATCTGCCCGAGAAATAAGCCCCCTGATCCGGGCTGAGTGAAAAACAGGAGGTGATTTGATTTGGCAGGTACTGCCGTAACACCCACCAGAATGGTCCTGAACCAGCTGAAGGGGCGCCTCAAAACGGCCAGACGCGGCCACAAGCTGCTGAAGGATAAACGCGACGAGCTGATGCGTCAGTTCATGGACGTGGTGAAGGAGAACAAGGTCCTCCGCGACCGCGTCGAGACCGGTCTTACGGGTGCGTTTGCATCCCTCCAGGTTGCAAGCGCCATCATGTCGCCGGAGATGCTGGAGCAGGCTCTGCTCTATCCGCGTCAGAGCGTGGAGCTGGACATGAAGTTCAAGAACATCATGTCCGTCAATGTCCCGGTTTACAGCTTCACCACAAAAAACAACGACCCGTCTGAGATCTATCCCTACGGCTTTGCCCAGACTTCGGGCGAACTCGACGACGCGCTGGAAAAAATGGCAAAGGTCTTCGAGGACATGCTGCAGCTTGCCCAGGTTGAAAAGACCATGCAGCTGCTGGCCGAGGAGATCGAAAAGACCCGCAGACGCGTGAACGCGCTGGAGTACGTCATGATCCCCGAGCTGGAACAGAACATCAAGTACATCACCATGAAGCTGGAGGAAAACGAAAACGCCACCAAGGTCCGTCTCCTGAAAGTCAAGGAAATGGTCCTGCAGGACGCGCACCACTACGCTTCATAAAAACCGAAGCAGCCCGCCCCATTTACGGGGTGGGCTGCTCCATTTTATTCTTTCTTTCCCATGCAATGAATATCTGCCGCGGTTGCCGCGATTTGAATAAGTCCCCGCCGGGGCGGGGACTTATTCAGACAATGCACTTTTCGAAGGAGTATCAAACGCCGATTCCGGCAATGTGCAGGCAGAGATACGCGGTCGGGATGGCAAACATCAGGCTGTCTGTCCGGTCGAACATGCCGCCGTGGCCGGGAATCAGGTTGCTGAAGTCCTTGAGGCCCAGCATTCGCTTGATCATCGACTCGGCAAGGTCACCGATCTGCCCCATGGAGGAAGAGATCAGCGCCGTCAGCAGGCAGACCGGCAGAGACAGATGCGGGAAGACCGGCAGAAGCCAGATCACAAAGCCCGCAACCATGGAGGCCAGCGCGCCGCAGACGCTTCCTTCAATCGATTTGTTCGGACTGACATTCGGCGCCAGCTTATGTTTGCCGAAGCGAATGCCGCCGAAGAGGGCAAAGCTGTCACAGGCCCAGCAGGAGATTGCGCCGAGAATCAGGGACTCGATCCAGATGGAGCCGACGCTGATCATCATCATGACACCGTAGATCACGCCCGGATAGGCAAGTCCCGCCACGGTGTAGATGGCACCCTGCCCAGAGACCTTCCGGTGCACGATGCCGGAGAACATGGCGAGATAAATGCCGCCGGTAAAGCAGGCGATATAGCTGACGGCGCCGCAATGCGTCAGGGCGAGCACGGCCTGCACCGCAATGTAGACATACATGACCCAGGCCGCGCAGTAGACATGGATCTTCTCCAGACCGCGGCTGTACTCATAGGCACACAGAATCCCCGCCACCGCGAAGAAGAGAACCCGCGTTACAAACGAAGCAAAGATACAGGTGAGGGCGACCGCAAGAAGGATCACCGCCGATATGACGCGCTGTTTCACTGTTTCGCCTCCTTCGGGAACTTCTGTCTTCCGTCCGCAAAAAGGTAGTACCGCCGCTTTCCTTTTGCACGGTGTCCGAACTCAATGGCATCCACCGGACAGACGGCGATACAGGACTGGCACTGGGTACAGCTGCCCTGCCAGACCGGTTTTCCGTCCTGCATGCGGATGTTCGCCAGGGGGCAAAGCTTGGCACAGGCGCTGCAGCCGATACAGCTGTCCTTGACGCGGAATTTTTTGTCCGTCACAAACACCCTGTAGAACAGGCGGTACAGAAACTCCGGCATGGCCGGACCGGAATAGCTGTCCTTCACCGTGTGACGGATCAGAATCTGCTTGGCGATGTTTTCCACCTGCGCGCGGGAGGCACGGATGATGCCGACGGCCTCGTCCGCTTCCGGCGCGTGAAACAGCGTGATATAGTTTTCGGGCATCAGAATCGACGTAAGGCCCATGAACTCCAGCGAGAGCTCCCCGCAGATCTTTTCCGCGTGGGCGGCGGCCTGGCCGGTGCCGGAGCCGCAGGTCAGAAGAAAATACATCTCCCGGCTGCCGAGAAAGCGGCTGTCGAGCAGAAACTCCTCCACCACCTTCGGCACATGCCAGCAGTAGGTCGGGCAGACGACCACGAAGGGGACCTCGGAAGTAAAGGCGTACTGCGCGGTGTACGGATCCAGCCTGCGCTGGCGGATCAGGCGGTTCATGGAAACAAGCTCATCACCGAGCTGCTCTGAAAGATGCTTGGCAACATAACGGCTGTTGCCGGTTCCGGAAAAGTAAAAAACCATTGTTCCACACTCGAATTCTGCAAATCGGTATTAGATTCAGTATATCACAATTCATTTCGCCGGGCAATGAAAATGAAACGATAATAATCTGCTATAATGATCTGTAATATCCCCGCCGGAGGCGGGGATATTACTTGTCATGTTCAATTTTAGTATAGCACAGTTTATTTCTGTCGGCAACGGAGTGAAAATGAATTTTTTCGTTGTTTTGTTGTAAAACCTGTGATATAGTAAGAACCACAGAATATTGGGATGAAGCCGCGGCATCCCCCATAGATTTATACTTCTTAACGGTATTATGTGCCGTGTGAAGACATTTCCCACCTCTCCGGCGGGGATATCCGGGTAATGATATCGTTAAGAAAAATAAACTGCGGCAGATGGGAGATTTGAATATGTACAGAGACGGCAAAATATATCTTGCGAAAACAGAAGACAAAGAACTCTACCTGCTGCCCGGCATGGCCAACCGCCACGGCCTGATCGCCGGCGCGACCGGTACCGGCAAGACCGTCACCATGAAAGTCATGGCCGAGTCCTTCTCCGAGATGGGCGTGCCCGTGTTCCTCGCAGATGTCAAGGGGGACCTTTCCGGCATGTGCATGCCCGGTGTGGATTCCGAGAATATGCGGGAGCGGATTACCCGCTTCGGCCTGGAAGAGGACTTTGAGTACCGTGCTTTCCCGACCCGCTTCTGGGATATCTTCGGCGAGACCGGCCATCCGGTCCGCGTAACCGTTTCCTCGATGGGTCCGACGCTTTTTGCGCGTCTTCTCGGCCTGACGGAGATTCAGACCGGCGTGCTGAACATCGTCTTCCGCGTGGCGGACGACCACGGCCTGCTCCTCCTGGATCTGAAAGACCTTCGTGCGATGCTTCAGTTTGTCGGCGACAACCGCGCCGAGTTCACCACCATGTACGGCAATGTCTCCGCCGCCAGCGTCGGCGCCATTCAGCGCGCGCTTCTTGCCTTTGAAGAAGAGGGCGGGGAACAGTTCTTCGGCGAGCCGGAGCTCGATATCCGTGACTGGATGCGTACCGGCAAGGAAGGCCGGGGATACATCAACATTCTCTCTTCCAAGCGCCTGATTCAGAGCCCGACGGTGTATGCGACCTTCCTGCTCTGGATGATGACGGACCTGTATGAGAAGCTGCCCGAAGTCGGCGATCTCGACAAGCCCCGCATGATCTTCTTCTTTGACGAGGCGCATCTGCTCTTCTCCGACTGCCCCAAGGCCCTGGTGCAGAAGATCACCCAGATCGTGAAGCTGATCCGCTCGAAGGGCGTCGGTATCTACTTCGTCACCCAGAGCCCCTCGGATATTCCGAACGAGGTCCTGGCCCAGCTCTCCAACCGGGTTCAGCATGCTCTGCGTGCCTACACCCCGGCGGAGCAGAAATCCATCAGCGCCGCGGCAAAGGGCTTCCGTGTGAACCCGGCCTTTGACACCAAGACCGCCCTGACGGAACTGGGTGTCGGCGAAGCGCTTGTCAGCTTCCTTGACGAAGAGGGCATCCCGAATATTGTGGAACGCGCCTTTATCCTTCCGCCGCAGAGCCTGATGGGCATCGCGGATGAAAACGCCGTAAACACTTATATTCTCTCCGACGAGTTCGAGGTCAAGTACCGCGAGAGCTTTGACCGTGAGTCCGCTTTTGAGATCATCACCAAAGCGAACGAAGAGCTTGAGGCCCAGCGCATCCGCGAAGCCGAAGAAGCCGAAGCGGAGAAGGAGCGCCTGAAAGCCGAGGCTGAGGCCGAGAAGCAGCGCCTCAAAGAAGAGGCGGCTGCGGCAAAGCAGAAGCTGAAGGAAGAAGCGGCCGCCCTGAAAGCGGCGGAGAAGGAAGCCCTCGCCGCCGAAAAGGAAGCTATACGCGAAGCGGAGAAGAAGAGAAAGGCCGTCGAGAAAGCCGCGGCGGCGGCGACCTCCTCGGTGATGCGCTCGGTCAGCACCAATATCGTAAATTCCGTCCTCGGCGGGAAGAAGACCAGCGCCAAGACCATCGCCAAGCGGGCGGCAACCAACGCCCTGAGCTCTGTCATGCGCAACGGAAGCAGCTCGATCATCCGCGGTCTCTTCGGCAACATCAAGTGAGTTTGTAAGAATGTATACCCCCGCCTTCGGCGGGGGTATACATGTGCCTTGAAGCGCGCGGTCTCTTCGGCAGCATCAAGTGAAATGACAGGCACCCCGCCGGAGGCTGGGTGCTTGCAGCATTACACGGGTTCGTAAACTATTAACCATCCCCCGCCTTCGGCGGGGGATGGTTAGCATTTCAGGCAGGTTCGTAGCTTTTTCCGGTCTGGTTTCCCTCCGCGTCATAGTCGATGTCCTCCATCAGGGCCGGATCGACCCGACTGCGTTTCTTGACGGTCATGCCTTTGCCCTGGAGATTGAAAACCCAGATCTTATATCCCGGGAAGTCCGGATCCTCCTTGCGAAAGACGCCGGTCTCATTCAGCCGACAGAACTTTGCCCTGCCCTCCGCGGTATCCAGCAGATCGCCGGGACCGTTATAATACAGCGGATCCTGGAAAGCCTGTTTTTTGAACTCCTCCCAGTTTTCGTCAAGCGCTTTCATGACATCGTTCGGTTGAATCATGATGCATTCCTGCTCCTTTGAGATGTATTCCTTAACGAGATTCCTGTGAGTTCTATCTCCCCGCCGGAGGCGGGGAGATAGAACTCACAGGGCAGTCAAACCCGTTAAGCAGTATCGTTTTTCCTATTATCCCGGATTCCGGCTGAAAAAGCAAGAGTTTCCTGACGGCGGCGCGGATTATTTTACAATTCCTTTTCAAATGTGCATAGACAAGCCCTGGTTTGCGTGTTATAATCCCTCTGTTTTGAAAATAACAGCATTTCACGATGCTTTTCTTACAAACACAGGAAGGAATGATCGACATGCCGAAACCGGTTGTGATTACCGCCGACAGTACCTGCGACCTTTCGAAGGATCTTCTGGAACGATATGATATCCGGGTGATCCCGCTTACGATTACCCTGGGGGAGGACACGTTCCTGGATGGAAACGGCTTTACTCCGCTGGAGATGTATGCCCGCTACCGGAAGGACGGAACCCTGCCGAAGACCTCCGCGGTCGGCGTGCAGGAGTTTATTGATTTCTTCTCACAGTTTACGAAGGAGGGCTTCTCCGTCGTCCATCTGGACATCAGTTCGGAGCTCTCCAACTCCTATAACGCCGCCTGCATGGCCGCGTCGGAGCTGGGCGGGGTCCACGTGGTGGATACGCGCATGCTCTCCACCGGAATCGGCCTGCTGGCCATTGAGGGCGCGGATTGCCGTGACCGGGGAATGGGCGCCCGCGAGATTGCCGAGCACCTTCGCGAGCTGTCCGGCAAGGTCCAGACAAGTTTTGTCCTGGACACGCTGGAGTTCATGTGGAAAGGCGGACGCTGCACCGGCGTTGCCGCGCTCGGCGCCAACCTCCTGCACCTGAAACCGGGCCTGGAGATGAAGGACGGAAAGCTGGTCGTCTATAAGAAATACCGCGGCAGCATCGAACATGTCTATAAACAGTACATTCGCGAACGCCTTCAGGGGCGGAAGGTCCGTCCGGCCCATGTCTTCATCACCGAATCCGGCGAGGTTGAAGAAAGCACCCTGGAGGAGATTTACGCCCTGGTGCGTGAACTGATCCCCGTGGAGGAGATTCATCACACGCTGGCCGGCTGCACCATTTCGACCCACTGCGGCCCCAAAACCCTCGGCATTCTGTTCATCGAGGAGTAAGCGGGCTCCGGGCCAACAGTTTTACAGAACAGTGAGATTATTTCATGCAACTGGAAGAACTCAAGCTGATAACCGCAAGCAACATAATCAATCTCCGCACACGTGCGGGCATGACCCAGGCCGAGCTTGGGTACAAGCTCAATTATTCCGATAAGACCATCTCCAAATGGGAGCGGGCCGAAGCGATTCCCGATGCCTTTGTCCTGAAGCAGATGGGGGAAATCTTTGGGGTTACGGTCGATGATCTGCTCAGCTCTCATGACGAGTGGAAGCCGATTCCCACCGAGGAACCCGAGACCGAAGAGGTTTCCTACAGTACCGGACGCATCATCGCCATCGCTATAGTCGGGGTATGGACCCTGGCCCTGACGGCGTTTGTGGCGCTTTGGCTGGTCGGCCTCATCGTGTGGCAGGTGTTTGTCGTTGCGCTTCCGGTCTCCATCCTGGTGTATATGATTCTGATCTGTGTGTTTCACCGGAAACAACATCTTCAACATGTCATTGCGGCCTTCGTCCTGTCGCTTTTTTTGGCGGCCTATCTGCTCGTGTATCCGCGCTACCATCCATGGCAGCTGTTCCTGATCGTGATTCCGGCGGAGATCATCGTGTACCTGAGCTGCAACCTGAAGAACCCGCCAAAACCCCTTAAAATCAAGCATTCTACAAATTGTAGAGAGAAACAAAACAACGGGTAGAGAAGCTTCCGCCCGTTGTTTTTGCTTTGTAGAGTGATTTTTCCCGCGGACTGTGGTATGATAGATCAAACTATCAGATTTGCATTGCTGTAAATTGCTGCAATGTATATGGAAAGGAACCGCTGCCATGAGTTATATTATCAGCTGCTGCTCAACGGCTGACCTGAGCAAAGAGCATTTCCAGTCCCGGGACATCCATTACGTCTGCTTTCACTACGCCCTGGACGGCGTCGAGTATCCGGACGACCTGGGGGAGAGCATTCCCTTTGATGAGTTTTACGACCGGATGTCAAAAGGCGCCGACACCCGCACGGCCCAGGTGAATGTCGCCGAGTATGTCGATTTCTTTACGCCGTTCCTGGAGGACGGAAAGGATATCGTCCACGTGAGCCTGTCCTCCGGCATCTCCGGCACCATCAATGCCGCCCGGAATGCCGCCGCGATTCTGCGGGAGCGCTATCCGGAGCGCAGAATCTATATCATCGACTCTCTCGGCGCCTCCTCCGGTTACGGCCTGCTGATGGACACCGCCGCAACAAAGCGGGACGAGGGCATGAGTGCCGAGGAACTTGCCAAATGGATCGAGGAAAACCGTCTGAAGGTTCACCACTGGTTCTTCTCCACGGACCTGACATTTTTCGTAAAGGGCGGCCGGATTTCAAAGACCGCCGGTGTCTTCGGAGGCATGCTGGAGATCTGCCCGCTGATGAACATGGACAACCTCGGACGCCTGATTCCGCGCTTCAAGATCCGCACCAAGAAAAAGGTCATCCGCGAGATCGTCAAGAAGATGGAGGAGTGCGCCGAAGGCGGCTTGGATTACAGCGGAAAGTGCTACATCTCCATGTCGGCCTGCTATGACGATGCCCGCGCCGTCGCCGACCTGGTGGAGGAGCGTTTCCCGAAGCTGAACGGGAAGGTGGTCATCAACAACATCGGCACCACGATCGGCTCCCACACCGGCCCGGGAACCGTGGCCCTCTTCTTCTGGGGCTGTGAACGCGTCGACTGAGTGAATACATAATACACCCCGCCCTCCGGGCGGGGTATTATAATAGGAAGCAAAAGGGGCGAAGCCCTCGATCTGGTTCTTGTACCCCCGCCCGGAGGGCGGGGGTACTGTGCTTTCTTATTCTAAAGAAGCAAAAGGATCAAAACCTTCCCTCGACATGCTTGTGAAGCTCAGGCTCGAGCTCACATGGTCCGCCATGGACTGCCTTGCAAGGTCCGGAAGGCGCATCCGGATCGCTGATACCACCGCCGTGTGGTTGTACTTCACGTTCGAGAGCCAGGGGTTCTGGTCATTGGACTTCCGCCCGATGAACTCAAGCATCGATGCCTGGTAGCGGGTTAGATACGGACGGATCTGCTCATACGAGCGGCGGAGGTAGGCGTTTCCGCAGGAGTCTATGATCATCTGGTGAAACGGCATGTCTGTATCCCGCATGCCGCGGATATCGTGCATCGTCACGCTGTCCCGGAAGGCATCCGAAAGGCGGGTCAGCTCGCGGATGGTCTGATCGTCCGCGTTGTAGGCACAGAGATAGGCCGCCTCGCTTTCAACGGCGTTACGGACCTGATACAAGCTGATCATATCCGGAAGACTCAGTTCCAGAACGAAGCTTCCCGCCTGCTCCGGCCGGTTTACCACGAAACCGCTCTCCACCAGGCCCGCAATGGCTTCGGCCACCGGGGTACGCGAGATTCCGAGAATCGAGGCAATCTGGTTCACGTTGAGCCTCGTGCCGGGGGAGAGCTTCAGACTGATGATTTCGTCATACAAAAGCTGCATCACCAGGTCCTTGAGTTTGGCCTCCGGATGGGTGTCGATCATTTTCTGCAACTGGTAGCGATCCATCTTTTTTCACCGCCTTTTTTCCATTTTATCGCGTTTTGCAGTCTGCCGCAAGATGAAATTCCGCAAGAATTCATAAATTGGTCCTTTATCTCTTCCCGGCGAGACGATATAATCAGGAATGGAATGAATAACCGCCCATTCTGCGGCGGAACAGGGAAGTGCTGATTTATGACGATCGATCGGGTCGCAGTCAAACAGAACGCAAAGGAAATCATCCGCAGCTCAAAGCCCAGCCTGATCACGGCCGGCCTGATCTTCACGCTGCTCGGCGTGCTGATCAACTTTCTCTCATTGCGTCTGACCGGTGTGGCCTACGACGATATGGCCGGGATTCTTCAGGCTTCGTCGGAGGGAAGGGCGGACGCGGCCATGCAGCTCATGGCGCGTGCCATGCCGGGACCGGGCGAATCGCTGATCGACGTGCTGCTTCATCTTGCGCTCTCGGTTGTAAGCGTCGGTTTCTCCATCTTCACCCTGAATTCCATCCGCCGGAATGCGCCGGACTACGGAAACCTTCTGGACGGTTTCGGCATGATGCCGCGCCTGCTCTGGCTGCTGATTCTGGAGGCGCTCTTTATCATGCTCTGGTCAATGCTGTTCGTGATCCCCGGGATTATCGCGGCCTACCGCTACAGCCTTGCGGTGTATATCATGATCGATCATCCGGAGCTCAGCGCCATGGACTGTATCCGGGAATCCAAACGAATGACCCAGGGCTTCAAGTCCCAGCTTTTCCTGCTTGACCTCTCCTTTGTTCTCTGGCTGCTGCTCAGCTCGCTGCCGGTGATCGGATACGCGGTTCAGGTCTACCTGACGCCGTACATGGAGACGTCCAAGGCGCTCTATTATGAAAAGATCCGTGTGCAGGGGAGCGAGTGGCAGGTCGTCTGACGCGGACAATTCAATCTTTTCATCTCCCGCAGGGAACCGCTCTGAAAAAATGAGCGGCAACCTGCGGTTTTTTGATGCTTTTATTGATTCCTGATGTGATAGAATGACGGTGGGAAGCTTCATTTTTTATGATTCAATGGAAATAAAATGAAAATCAGATGCTTTTATGAAAAACCGTTGAAAAATCTTGACAAAAGTGCTATTATGAAGGTTGCATTATAGTATCAAAATGACTGCAACTATATCTTGATCTTGTAATAAATGAAAGGACAATATATAGTCATGATGGATTCTCTTCTGAAACGGATCGAAAAGAGCAAGAAGGCACACGGCAGATGGATCGCCATGGTTCTGTGTCTGTCGATGCTCGTCTCTCTGGGGACCTTTGCCGGCTTCCGCAAGACGGCGGTGGCGAAGGTCTATACCCGGGATGTGCTGGACTGCCCCTACACCTATGAGGGGGCGGAGCCGGTGGCGCATGTGCACAACGACGACTGCTACGAGGGGGATACCCTCGTCTGCACGCTGCCGGAGCTGGAAGCGCACACGCATTCCGACGCCTGCTACTCCGAGCGCCAGGTGCTCACCTGCACCCTCGAGGAAAACCCGGGGCATCAGCACACCGACGCCTGCTATGTCGAGCATAAGGTGCAGAGCTGCGGCCTTGAGGAGAATCCCGGTCATGAGCACAACGGCACCTGTTATAATGAAAGCGGCGTCCTGATTTGCCAGATTCCGGAGGGTGAGGGCGCGCATACGCATACCGATGATTGCTATACCGTTGAGCGCGAATTGACCTGTGTCATTCCGGAAGGCGAAGGCGCGCATACCCATGGCGCCGAATGCTTCGAGACCGTACGGGAACTCACCTGTGGCAAGGCGGAGCTGACACCCCATGTCCATGGGCCGGAATGCATCCACACGGAAGAGATCACCGTCGATGAGCCGGAAGAAACCGTCGAGCCCGAAGTGACTGTCGAGCCAGAGGTCGCCGCGCAGCCGGAAGTGAGCGCCGAGCCGGAGGTCACCGCACAGCCGGAAGTGAGCGCCGAGCAGGAAGTCTCCGCGCAGCCGGAAGTGAGCGCCGAGCCGGAGGTCACCGCACAGCCCGAAGTGACCGTCGCTCCCGAGATGCCCGTCAGCGATCCGAACGCGGACCTTGAGAGCGCGTCCGAGTGGGAGAGCGACTTCGACGGCATGGAGCTCAGCGGAAACTGGGCCCAGGACCTTGTCCTCGTGGCCGCCACCCAGCAGGGTCACGGCGAGAGCCAGAACAACTTTGAAGCCTTTCTGAACGACGCAGGCGACGCCTGGGTCAGGCACGGCTATACCCGTTACGGCGCCTGGTCCGGCGCACCTTACGCGGACGAGTGGAGCGCGATGTTCGTCTCCTTCTGCCTGCGCTATGCCGGCATCCCGGCCGAGAACGTCCCCAACAACCCGACGGCCGCCCTTATGGCCGAGAGCTTCCAGAAGGGCGAGCTCTTCGCCGGACCGGACTATCTCCCCGCCGTCGGCGACCTGATCTTCTTCGACACGGACGACGAAGAGGGCATCGACCACATGGGCATCGTCTATCATGTGGATGAAGAGGACGGCAGCATCAACACCGTCGAGGGCAGCCGCACGGACGCGGTGGAAACCTTCGGCTATCATCTGGGCGACGAAGAGATCGCCGGCTACGGCATCCTGCCGCAGAATCCGGACTATACTCCTATCGAAGAGACTACCGAGGACGTGACAAGTGAGCTCATCGTCATGAGCACCGACGAGGAAGAAAAAGAAGAAAAGAACGAGACCGAAGAAGTCAAGCCGGTTGAAGAAACCAAGGCAGCCGAAGAAGTAACTGCGCCCGCCGTTCCCATGCCCGCACAGAGCTGGGAGAGAACGGCCGGCGGAATCAAGGTCACGGTGGATGCCCCGGAGGGCGCTTTCCCTGAAAACACAAAAATCGCCGTCACGCCCGTGAACGGCAACAGCCTGAAAGACACCGTCTCCGACGCCGTGAGCGGCGAGGTCCTGGAGGTCCAGGCCGTCGATATCACGTTCTTCGACGCCGACGGAAACGAAATTGAGCCCGCCGTGCCCATCCGCGTGGTCATGACCCCGGCGGAAACCCAGCATGCGGAAGAGAAGACGAACGTCGTCCATATTGACCTGGACCAGCAGACCGCCGAAGTGATCGAACAGGCCGCTGGCACCGAGACCGACAACAGCGAAGTTGTCTTCGACGCCGATGCCTTCACCATCTATGCCATTGTCTATACTGTCGACACCTATTTCCGCAGCTGCACCGGCGAGACATTTCGTGTTACCATGGACTTTGACGAAAACGCCGGCATTCCGCAGAACGCGGAACTGGTGGTAGAGGAGATCCTTGAAGAAAGCGCGAACTACAGCGACCTGCTTTCTCAGGCAGAGAACGCCTTGGAGGGCAACAAACAGATCAGCTTTGTCCGCTTCTTTGACATCAGCATCATGGCCGATGGCGAAGAGGTGCAGCCTCTTGCGCCCGTTTCCATGAAAATCCAGCTGGCCGATCTTCCGGAAGAGACCACCGTGGCCGACGCTCAGGTTATCCACTTCGGAAAGCAGCCGGAAGTTCTGAACGCTGAATCCATTGGAGCAAACGTGAGCTTTGAGACATCAAGCTTCTCAGTCTATGGTGTCGTCTATACTGTGGACTTTTCCTATGAAGTGGACGGCAAAGTGTACCGTTTCAGCATGCCCGGCGGGGGATTTGTGAGTTTAACAGACCTGGTAGAAGTGCTGGGTATAATTGGGGACACGAACTCCGATGAAAATGCGGCGGAAAGTGCTGAAATTGCGAAAGAAAACGCTGTCAACGAAGGGGCGGAAGAGAGTGGTGTAAATTCTGAGACGAACACGGCACTCACACTTGGCGATGTGGAAGTATCGGATGATACGAGGAAATTCGTAGCGGACATGGAGAGCGTGGAGTTCTCCAATCCGGAACTTGTGGATATCAGCAAGGTTGAGGCATATACTACGGTTGGTCAGATTAAGGAAAGCCGTGGGCTTGATGTTGAGTACAGTGCTGAGCTGACGGAAGAGAAGATTGCAGAGATCAATGGGACTGTTGTCGAGTCTGGGGACTGGGCTTTAATTAGCGTACACCCGTTTGATACAGAAGAGACGCTGACTGTCACCATGAAGGATGGTGAGGTGTTTACAATCAAAGTGACAGATGCGCAGTATATAAACGGCGCTACTGTACACTATGGATATATGGAAGGAAACACATTCCATGAGTTTACTAGCGAGCAATTCACGCCTCCGACAAGTGGATTTGGAACACCGGCATATCTGATTTATGATGTACCGGGATATCAGTATGCGGGAACGACGTATCATGACTATGAAACTACAAATCCTTATTGGCCATGGGAGTCTGTTAAACATCATGATGAAGTTCCTCCCATCATAGAATTCCAAAATGCCACAGGAGACTATTATGTCTGCTACGAGCCCAGACCAACAGCGACGCAGGGCGGCACAAGCAGTATTCAGGAGGACTATCCGCAGGAGCCAACGGTGCTCAAAAAATCGGCAGAGAACCCGAATACCGGAACCAATACGATCTCGCTTGAAGTTTCAGGCCCTCAAAAGACCGCAAAAGCGAAAGCAGATATCATCGTTATTTATGATGTGTCCGGTAGTATGAGATTCCCCATCGGATTCAATTCGCTGACGGATGTTCAGCCGGGTGAAGATGCAGGCAAATATATAGTTCCTGACACTGATCCAAGCCAAAGGAACTATATCGTAAAAAGGGCGATACAAAAGCTTGCAAGTGAATTAATGGGAGAGCAGACCGCGGCAGATCCGGCTGTTCGAATGGGGATCGTCCCATTTTCCACAAGTGCCGGGACGATTGTTCCATTTACAGGCAGTGCCGATACGTTTAACAGGGCTGTTGGCAGCCTTGCGCTGGGTGGAGGCACGAACTGGGAAGATGCCCTCCAGGCCGCGAACGCTATGAGCGTGAGGGAAGACGCCGACACCTATGTGATCTTCGTCACGGACGGCAATCCCACATTCCGGATCTCGCGGCAGGGAGCGACAGACAGTCAGATTACCTCTGTTGATAATAAGAGTGGTGTCACGCGGGATTACTATGACCAGTTGGGCATTTTCGGAACCGGTAATGCAGACGCTGACAAATCCTCTACGGATTCATTGAATCGAAATTATGACGCGGCACTGGCTATTGCGAAGGCGATCGTCGGAAGCAGCAAAAACCTGTACGGTATCGGAATCTCCGAAGAAGCAAAGAAGCTGGAGAATCTGATCAATGAGTCAGGAACCGGCGGCAATTATTATGAGGTAACAACGCAAGGCGGTATAGAACCCGCTATTGAGGATATCAAGAATCAGATTAAAGAGAAGACCTTCGGCTACTCCGATGTTCAGATCAGCGACGGCATCACGGCTCTGACCCAGACTGTGCAGAAAACCGGCATGACCAATCTGCCTGACAGCGACGATTTTGAGTACTTCAAGGGGCATGCGGCCACGCAGGAAGACGTCGATGCCGGCAAGGCCGCGAAGGTCGGTGATACCGTATGGGAGACCTGGACAGCGGAACAGATGGCGAAGGAAGGCGCAGGCCGCGCCGCCTATAACAGCGATACCGGTGCCGTCGAATGGAACCTCGGTGAGACCTTTATGTTGGAGGAGGGCGTAAGCTACAAGGTGGACTTCACCGTCTGGCCCAGCCAGGAGGCATATGATCTGCTGGCGGATCTGAATAACGGACTGAAGGATTATGACACACTGGATCAGAGCGTAAGAGCCCAGATCAAGAAGAACGGAACCGGCGAAAACGCAACTTACACGCTGAAGACAAACCGGGATGATGAAACCGGTAATCCTGCAGGTTACACCTATAAGAAAGCAACGAAAGAAGGAGAAGACGGCGACGTAACGCCAACCGGAGATCCGATCCCCGGGACCTTTGATCCTGTGATCCCGCTCAAGCTTCGAACGGATAAGATTGGTGTGGAGAAGTCTTTCAGCAACCTTCTTGACTCGCGCGATCCGACACAGATCCAGCTGGAGCTGTGGGGAAACCGGCTTTATAAGACATTTACCCTTACGAAGGACGGACAGTGGAAGTCGGATGACAACTATATCTCCTGCGGCCTCCTGACCGTGGATAAAGAAACGGATAAGCTGTATGTCTATGAGACCGGACATGACTTTACTCTGAAGGAGACCGGCGAGGATTCCATCTACTGGGAACTGACAGCGGACACCTATCATCCGATGGTGATCAATGATGTGCTGCATATGCTATCCAAAGTAGATGCTCCGGTAGGTATGTCTGCAGACACGAAGTATTACTGTGCAGATGATGGCAAGGAATACTACAGGGTGGAAGGAAACGTTTATCGTGACGAGGGGACAGATGCGGTACTAAAGGCCGTCAATGATCACAGAAGCTTCCTGGATCTCAGTAAAGAGGTCATCGGTGACGGTGATGAACCGGTTGCGAGTGATGACTTGTTTACCTTTGAGGCACAGTTTAATGAAAGCAGAACAGACGATGACATCATCTTTACTGTATATGATACTGTCAGTAAAGAGTACATCAGCGATGTGAGCATTACAACCGCCACGTTGACTCCTGCCGATGACGCAACCAACACCAGACCCTATTATGTTGCAAAGAATAACACAAAATTTACTCTAAAGATCAAGCAGGGATGGAATGTGCGTTTTCTGAATCTGTCCAATGCTACAACCTACACCATTAAGGAGGTACTTGAAGATACAGAGTATGTATTTATAAAAATAGAAGGTGATGCGAAAAAGACAGGTACGGATCACAACTCGGCTTCAGTAAATACACACATGACGATTACTCTCGGTAATACAGAGATGAGCGGAACAATAGAAGAAGCGAACGTTCTGTACAGCGTGAAGTATACTAACAAAGCGCCCAAAAAGAAGATCCAGATCCTTAAAACTGATCAGTCAGGCTCGACGCCATTGAAGGGTGCGGAGTTCTCTTTGTACGGGAGTGATCACTATGATGAGGAAGGTAATGTCAACCCAGAAGCACAGGCACTTGAGTCAAACAAAGCGACCGACCAAAACGGTATTCTTGATTTAGGCCAGTACACATGGGGGACATATTATCTGGTGGAGGAGAAAGCTCCGGAAGGTTATATAAAGCTCGATAAACCGATCAAAATAGTATTGTCAGCTTCTCCTGCATATGAACAGAGCGAATCATCCTTGTCAACCTCAGGAAATGGTATAACGCCATTGCAGGATGAAGGACAAAGGGTGATGGGGTATCAGTTTAAAGTAACCAATGATGCCGGATATGAGCTCCCCTCCACCGGCGGCTCTGGCACCACGCTTCTCTATCTCTTCGGCGGCATCCTGATCCTTGGAGCGGGAGTACTGCTGTGGAGGAGACGGAGATTGATTTAACA